>CASEKR010000005.1 GCA_949288585.1 uncultured Bacteroides sp. | reverse complement strand
TTCATAATTTTCTTCATTTTGCAAATGTATAAAATAAAAAAAATACGGAACTCGTTCTGAATCCCGTATTTCCATTTACACAAAATATTTTATAGTGCCTTATGCTTCTTTTTTTTCTTCTTCGCTTTCTTTCTTGATGGTTTCGTCAATGGCCTTGATTTTCTGCTTCGTCAGTTCGATGTCGCTACGGAGCTTCTCTGCCTTCCGGCGCAGTTCGTCCAGCAGGCTGTTACCTTTTTTTGACGTGGTGGTCAGGAATCCCATGTTGTTTTCATACGTCAGCAGCTCGTTCTTCATGTTTTCGTAGATGCGTGCCAGCCGTTCCCTTTCGCGGTAGAGTTGGTTGCCGCCTTCTGTCATGGAATCCAGGTTAGAACGGAACGTGGTCAGTTTCTTCTGCGCCGCGCTCAGGTTCAGTTGGTCAAACAGTTTGTCTACGGCTGTCCGGTAACGTCTTTGTAGTTTGTCTTTTTCCTTGATGGGGACATAACCCGTTGCGTTCCATTCTTTCATGTATTCCTTCACCTGTCTGGTCGCCTCTTCTGCCCCCAGTTCTTCTACCTGGATGGCTTCCAGTTTGCCGATAATTTCTTTCTTCTTCTGCAAGTTCTCCTGTTCTTGTCCGCGCTGTGCCGACATGGCCTGGTTGCGCCGGTCGAAGAAGTAGTCGCAAGCCGCGATGAATCGTTTCCATACGTCGTTGGAGTAGCGCTTGTTCACCGGGCCGATGGTTTTCCATTCTTTTTGCAGGTTGGCCAGCATTTCGCCCGTGGCTTTCCAGTCGGTGCTTTCTTTCAGTGCCTCGGCTTTCTCGCACAATGCTTTTTTCTTTTCCAGGTTCTGGCTCATACGCTCCTTCAGGGCTTTGAAGAAAGCGGTCCGTTTGTGGAAGAAATCATCGCACGCCTTGTGGAAGCGGTCGTAGATGGCTGTATTCATGCGTTGCGGCGCAAAGCCGATGGTTTTCCATTTGGCTTGCAGGGCGATGACTTCCTGTGCTTTCTCTTCCCATTGCGCGGGCGATGACAAGGCGTCGCAGTCGATGGCTTCTATGATTTCGCAGATGACCGTTTTCTGGTCCAGGTTGTTCTGTTCCTCGGCTTTCAGGGCTTCGTAGTGCTGCTGGTGGCGTTTGTGCACAGCCGTAGATGCTGCTTTAAAGCGTGCCCATATTTCGTCGCGTTGCTCCTTGGCCACCGGACCTGTTTCGCGGAACTCTTTGTCCAACTTTTGCCATTGGTGGTAGGCGGAGACGGCATCCGGCTCGTCGGCCAGTTTCTCGGCGGCTTCGCACAAGCGTTGTTTGATTTCGAGATTCTTGCGGAAGTCATACTCGCGGAACTCGTTGTTCAGCTTGAGCAAGTCGTAGAATTTCTCGACGTAAAGCTGGTAGTTCTTCCACAGCTCGTTGGCTTTGGCAGCGGGTATGAGGGTGATTTCGTTCCACTGCTGTTGCAGTTTCTTAAATTCGGCGTAGTTCTTGTTGGGGTCTTCGGGAGACTCTATCAAGTCCTTCAGTTCTTCTATGATGGAGAGCTTTACTTGTAGGTTCATTTCCTTCTGCTTCTCCTGTTCGACGGCTATTTCGCTTCTCTTTTCCTTGATGACGGACATGATTCTCTTGTACTCCTCTTCCGTAGGATCGGCCGGCGGGGTGAAACTTTCCGCGTCGCCCCCGTTGTCTATGAATTGTTTCTGGGCTGCCTCAATTTCCGCGTTGCGGGATTTGTAGTAGGCCTGCTTCAGGCTGTCGATGTCTGCCTTGTTCGTGCCTTCCACGTTGGCTGCCACTTCTTTGAGCTTGGCCAGAATTTCTTCCTTGGTCAGTCTGGGGGCGGGCTGTCCTTTGGTTGCTTCTTCTTTGTCAGTCTCTTCTGCAGGTGTTTCCGTATTAGATGGTCCGGTCGCCTCTACAGTTGTTTTTGCTTCTTCTAATTCCTCCTGTTTTTCGGGGAGATTAGTGTCATGAGTGTCCGTCATTGCATTTAAGTTTTAGAGCGGTTTCCCGCTTTGTATAACATCAATCTACAAATTAATGAAATAAAAATGATTCGCGCATACTTTTTCCCCGACTTTTTTACTCCGGGTGCCCATATTCGTCACGAAAGCAGCACGGTGATGCCCATGTAGAGCATCATTCCGATGATATCGTTGGTGATGGAGATGAACGGTCCGGTCGCTATGGCGGGATCTACTTTCAGCTTTTCCAGCGTCATGGGCACCAGGGTTCCGAAGATGGAGGCGAACATGACGACGGCGAACAGGCTGATGGAGACGGAATAGGTGACCGTGGCCGCCGAGCCAAAGCGCACGAAGTTGTAGATGTACACCAAGAGCGAGATGATGGTTGCGTTAATGGAGGCTACCATGGCTTCTTTCGCCACCTGTTTCAGGGTGTCTTTGGCGTTGAGCGAACTGTTGGCGAGGCCCTGCACGATGATGGCCGACGACTGCGTGCCCACGTTTCCGCCCGTGCCGCCGATGAGGGGGATGTAGAGCGCCATTTCCGGATGGGCGGCGAAGGTCGTGTCGAAGTTGCCCAGTATCATGGAGTTGCCGATGCCGCCCAACATGCCGATGAGCAGCCAAGGCAGGCGGGCAGACGTCTGCCGCACCAGGTTGTCGTCCGTTTCGACATCTTGCGACAGACCGGAGGCCAATTGGTAGTCGCGTTCCGACTGTTCGCGCACCTCGTCCATGACGTCGTCCACGGTGATTTGGCCTACCAGGCGTCCGATGCTGTCGACCACCGGCACGGCCACGAGGTCGTACTTCTCGATGGTCTGCACCACTTCGTCGATGGGCGTGTCTACGTGTACGGAGATGGGGTCTTTCTTCATCACGTGCTTCACCTTCGAGACGGAGGGCGAGGTTATCATCTTCTTCAGTGGGAAAACGCCTTGCAAGCGGTCTTCGTCGTCGATGACGTAGACGTAGTAGATTTCGTCCAAGTCTTCGGCCTGCTGGCGCATTTCCTTCAGGCACTCGGGCATACTCCAGTTCTCGTTGACGGTCACCATTTCCGTGCCCATCAATCCGCCGGCGGTGTCTTCGTCGTATTTCAGCAGGTCTACGATGTCGCCCGCCTGTTCGATGTCTTCGATGTGCGAGAGGACTTCCTCCTGCTTGTCTTCATCGAGTTCGCGCATCAGGTCTACGGCGTCGTCCGTATCCATGTAGTCCACGAAGCGTTTGGCGATAGTCTCCGACGGCAGGGCTTCCAACAGTTCTTTCCGGGAGTCCTCGTCCATTTCCACCAGGACGTCGGCGGCCGTTTCGTTGTCCAGCAGCCGGTATAGGAAGCGCGCGTCCTCCAGGTCCAGGTCGTTGCATAGTTCGGCAATGTCCGCCGGGTGCAAGTCTGCCAGGAGGTTTTTCACGCTGTCGGCGTCTTTCTGCTCGATAAGGCTTTTCACCTTGTCGATGTATTCTTCGTCTATTTCCATAGTTCAGTGTCCGTTGGTTTAAGGGTTGCACGGTGGCAGGTTGCCGCCCGCTTTCAGGGCTGCTTCCGTTTGGTTGGTCAGGTCGACGAACTGCTGCACGGAGAGTTGCTCGGGCCGTTTGTCGAACAGGGCTTCTTGCGTCAGCGGGCAGTCTTTGCCGAGTATCGGCTTGATGGAGTTGCGCAGGGTCTTGCGCCGCTGGTTGAAGGTGGTTTTCACGATTTGCTTGAACAGCGTCTCATTGCAGCCCAGCGACTGCGTTTCGTTGCGTGTCAGGCGGATGACGGCGCTTTTCACCTTCGGCGGCGGGTTGAACACGTGCTCGTGCACGGTGAAGAGGTATTCCACCCGGTACCAGGCCTGTATCAGCACGCGCAGGGGATGAGGTTCTTGTAGTCCAGCATCTTGAAGAATATCTGGCTGGATATGTTGTAGGGATAGTTCCCGGTCAGCACGAAGGGTTGCCCGTCGAACAGGCGTTCGAGGTGCATCTTCAGGAAGTCGTCTTCGATGATGCCTTCCTCCAGCTGCGGGAACGCGTCGCGCAGGTAGGCCACCGATTCATAATCCACCTCGACCACCTTGAGGGGACGCCCTTTCTCCAGGAGGAATTGCGTCAGCACGCCCATGCCCGGCCCGACTTCCAAGAGCGGGAGGCCGGGACAGGCGTCTACGGTGTCGGCTATCTGCCGGGCCACTTGCAGGTTCTTGAGGAAGTGTTGTCCCAGAAACTTCTTTGGCTTTACTGATTTCATCTTTCTTAAGACAAGGATTTGTAACGCTCGTATCTTTTGCGCTATCTTTGTGCCCCGCAAAGATACGGTTATTTGGCCGGATTTGTCCTATTCTTGGCGATAAAAAGTGTTCCGGCCTATGCCGATTGCGTGTTATTATGAATAAATTGTTGAAAGAAATACTGACCGTGTTGCTTCCCGTGGCTTTGGGGGCTTTTATTTTGTACTGGGTGTACCGCGATTTCGACTTCGAGCGGGTGGGGCGTGTGCTGCTCCACGGCACGTCGTGGGGGTGGATGGCGCTTTCGCTGTTCTTCGGCGTGATGAGCCATGTCTTGCGCGGCTGGCGTTGGAAGCAGACGCTGGCGCCCTTGGGCGTCCGTCCCCGGGCGGGCAATTGTGTGGACGCCATCTTTATCTCCTATGCCGCCAGCCTTCTGGTGCCCCGCCTGGGCGAGGTGTCCCGTTGCGGCGTGTTAGCGCGGTACGACAACGTGTCGTTCTCGAAGTCGCTGGGCACGGTGGTGACGGAGCGTCTGTTGGACGGCGTGTGTGTGTTGCTCATCACGGGCGTGACGTTCCTCTTGCAGATGCCGGTCTTCCTCCGCTTCTTCGCCGAGACGGGCACGAAGATTCCTTCTTTGCTCCACCTGCTCACTTCGCCCTGGTTCTACGTAGCCTTTTTTTCCGTGGCCAGCGTGTTGGTGTTGCTCTACTATTTGCTTCGGATGCTGTCTTTCTTCGAGCGCGTGAAGGGCGTGGTGCTCAACCTGTGGGAAGGTGTCGTCTCTTTGCGCCGGGTGGACCGTGCGGGGCTCTTTGCCTTCTACACCGTGGCCATCTGGCTGTGCTATTTCCTGCATTTCTACCTGACGTTCCATTGTTTCGGCTTCACCTCCTCGCTGAGGCTGTTGGCCGGCCTGGTGATGTTCGTGGGGGGCACGTTCGCCGTGATTGTCCCCACGCCCAACGGGGCCGGGCCGTGGCACTTTGCCGTCATCACGATGATGATGCTCTACGGGGTGGGCGACGAAGATGCGTCGACGTTCGCCCTCATCGTGCACGGCATCCAGACGCTGCTGGTCGTCGTGCTGGGCGTGTACGGATTTTTGCATGTCTCGTTGGCCAACCGGGCGCGTCTTCGCTGAATCCTATCTGCTTGTCTATCAGATGCCTGCTTCGGGTGCACTCCGCGCTTGTCCCGAGTGCGCCCCGTGCTTGTCCCGAGTGCACTCCGTGGTAGCCCCGAGTGCACTCCGTGGCCGCCTTTTCCGAAGGGGGAGGGCGGGTGTCTCTTTTTTTTCTTTGCCCGATGTTTGGGAAGAGCGGAGAAAAGACTATATTTGCGAGGAGAAAAAGAAGGGTTTATAGGTGAGTTTATAAGTTTTGAAGTTTTTGAGTTTTTAAGTTGAAGCAGGGCAGCAACTGACGAACTTATGAACTCATAAACTTAAAAACTAAAGAACTTAACGGTTAAATTATCATTTACACATATATAATACATATATATTATGGACACAATCTTACAACTGGCTCCACAGAACGTGTGGAAGCACTTCTACGCACTGACGCGCATCCCGCGCCCGTCGGGGCATTGCGAAAAAGTCACCGAATACCTCCTGGACTTCGGGAAACGGCTGGGACTGGAATCGAGCGTGGACGAGGCCGGCAACGTCCTCATCCGCAAGCCCGCCACGCCCGGCATGGAGAACCGGCAGGGTGTCATCCTGCAAGCGCACATGGACATGGTGCCGCAAAAGAACAACGACACCGTGCACGATTTCACCCGCGACCCCATCGAGACCTACATCGACGGAGACTGGGTGAAGGCCCGTGGCACGACGCTCGGCGCCGACGACGGCCTGGGCGTGGCCGCCATCATGGCCGTGCTGGAAGCCACCGACTTGAAGCACGGGCCGCTGGAGGCACTGATAACCAAGGACGAGGAAACCGGCATGTATGGTGCCTTCGGCTTGAAGCCGGGCACCTTGCAGGGGCAGATTCTGCTGAACCTCGACTCGGAGGAAGAAGGCGAACTGTACATCGGCTGCGCCGGCGGCGTGGACGTCACCGCTACGTTGGAGTATAAGGAAGAAGCGGCCGGTACGGACCAGGCCGTGGCCCGCAAGCTCACGCTGAAAGGCCTGCGCGGCGGACATTCCGGACTGGAAATCAACGAGGGGCGCGCCAATGCCAACAAACTCCTGGCGCGCATCGTGCACGACCTGCTGATGGAGTTCGACTGCCGCCTTTCCGTTTTCGAAGGCGGGAACATGCGCAACGCCATCCCTCGTGAAGCCCATGCCGTCCTGCTGTTCGACGCAGAGGACGTGGCCGACCTGGAGGATTATATCCGCGAATACCGCGACACCCTTTGCGCCGAGTTTGACTCCATAGAAAGCGGCATACAACTCTATCTGGAAGAAGTGCCCGTGCCCGCCACCGTGGTGCCGGAGGAAATCCAAGACAACGTTATTGACGCGCTGATGGCCTGCCAGAACGGCGTGATGCGCATGATACCCACCGTGCCCGACACCGTCGAGACTTCCTCCAACCTGGCCATAGTCTCCCTGGGCGGCGGCAAGGCCGACATACGCATCCTGGCACGCAGTTCGTCCGACTCGATGAAGGACTTCCTGGCCGACAGCCTCGTGGCGTGCTTCTCCATGGCCGGCATGAAAGTGGAACTGAGCGGCTCTTACTCCGGCTGGCAGCCCGACGTCCATTCGCCCATCCTGCACGCCATGCGCGGCTCCTACCAGCAGCAGTTCGGCGCCGAGCCTGCCGTGAAAGTCATCCACGCCGGGCTGGAATGCGGCATCATCGGCGCCAGCCATCCGGGACTTGACATGGTGTCCTTCGGACCTACTTTGCGTTCGCCCCATTCGCCCGACGAACGTGCCTACATTCCCTCGGTGGCCAAGTTCTACGCCTTCCTGGTGGCTACGCTGGAACAGACGCCCCTGAAGTAAGTACGCCGGGCCTTCCCCGGAGGCTTACGACGTCGGAACATCTTTGTACTTTGCGCGGATTGCGCGGCTCCTGCGGACGATACCTACGTATGCGTCCGGGGCGTCTGCGCAATCCGCGTCTGTTTTATCCTTGCCCCTTTCCCCTCCTTGGCAGACCGCATTGCCAGAATGGCAGCCCTCAGGAAACGCACCTGACAAAAACGCCGGCTCGCTTCCTGCTTTCTTGATAAAGGTCAAGAAATATGTTGTAAAACATGTTTTTTACCCTCCAAACCCTTGTTTCCTTCCGGAAAGGCCCTACCTTTGCACCGTCATCGATGAACAAAAAAGGATAACAATTAATTAGGAGGATAACGAAATGAAAATGTTTAAGAAGATGCTTAGCAACATCGGCAAGGCCGATAAGAACATTTGGGGCTACGTGATGCTTTCGCCGTCTGAACCCCGTTGCTAAGAGGTAAAAGAGAAGTGCTTCCCGCATGGGAGCATCAGTAAATATAGGATAACAAAACACTGAATCTAAACTTGTATGACGATGAAAAAGAAAGTAACCAACCCTTTGAAGCGTTTCTTCAACGCTATGGGAAAGAACTGGATGGAGTCTATGAGATATTATAGCTACTCACTGTAACAAATAAGATAAAGTACATTTTACTAAGTAAAGCAGAAAGAGAGGGTGCGCCAAAACGCATCCTCTCTTTTTTTCGGCATTGCCGTATTCCCGCTTTTTCCCCCGGTCGGTTTCTTCTGCCGATATAAAAATGAGGGGCGCATCGTCAGCGGGAAAGGCCGTTTCAAGAAATTTTAAGCGGAAAAGAACATTTCTTAGCCTTTAATGTTGTTACTTTGTATCTGATAGAAAGAAACCAACCAAGAAAGGCTTATGAGAATCATCAAGTTTTTATGCAGCTTCCTGCTGCTGGAAGCGGTGGGTGGGGGCGCACTCTTGCATGCGCAGTCCTACGACCAATTATGGAAAGAAGTGGAACAGGCACAGGAGAAAAGCCTGCCGGAACAGGCACAGGAGAAAAGCCTGCCCCAGACCGTCATCCAATTAACAGACCAGATTTACCGGAAGGGCTTGCAGGAAAGGAATGCCCCGCAAATGCTGAAAGCATATGTCTGCCGGGCGGCCTATCAGGAGGACTTGACGCCGGACAGTCTTTACTCCCGCCTGCCCCGGATGGAACAGTGGGCACAGGCGGAGGACGATGCCGTGACCCGCGCCATTCTCTATTCTCTTTTGGGCAATGAATATGGCGACTTCGCCCGGCGCAACCGCTCAACCCTGCGCAACCGCACCGAAATAGATGGCGACGACCTGTCCCCGGACATCCGCCTCTGGACGTCCGCCCAGTTTGTGCGCAAGGTGGATGCCTGTTGCACGGAAGCCCTGCGCGACTCCGCTCTCCTGCTGGAGACTTCGGCGGAGGATTACGTGCCCTTTGTCGAACTGGAAGAAGGGAGCCGCTTCTACGGGCACGACCTTTATCACCTGCTCGTCACCCGCGCTGTCGAGGCTTATCAAGCCTTGGAGAGTTATGACGGGACGCTGGTGCAGGAACGCGTGGAGCGTCTTTTAACCAACCAGATGGAGGCTTACAAGCGTCTCCCGGGTCGCGAAGACGCACGGGTGCTCAGCACGCTGGCTTCTTTGCAGAACGACCATTCGCGTTTCCGCTACGAAGCTTCGCCGGAGCGTTCGGGCGAGGCCTACCTGGCGGCGCTCGATTCGTTGATAGAAAACTATGGCGACCGCCCGGCCTGCATCGAGGTCTACTTAGCCAAGGCCGAATGGCTCAACAGCAAAAGCCCTTCCCGTAGGGCGCAAGCCTTGAAAGTGTGCGAGGAGGGAATCAAACGCTATGCGTCTTATAAGCGCGTCAATGAACTGCGTAACCTGAAAACGCGCATCACCCAGCCCAGCCTCACGGTCCGGAGCAAGGCTGTGAGCTATCCGGGCGACTCGTTGGCTCTGAACGTTTCCTACCGCAACCTGAAGGGCTTTACCGTGAACCTTTACCGGACTGACTTGAAGAACGGCATCTTGCCGGACGGCGGCATCGGCCAGAAGTTCCTGCGGCAGCACGCGCGCCGCGTCCAGACCTGCCACTTCGACTTGGCTTTGCTTCCCCAGGCAGACATCCTTCCCGAAGATTTGCCTTATGCCGGCTTGGACACTGTGTGCCGGTTGCCGATGCCTCAGGACTACGGTGTGTATGTCTTGCAGGTGGTGCCCGACGGCAAGGCGGGACAGAGCGACTTGCATACCGTGGCTGTTTCCCGCTTGTTGCCCCTCCGTCTTTCCCTGCCGGGGAACAAGGTGGAGATGCTTACGCTCGACTCGAAGACCGGGCATCCGGTGCCGGGCGTGACGCTGAGTTTCTATTCTTCGTCCGATTTCGTCCCCTCGAACAAGGTGGCAGAGATGGTCACCGATGCTGAGGGGCATGTATCGCTGGCGTGGGACAAGAAGATGAACGGAGGATACCTGGTGGGGAAGGGGGACGATGTTTTCCTGCCTGCCCAGCGTCTTTCTTACAGTGTCTACCAGCGGGATATGGCCGAAGAGGCTGAGAAGTTATCGCTTCTGACCGACCGTTCGCTCTACCGCCCCGGCCAGACCGTTTATGTCAAGGGCATAGCCTATGAACAAGACAAGGAAAGCGCCCGGGTGCTGGAGGGGAAGACTTACATCCTCTCCTTGTTGGATGTCAACCGCAAGGAAGTCTCCCGGCAAGAAGTGCGCACCAACGACTTCGGCTCTTTCTCGGCCGAGTTCGTCCTGCCTACGAGTTGCCTGAACGGCGACTTCACCATCCAGGCGGGCAACCTGGCTACGACCCGGGTTCGGGTGGAAGAATACAAACGCCCGACGTTCTCCATCGCCTTCGACTCTGTGAAGACAGCCTATGCCGTGGGCGATACCGTCACGCTGACGGGACGGGTGGAGGCCTACAACGGCGCGGCCATCCAGACGGTGCCGCTGGCTTACACCGTGACGCGGCAAGAGGTATGGGGCGTCTCCTTTGAGAAACCACAGCAGAAGCCGTTGGTATCGGATACGGTGAAGCTCGACGCCGAAGGCCGTTTCTCGTTTCCTGTCTACCTGGATTCGGACGGGAAAGAGAAGGGCACCGTGTGGACTTACGTCATTACGGCCACGGTGACGGGCGAGAACGGCGAGACACAGACGGAAACGAGCCGCCTCAGCGCCACGGACCGCTTGTATAACTTCGGGTACGACCTCGAAGCTGCCTTGTGCAAGGAAGATTCCTTGTCGGCTACTTTCTGGGTGCGGAACACGATTGGCCAGAACTTGGACGTGCAAGGCACTTACCGCGTTTACAGCGAGATTATTAAGGACGGGCAGAAACCCGTGAAGGAAGGCACCTTCACCTCCGGCCAGTCCCTTTCTTTGGAAGACTGGAAGCAGTTGCCTTCCGGCCGTTACTGCGTGCTCTTCTTTGCCCAAGCTCCGGACGGCCAGGAAGTGGGCGGTGACGGATACAGCGAAGCCGAGTTTCTTCTTTTCTCCAAGGACGACCGCCGTCTGCCTGTCTTCATGGAGCATTTTGTGTATGAGGAGCAGACAGAGTTCGGCGAAGGCCAGCCCGCAGTCATCTATTTCGGCACGTCCCATCGCGACGCCTATGTCTTGGCCGATGTTTACGGCGAGGCGGGGCGCATCGAGCACAGCGTCCTGTCGGTGGACGACGCCCTCCTCCGCCTGGAATATCCCTACAAGGAAGCCTACGGGCAGGGCGTGGATGTGCGCTTCTCCTTCGTCAAGGACGGAGAACTATATACCCGGCAAGTCAGCCTGAAGAAGCGCGAGCCTTCGCGCAAGCTGGATATGAAGTGGGAGGTGTTCCGCGACCGCCTGCGTCCCGGCCAACAGGAGGAATGGAAGCTCGTCGTGAAGACGCCCCACGGAATGCCCGCCGCAGCGGAAGTCCTGGCCACGATGTACGATGCCTCGCTGGACCGGCTCTTCAAGCGGAACCAGGCCTTGGCGGTGTATTTCAGCCGTTATATACCTTATTATACTTGGTACGCGCCGTACTACGGCTACGCGTCGTCCTACGTGAACTTCCCCGTGAAGTACCTGAACGTTCCCTATTGGCAGTACGACCACTTCTATGAAGCCTATCCGGCCTTGTTCAGCGTGAACCAGGTGGCGATGAGCATTGCGGACGTGAAAGCTACCAACCAGGTGGTACTCAGAAGCAATGCCAGTGCCAAGCAGACTGTTACCGGCGCTTTGCCCGGCCTGGCCGTCCCGCAAGCCGGAGCGGATGCCGCCGAACTCTCGGAATCGGTGGTTGTCCGGCAGGAATCCATGGAAGGCGGGACGGCCGAGGAAACCCTCGCCCCGCTGGACGGCCTGCGCACGAACTTCGCCGAGACGGCGTTCTTCTATCCGCAACTGCGCACGAACGAGCAGGGTGAACAGGTCTTCTCGTTCACAGCCCCGGAGAGCCTGACCCGCTGGAACTTCCGTGGTTATTCCCATACGCAGGACATGCTGACCGGCCTGTTGGAGGCCACGGCCACTACGAGCAAGGAGTTCATGCTGATGCCTAACTTGCCGCGCTTCGTGCGGGTGGGGGACGAGACTTGCATCGCCGCCACCATCCAGAACCTGACGCAGGAACGGGTGAAGGGCACCGCCACGCTGACCCTCTTCGACCCGGCGACGGACAAGGTCATCGCGAAGCGGAAAGCACGCTTCACCGTTGAGGCCGGACGCACGGCGGCCGTGGACTTCGCTTTCGACGTGACGGAGCGGTACGACCTCCTCGGCGTGCGCATCGTGGCCGACGGGGGCGACTTCAGCGACGGCGAGCAGGATGTCCTGCCGGTGCTCAGCAACAAGACTTTTGTCACCGAGACCGTGGCCATGCCCGTCAGGGGCGGGGAGACGCGCGTCTTCTCCTTAGACAGCCTCTTCAACCGGCAGAGCGAGACGGCCACCGGCCGCCGCCTGACCGTCGAGTTCACCGGCAATCCCGCCTGGCTGGCCGTGCAGGCTCTGCCCGCCTTGAGCGAGCCGACGGCGGAGGACGCTATTTCCCGCGCCACGGCGTGGTATGCCAACGCGCTGGCCGCCCATATCGCTTCTTCCCAACCCCGCATCCGCACGATGCTGGAGGCTTGGAAAGCGCAAGGCGGCACGAAAGAGGCCTTGCTGAGCCGCCTGGAGCAGAATCCGGACTTGAAGAGCATCCTGTTGGAAGAAACGCCCTGGCTGGCCGAGGCGCAGGACGAGAGCGAGCAGATGGCCCGCATCGCCACCCTGTTCGACGTAAATACGATGTCGCTCCGCCTCGCCTCGTCGTTGAACAAACTGGGCGAGATGCAGGACGGTGACGGGGCGTGGGGCTGGTTCCCGGGGATGCCGGGCAGCCGTTACGTCACAGATTATATTCTGACGCTGTTAGTCCGCCTGCCGCTGCTGACGGGACAGCCGTTGGACGCCGACGCGGCCGCCGTACGCGACAAGGCTTTCGGCTTCCTGCACCGCGAGGTGAAGAAGGACTACCAGGCCTGGTTGCGCCAGACGCCCCGCGTGGAGATAGAGCATCTTCCTGAACTGGCCTTGGATTACCTTTACCTCCTGGCCTTGTTCGGCGAAGAAGTCCCGGCCGCCAACCGCGAGGCTTACAATTATTATCTGTCCAAAGTGCAGAACGAACTGACAAGCGCCTCCATCGCACGCAAGTCCCGGGCGATTGTCATCCTTGTGAAGGCCGGGAAGAAGCAGGCCGCCGACTTGGCCGCCTCGCTCGCGGAGCATTTGGTTCGCGAAGATGAGATGGGGGCGCACTTCGCTTTCCTCGACACTCCGTATCGTTGGGGCATGATGCCGATACCTTCGCACGTGGCCGCCATGGAAGCCCTGCGTGTGCAGGGCGGCCGGGACGAGCTTTTGGAAGAGATGAAGCTCTGGCTCCTGCAACAGAAGAAGACCACTACGTGGGACTCTCCCGTGGCCGCCGCCGATGCCGTCTACGCCTTGCTTCGCACGGGCAGCAACTGGTTGGAGAGCCGGGGCGACGTCTGCATCACCCTGGGCAAGGAGACGATAGAGACCTTGTCGGACGCTTCGTCCGTGCCCGGCCTGAGCTACGTCCGCCGCACCTATGGCGAAGATTCCCCGGTCGTGGAGGCCAAGGAGGCCGTGGTGGAGAAACGCGACGAAGGCATTGCCTGGGGAGCCGTCTACGCCCAGTACCTTTCGCCGATGTCCGAACTGGGGCAGCACGGCGGTGAGTTGTCCGTAGACAAGCAACTCTACTTGGAGCGCGTGGCCGCCGACGGCAGCAAGTCGTTGACGCCGTTGACGGCGGGCGCGGCTCTGTCGGTGGGCGATGTCGTGGTGTCCCGCATCACGCTTCGCGTGGACCGCGCGATGGATTTCGTCCAACTGAAGGACGGGCGCGCCGCCTGCTTGGAGCCGGTCAATGCCCTCTCCGGCTACCGCGCCGGCCGGGTTAGCTACTACGAGGAGGTGGAAGATGCGGCCACTTGCTTCTTCTTCGACTCCTTGGGCAAGGGCGTTTACGTATTGGAGCATCGCGGCCGTGTGGCCCGTGCCGGGCGTTACGAAGCCGGCATCGCCACCCTGCAATGCGCCTATGCCCCGGAATATTCCTCGCACTCGGCCGGAGGCACGCTGCAAGTGGAGTAAAACCGTAGTGCGCACCGCCCTGCCGAGGGCGTGAGACCCTTTCGCCGTCGTCTGCCGGTTGGCAAGCCGGAGGCGACGGCGTTTTTTGTCTTTCCCGAGGGCGTCTTCCTGCTGCGAAGATGTTACTTAAAAGGCTTATTCGTTTTACGAAAAAGGCTTATTCGTTCTACTAAAAAGGCTTTTTCGTTATACTAATAAGGCTTATTCGTCATATATTAAAGCCTTAAACAGATTGACTTCTCCGAGGGAAGACAACTCCTTGGTTCTTGCAAGGGCTGCTTGGGGTGGGGAAGAGGGCGGAGGAGGGAAGCGGAACGTGATTTTGCCGCCCCCTGTATGGAACTTTCTCGCCGAAAACAGTTATATTTGTACGCTTAATCAGAGAAGAAGATGAAAAGAATAGTAATAGCTTTATATACAGTGCTCTGCCTGGCCGATGCCGCCGCGCAGGCCCGCTTCACGTCGAACACCGAGCGGCAAGACTTGGGGCAGATAGAGTGGAAGCATCCCGTGACGGCGGAGTTCACCGTGACCAACACGGGCGACCAACCTTTGGTGCTGAGCGACGTGGAGCCTGATTGCGCCTGCACCGTGGCCCAGTGGACGCAGACGCCCATCGCGCCGGGCCAGGTGGGGACGGTCAGCGTCACCTTCGATGCCGAAGCCCTGGGACACTTCCGCAAATCGGTGGCAGTCTTTACCAACGCCGAGCCCCACGTGGTCTACCTGAACCTGAGCGGCGAGGTAGTGGCCGAAATCAAGGACTACGCGCGGACGCATCCCTACGTCATCGGGCAAATCCGCCTGGACCGCGATGCCCTCGACTTCCCCGACGCCCACCACGGCGAACGGCCTGTGCTGAGGCTCGACGTGGTCAACCAGTCCGGCCTGCCCTACGAACCCGTGCTGATGCACCTGCCACCTTACATCGAGGCCGAAGCCCGTCCCGCTGTCCTCCAGCCCGGCGAACGCGGCCAGCTCGTCCTGACCCTCGACACGGAGAAACTGCTGGACTTGGGGCTGACGCAAACCTCGGTCTACCTCTCCCGTTTCTCGGGCGACAAGGTGGGCGAGGAGAATGAACTGCCCTTCTCCGCCGTGCTCCTGCCCGACTTCTCTGCCCTGACCGAAGCCGAACGCCGGGAAGCGCCCGCCATCTCCCTGTCTGCCGACCAGGTAGACATGAGCGAGACTCTGGCCCGCAAGCGCAAGGCCAAGGCCGACATTACGGTGACCAACACCGGACGCAGCCCCCTGCACATCAGCAAGCTGCAAGTGTTCCACCCCGCCGTGGGCGTGCAACTGAAGAAGACCGTCTTGCAGCCCGGCGAGTCGACCCGCCTGCGCGTCACCGTCACCAAGCGCGGCATTGGCCGCCATCGCCGCCACTTGCGCGTCTTGATGATAACCAACGACCCCGCCCGCCCGAAGGTGGAAATCAACCTCACCGCCGCGCGCCGCCCCTGACGCCCGCCGTTGCCCGGACCCGCGAACCGAAATTCTTCATTCTTTCATTCTTAATTCTTCATTATCCCATGGAGCATCCCGAAAACAACGACGCCTACAAAGGCCTGGTGGTCAATGCAGGCATAGAGCAGCCCTCGTCCGTCAATCCTTACCTGAAGCATCGGCGCAAGAAGCGCGAACTCTCTGTGGCCGAATACGTGGACGGCATCATCAAGGGCGATGTCACCGTCCTCAGCCAGGCCGTCACCCTGGTGGAGAGCGTCCGGCCCGAACACCAGGCCGTGGCGCAGGAAGTCATCGAGAAGTGCCTGCCCTACGCCGGCGCCTCCATCCGCGTGGGCATCAGCGGCGTGCCCGGCGCGGGAAAGAGCACCAGCATAGATGTCTTCGGCCTGCACGTCCTGGAACAGTATGGCGGCAAGCTGGCCGTGCTGGCCATCGACCCGAGCAGCGAGCGCAGCAAGGGCAGCATCCTGGGCGACAAGACCCGCATGGAGAAGCTGGCCGTGCATCCCAAGTCCTTCATCCGCCCCAGCCCCTCGGCAGGTTCCCTCGGCGGAGTGGCCCGCAAGACGCGGGAGACCATCGTCCTCTGCGAGGCGGCCGGTTTCGACAAGATATTCGTGGAGACCGTGGGCGTGGGACAGAGCGAGACGGCCGTGCATAGTATGGTGGACTTCTTCCTGCTCATCCAGCTGGCGGGCACGGGCGACGAGTTGCAAGGCATCAAGCGCGGCATCATGGAGATGGCGGACGGCATTGTCATCAACAAGGCCGACGGCGACAACCTGGAGCGCGCCAAGTTGGCCGCCAACCAGTTTCGCAACGCGCTCCACCTCTTCCCCACGCCCGAAAGCGGATGGACGCCCCAGGTGCTGACCTACTCCGGCTTCTACAACCTGGGCGTGAAGGAGATATGGGACATGATATACCAGTACATCGACTTCGTGAAGGCCAACGGCTACTTTGACTACCGCCGCAACGAACAGAGCAAGTATTGGATGTACGAGACTATCAACGAACACCTGCGCGACAGCTTCTACCACAACCCGCGCATCGAGTCCATGCTGGCCGACCGCGAGGCGCGCGTGCTGCGAGGTGACCTGACGTCGTTCGTGGCCGCCCGACAGTTGCTGGATATGTATTATGAAGAACTGAAAAGATAACGACCATGGAAATCCCTGCAAACTACATCCGCCGCATAGAAATACACGGCTTGTGGCACCGCTACAACATCGCCTGGGACCTACGCCCGGACGTCAACATCCTGGCGGGAATCAACGGCGTGGGAAAGACAACCATCCTGAACCGCTCCGTCAGCTACCTGGAGCAGACCACGGGCGAGGTGAAGAGCGAGATGAAGAACGGCGTGCGCGTCCTCTTCGACAACCCGCAAGCCACCTACATCCCCTACGATGTCATCCGCAGCTACGACCGCCCGCTGGTAATGGGCGACTTCACCGCCCGCATGGCCGACCCCGAGGTGAAGTCCGAACTGGACTGGCAACTCTACCTGCTGCAACGCCGTTACCTGGACTATCAAGTGAACGTGGGTAACCGGATGATTGAGTTGCTGAGCGGCACGGACGAGCAGCGCGCCCAAGCCCCGTCGCTTTCCGCCCCCAAACGCAAGTTCCAGGACCTGGTGGACGGGCTTTTCGCCTATACGGGCAAGAAGATAGACCGCAAGAGTAACGACATCGTCTTCCTGCAAGGCGACGAGCGGCTGTCTCCCTACAAACTCTCGTCGGGAGAGAAGCAGATGCTGGTCATCCTCCTGACGGTATTGGTGCGCGACGGCAGCCACTGCGTCCTCTTCATGGACGAGCCGGAGGCTTCGCTCCACGTGGACTGGCAGCAGAAGCTCATCGGCATGATACGCGAACTGAACCCCAACCTGCAACTCATCCTGACCACGCATTCGCCTGCCGTCATCATGGAGGGCTGGCTGGACGCCGTCACCGAAGTGAGCGATATATCCACCGCTGTCTGAACTCCTTGCCTATGCCTACCTCTTTACGCCAAAACCTCACTTCTTCCTACCTGGACGCCGCCCGCAAACTGGCTCCGCGCAAGCGTCGCCGCCGCATCGTGGCCTACGTGGAGAGCTACGACGACGTGGCCTTCTGGCGCACGCTGCTGGCCGAGTTCGAGGACGACACGCGCTACTTCCAGGTCATGCTCCCCTCGTCCACCAGTCTGGCCAAAGGCAAGAAGATGGTGCTGATGAACACGCTGAATACCGAGGAACTGGGCCACAGCCTCATTGCCTGCGTAGATAGCGACTACGACTTCCTGCTGCAGGGAGCCACGCGCACTTCGCGCAAAATCAACCGCAACCCTTACATCTTCCAGACCTACGGCTATGCGATAGAGAACTTCCAGTGTTATGCCGAGAGCCTGCACGAAGTGTGCGTCATGGCCACGTTGAACGACCGTCCGGTGCTGGACTTGCCCGCCTTCATGCGCCGCTATTCCCAGATTGCCTATCCGCTCTTCTTGTGGAACGTCTGGTTCTACCGCCAGCGCGATACGGAGACTTTCCCCATGCACGAGTTCAACGCCTGTACCCGCCTGTCCGACGTCAGCCTGAAGAATCCCTACCGTTGCTTGGACGAGGTGCGCGAGACGGTCGGTGCCAAGCTGGCCGAACTGCGTGAACTGTATCCGCAATGTACGCCCCGGGTGGAGGCAATGGGCAAGGAACTGGCAGGCTTGGGCCTGGAGCCAAACACGACTTACCTGTACATGCAGGGGCATCACATTATGGACGGGGTGGTGATGAAATTGCTTGTCCCTATCTGCACCCAGTTGCGCCGCGAGCGCGAGCAGGAAATCAAACGCCTGGCCGGGCACAGCGAGCAGTTCCGCAACGAACTGACCGGCTACGAGAACAGCCAGACCAACGTGCAGTTGATGCTGCGCAAGAACAGCAACTACAAGGACCTTTTTCTCTACCAATGGTTGCGCGAGGATATCCGCCGCTTCCTGGAGGAAGGGGAGGCCCTTTGATTACTTTTAAAGACTATTGACCGATGGAAGTTTTGGATGCTATCAAGAAGCTGCTTGTCTCCTGGGGAATGAGCCCGGAGCGGGCTGACGTGTTGGACCACTTTATTGCCTTCGTCCTGCTGGTCGTGCTGGCGCTGCTGGCCGACCAGTTATGCCGCCGCGTCGTGCTGAACGCCGTGGCCCGGCTGGTCAAAAAAACTAAGGCCACGTGGGACGACATCGTGTTCGACCAGAAGGTGATGGTGCGTCTCAGCCACTTGGTCGTCCCCCTCATCATCTACATGTTTATCCCCGTTGCCTTTGCCGACACGGCAGCCTCCACGGTTGGGCTTATCCAGCGCATTTGCATGGTGGCCATCATCTTGTCGCTGTTGTCGTTCGGCCATGCCTTCTTGGGGGCGGTCTATACGGTGTACAGCGCCACGGGCCGCTACCGCAACCGCCCGCTCAAGGGCTTGGTGCAGACGGTGCAGGTGCTCATGTGGCTGGTGGGGCTCATCTGTATCGTCGGCCAGTTGACGGGGCAGGAGGTGGTCAACCTGTTGGGTGGCTTGGGCGCCATGTCGGCCGTGCTGATGCTGGTGTTCAAGGACACCATCATGGGCTTTGTCAGCGGCGTGCAGCTTTCGGCGAACAACATGCTGAAGGTGGGCGACTGGATTAAGATGCCCAAGTATGGCGTGGACGGGACGGTGACGGAGGTGTCGCTCACCACCGTCAAGGTGCGCAACTGGGACAACACCGTGGCCACTTTGCCCCCTTATATGCTGGTGAGCGACATCTTTGAGAATTGGAACGCCATGCGCAAGAGCGGCGGCCGGCGCATCAAGCGCAGTATCAACATCGACATGGGCAGCGTCCGTTTCTGTACGCCCGAGATGCTGGAGAAGTTCCGGAAGATGCCCTTGTTGAAGGAGTATTTCGAAGGCCCGCACGAAGAGCCCCTGACCAACCTGGGCGTGTTGCGCGCCTACCTGGTGGCCTGGTTGCGCTCGTTGCCCGTGGTCAATACCGAGTTGCATTGCATGGTGCGGCAACTCCAGCCCACGGAATACGGTGTCCCGTTGGAGTTGTATTTTTTCTCGCGCATCAAGGATTGGGTGGCCTACGAGGGCGTGCAGTCTGACGTATTCGACTACGTGTTGGCCATCGTGCCCGAGTTCGGGCTGCGCATCTTCCAGGCGCCGGGCGGCGATGACGTGCGGTTCATCGGAAAGTGAAGTCGATGACCACCAGTTCGCTGCGCGTGCCGATGCGGAAGGGCGGTCCCCACAAGCCTAATCCGGAGGAGACGTAGGCCTGCATCCGTCCCCAGCGACCGTAGCCGTAGGGTTGGCGGTAGAGGGCGTCGGTGACGAGGCTAAGCGGCCACACCTGCCCGTCGTGCGTGTGCCCATACAGGGCGAAGTCGGCTCCGGCGGCCGCTGTCTGCTCCAGTTCTTCGTCATACGGCTGGTGGTCCAGCACCAGAATTGGGCGCGACGGGTCGGCCTGGGCCAGCAGTGTGGCGGGTTTCTGCCGCCGGCGGTTGCTGCGGTCGTCGCGCCCGGCTATTTGTATGCCGCCGGGCAGCGTGGCGATGCTGTCGCGCAGCAGGCAGACCGGTGTCCGCTCCAGGAAGCGTTCGCTCTCCCGGATGCCGCTGATGAACTCGTGGTTTCCCGGCACGAGGTAGATGCCTTGCGGGGCATGAATCTTCCGGAGCACGTCTTGCATCCGTTCCTGCCACAGCGGCGTCACGGACATGTCTATCAGGTCGCCCGCGATGAGCACCACGTCCGGACGGGCTTCGTTCACCATTTCCACATATTTTTCCAGCACGTGGCGGTTGTTGCCGTAGCCCAGGTGCACGTCGCTCATGGCCACGGCGCGCAGTCGCTTCGCGCCTTCCACGGGCTTGTCGATGCTGATTTCCAGGTGGCGCACGTCCGGATGCCGGTAGTGCCAATAGCCGTAGGCCAGCAGCAAGGCCGTGATGCCTGTGCAGATGCCGAACAAATGGGGGACGTGCACGCCTGCCAGGCGGGGCAGCTGTCCCACGAGGAGAAGCAGCGTCAGGTAGAGCAGGGCGACGAGCCACCCCATGCTGACTTGGTAGAACCAGTGGCCGGCCAGCGGCGCCAGGTGGCGCCCGCGCAGGTACATCATCAGCGGGAAGGAAAGCGCGACGGCCCAAAAGAGGATGCCGAAGCCGATGCGCACGGGCAGGGGCGAGGATTGCAGGGCGGCGTGCCCCTGATAGTACACCCAGCCGTTGGCGCCCAGGTAGATGGTGAGTGCGATGAGGATGAAGAGCATGGATTTTCCGGATTTGATGGCGCAATATTAGCAATAAAGCTCCGGACCGCAAAATATTGGCGGACGGTGTTAGTATCTTTTCATTCTTTTCGCTATTTTTGTGCGGCTCAAAAGCCCCTTCCCCGGAGGCCGTGTGGAGCCGGTTTGCTTCCGCCGCACTCGCCGTTTGCTTCCGCCGTACTCCGGACTTGCTTCCGCCGCACTCGGGAGTTGCGTCGGACGTACTCGGGACAAGCCGATTCTGTACTGTTTGTACATCTTTGATATACAGGATATTGCGGAATGAAAGAGAAAGGGGCGTGGAATACCGGAAAATGTTGGAATAAAGATAGTGAAATGTTGAAATTTAAGAAAAAATATTCGATTGCCGTCGGCCTGCTGATGGCCGTGGCCGCCTTGTCGCTCATCTTCCTGCCCAAGCGCACGGCGGACGACATGCTGGACGAGGTGCAGGTGACCGACTCGGTGGAAGTGGAAGAAATCTCTTATAAATATGGCATCCCGACGGACGATTACGAGGTGGACTACGGCATCGTCAAGTCTGGGCAGAACTTGTCGTACATCCTTTCTGACCATGGCCTGTCGCATGGCGACGTGCACCGCGTCAACGAGCGGGCGGAGGGCGTGTTCGACGTGCGCACCATCCGCGCCGGGCAGTCGTATGCCGTCTTCACTACCCGCGACAGCGTGCCGCAGGCGGTCTTCCTGGTCTACGAAGAAAGTCCGAAGTCCTATGTCGTCTTCGACTTGCGCGGCGACTGTTCCGTGCGCCGGGGCGAGAATCCCTCGGTGTGGCGGCAGAAGACGGTGAAAGGCCGCGTCGAGTCGTCGCTCTGGGTGGCCATGCAGAACCAGGAGACGTCGCCCCTGCTTGCCATGGTTTTGTCCGGCATCTACGGCTGGTCCATCGACTTCTTCGACCTGAAGAAAGCCGACGAGTTTCGCGTCATCTACGAGCAGGAGTATGTCGACGACAAGGCGCTGGACAACTTCCACGTCCTGGCCGCTTCCTTCCGCCATTCGGACAGCACCTACTACGCCATCCCCTTCGTGCAGGAAGGCGAGGAACTCTACTACAACGAGCAGGGCAACAGCCTGGAAGGCGCCTTCCTGAAAGCCCCGCTGGACTTCTACCGCATCTCTTCGCGCTTCTCCAACGCCCGTTTCCACCCGGTGCTGAAGCGCTACCGCGCCCACCACGGCGTGGACTATGCCGCCCCGGCCGGCACGCCTGTCTATGCCGTGGGCAACGGGAAGGTCATCGCCAAGGCCTACCAGCGCAACGGCGGCGGCAACTACATCAAAATCCGCCACAACCGGACGTACGTCACTACCTACATGCACCTCTCGCGCTTTGCCAAGGGCATAGAAGTGGGCTCGGAGGTGAAGCAGAAGCAAGTCATCGGTTATGTTGGCTCCACCGGCCTCTCCACCGGCCCGCATCTTGATTTCCGCGTGCACGAGAACGGCAAGCCCATCAACCCCCTCACCATCAAGTCGCAGCCCAAGAAGCCCATCAGCGCGGCCAACCGGGAACCTTTCACCGCCCTTTGCGATTCGCTGGTACGCCGCTTACAGGCTCTTTAAGAAGAGGTACGGATACAAAAAATCCCCCTCCGCGCAAAGTTGTACGGAGGGAGATTCTTTATGTCCGGCCGTTATCAATGAATCTCAATGACCCGGTTGACCTTGGCCTTTTCTTCGGGCGTCCGTTTCGGCAGGTCGATGGTCAGCACGCCGTCGCTGACGTTGGCGCTGATTCTTTCCTTCTCCACGTCGTCCGGCAAGACCAGGCTTTGCTGGAACTTCGAGTAAGAGAACTCGCGGCGCAAGTACTTCTTGTTCTCCTTGTCCTCTTCCTTCGTCTCGTTCTTCTTCTCCATCGTGATGACCAGTTCGTTGTCTTCGCTCAGGTGGATGTTGAAGTCTTCCTTCGTCATGCCCGGGGCGGCTACCTCTACCTTGTAATCCTTGTCGCTTTCAAGGACGTTGATGGCCGGCGCCGTAGCGTTGGTTCTTACCATCCAGTCGTTGTCAAAGAAATCGTTGAAGATACTCGGCAACCAGTTCTGATTGTAATTCTTTCTCGTAGGCATCATAGTTGTAATCTCCTATATTAAATGGTTTGTTATTAACTGTTTTCCGAAGCCCTCCGCCTGTCGGCCTCGCGCTTCGCAAAGAACTTTGCAAAAGCTGTGCCGTTTGGCAAAGTGTCACTGTTTTCTCCCGGTTTTTAAACCTGCGAAGAACTTTTTAAACATTCCGTGTTTGTTTTTAAATAACCCTGCTTACTTCCTGTCGGCGGATGGGGAAACTCCTTGGTCTGTGTGGTCAAAATGGCGCATCCTCTGCAAAAATGGCACGGACGGCTGCGCTGCTTTCGCGCGATGGGAGGGACGGGGATGACGTTTTATTATTAAATAATCAAAATATTGCCGGGAAATATGGTTTATCTGAAAAGTTTTCCTATATTTGCACTGTTCGCCGCTTACACTTTGTGCGGGGCGCGGACAGTTTACATATACGTGTAACTTTAAAACGTAATATTATGAACATTGAGAAAATCATGGCTTCCCTCGAAGCCAAGCATCCCGGCGAGTCTGAGTACCTTCAGGCAGTAAGGGAAGTCCTCCTTTCCATTGAAGAGGTTTACAACCAGCACCCCGAATTTGAGAAAGCCAAGATTATCGAACGGCTGGTTGAGCCGGACCGCATCTTCACCTTCCGCGTGACGTGGGTGGACGACAAAGGCGAAGTGCAGACCAACCTGGGCTACCGCGTGCAGTTCAACAACGCCATCGGCCCCTACAAGGGCGGCATCCGTTTCCATGCTTCCGTCAACCTCTCCATCTTGAAGTTCCTGGGATTCGAGCAGACGTTCAAGAACGCATTGACTACACTGCCCATGGGCGGCGGCAAGGGCGGTTCGGACTTCTCGCCCCGTGGCAAGAGCGACGCGGAGATTATGCGCTTCTGCCAGGCGTTCGTCCTCGAACTGTGGCGCCACTTGGGTCCCGACATGGACGTGCCGGCCGGCGACATCGGCGTGGGCGGCCGCGAAGTGGGATACATGTTCGGCATGTACAAGAAGCTGACGCGCGAGTTTACGGGCACCTTCACCGGCAAGGGGCTGGAGTTCGGCGGTTCGCTCATCCGTCCGGAGGCTACCGGCTTCGGAGGCTTGTATTTCGTGAACCAGATGCTCCAGACCAAAGGCATCGACATCAAGGGCAAGACCGTGGCCATCTCGGGCTTCGGCAACGTGGCCTGGGGCGCTGCCACCAAGGCTACGCAACTCGGCGCCAAGGTCGTTACCATCTCCGGTCCGGACGGCTATATCTATGACCCTGACGGCATCAGCGGCGAAAAGATAGATTATATGTTGGAACTGCGTGCTTCGGGCAATGACGTCGTGGCGCCCTACGCCGAGGAGTTCCCGAACTCTACGTTCGTGCCGGGCAAGCGTCCGTGGGAAGTCAAGGTGGACATCGCCCTTCCCTGCGCCACGCAGAACGAACTGGACGGGGAAGACGCCAAGAAGCTCATCGACAACCAGGTGCTCTGCGTGGGCGAAATCTCCAACATGGGTTGCACGCCCGAAGCCATCGACCTCTTCATCGAGCACAAGATGATGTATGCGCCGGGCAAGGCCGTCAATGCGGGCGGCGTGGCCACCAGCGGATTGGAAATGAGCCAGAACGCCATGCACATCAGCTGGAGCGCGGCCGAAGTGGACGAACGCCTGCACGGCATCATGCACGCCATCCACGAGCAGTGCGTGAAATACGGCACCGAGCCTGACGGCTACATCAACTACGTGAAGGGCGCAAATGTTGCTGGCTTCATGAAGGTGGCACACGCCATGATGGGCCAAGGCATCATCTGATAATTGGACTTTGTTTAGTTGTATTTGTATTTGTGGTTTTAACCGCCCCTGCCTGTGAAGGTTGAGGGCGGTTTTTTTTGTGCGGGGGCGAAGATTTGCTACCTTTGCGCGATTTAATGAAGAACTTTTTAAATTAAGAATTGAGAATGAAGAATGAAGAATTAGCGCGGGGAGTCGGAATATAAATTTTTCATTTTGCGCAAAGTGCGATTCTTCATTTTCAATTCATCATTCTCAATTTCTCAATTCTTAATTTTTAATTTAAAAGAGTATGCTACAATCCGAACTGAAGCTAAGGCGCGATAAGATACGCGCCCTGATGGCCCAGCAAGAGATAGACGCCGCCATCATCACTTGTAACGTGAACTTAGTTTACACTTGCGGCCGCGTAGTGAGCGGCTACTTCTATTTGCCGCTCCAACAGCCGGCACGGTTGTTCGTCAAGCGTCCCAACGACCTGAAGGGGGAGTTCGTGGCACCCATACGGAAACCGGAACAGTTGCCGGACTTGCTGGAAGAGCAAGGATTGCCCCTGCCCAAGAGGCTCATGTTGGAGGGGGACGAACTGCCTTTCCGCGAGTATAACCGTCTGGCGGCTTGTTTCCCGGGGAGCGAGGTGTTGCCTTGCGGCACTGAACTTATCCGCCGGGCACGCAGCGTGAAGACCGAAATGGAGGTGGAAGTGTTCCGCCGCTCGGCTGCGGCCCATGCCCGCGCTTATGCGCAGATTCCGTCGGTCTATCGGCCGGGGATGACCGACCGGCAATTGTCCGTCGAGATAGAGCGGCTGATGCGGCAGGAAGGCTGCCTGGGAATCTTCCGCGTCTTTGGCCGCAGCATGGAGATATTCATGGGCAGCGTGTTGGCGGGGGACAATGCGGCCGCTCCCAGCCCGTATGACTTCGCCTTGGGAGGCGAGGGGATTGACCCTTCTTTGCCGGGCGGGGCGAATGGCACTACTTTGCAGGCCGGGCAGAGCGTCATGGTGGATTTGGGCGGCAACTTCTTCGGCTATATGTGCGACATGAGCCGTGTCTATTCCATCGGCCGTTTGCCCCAGAAAGCGTACGATGCCCATCAGGCATGTCTGGAAGCGCAGGCGGAGGTGACGGCCCTGGCTCGTCCGGGTATCACTTGCGAGGCGTTGTACAATAAAGCCGTGGAAGTGGTTGCTAAGGCCGGTTTTGCCGACAACTTCATGGGCATCGGCCAGAAAGCCAAGTTCGTGGGGCACGGCATTGGCCTGGAAATCAACGAGGCTCCCGTTCTGGCCCCGCGCATCCGGCAGGAGTTAGAGCCGGGCATGGTCTTTGCCCTGGAGCCGAAGATTGTCCTTCCCGGGGTAGGGCCGGTGGGCATTGAAAACTCGTGGGCGGTGACGGCCGACGGCGTGGAGAAGCTGACGGTGGCTCCTGAGGAAATCATTGAGTTGTAGAGACTCTTGATAATAGGCGAGGAGGCGCATCGGAAACCGACGGCAAGGTTGTTGCCGGAGTCCGATGCGCCTCCTTTTTTGTTTTTCCTTCTCTTTATTTCCCTTCGTAGTATTCCCCCAGGTAATACCGCGCCACGAAGTCCCAGTTGTCATGCAACAGCCGCCGCCCGTTGTGGAAAGGGAAGCGGACGTCGGGCAGCAGGTCCAGAGCCATGCCGGCCTTCAGCAGGTCGAAGGGGCAGCGGCCGGGCTGGCAGAAGAGGGCGTGGCCCTCGGCGGCGGCGCGTTGCGGGTCGTACATCGGGTTGTGCGGGTCGCGGAAGCAGGCGGCCACGCTGTGGGCCAGCAGCATGCCTTTGGCGTTGGCATAGATGACGAACTCGCGGTAGGGGGCAAGGTCGGGCAGGAGGGAACGGCGCTTGTCGGGCCAGCCCAGTGTGTCGACGAAGAAGCGGCGCAGTTCGTCGTAATCGGCAAAGTAGAGCAGCGGGTGTCCTCCCGAGTATGCCAGGCACCGCAGGGCGTTGCGGTCCATGCAGAGAGCCTTCTCCGAGGCGGGCAGGGGTTCAGTGGGCGTGTCGAGGGCGTCCGTCCCCGGCACCCAGCAGGCGGAGGGGGCTTCATCGTTCACGGGTGCCTCTTCGAACGAGGTATCCATCAGGTCGTAGGCCACTCCGGCCAGGGCTGCCAGACGTTCATCTTCGGGATTAAATAATGTGTAGTCGTCAGGGCGATGCCGGGCGGGCGTGGCCAGCCGGGTCCAGAGCACCAGGGCGATGTCTTCGGGGTTGATTTCGTCGGCCACGTAGTTGGCGCTGGCGGGCAGGAAGGGGAGGGTGCGTCCCGGGTACAGATGGCGATAACTGCGGACGAACTCCGGCCATCCGCCGTTTTGGCTGACGGCGTCCTGGAAATAGAGGGTCAGTGCCCAGGCGGTTTGCTCTTGTTCATGTAGTCCCCGTCCTTTGAACAGGGGGGAGGCGGTGACGGCGGGCAGCAGCGTCGAGGCGAAGTTGACGTACCATTTGTCGCCTCCGACGACTTCCCGGCGGCCGTTGGCCCGGAGCCATTGTTGCAGGTTGAGGGTGCGTATCATAAGTGTTTCAGGGCCAGTTTGATGACTTGTTCCACCGGTGCCGCCGGTTCTTCCTTCAGGATGGCCACGACCACCTTCTGCGACGCGCCTTGCTGGAAGCCCAGCATGGTCAGCGCGGCCACGGCTTCGTCCATCACCTCGGCGTTGGGAGCGGTTGCGCCCAGGCCTGCCCCGCCTATTCCTGCGGCGGCCACAGCGCCTGTCTTTATCTTGTCCTTCAGGTCGACGATGATGCGTTGGGCCGTCTTCAGGCCGATGCCCTTCACCGTCTTCAGCAGGTGGGCATTTTCGTTGCCGATAACGTTCACCAACTCGGCGGGCGACAGGGCTGAGAGAATCATGCGCGCCGTGTTGCCGCCGATGCCCGAGACGGAGATGAGCAGCAGGAACAGTTCGCGTTCCTGCCGGTCGGCAAACCCGAAGAGGGTGTAGGCGTCTTCGCGGATGGCTTCGCAGATGTAGAGCTTGCATGTTTTCTTGCCTTGGATGGCGGAGTAGGTGTTGAGGGAAATGTTGGCGGCATAGCCCACGCCGTTGCAGTCGATGACGGCCATGGCGGGAGTCAGTTCGGCTATTTCGCCCCGGATGTATTCTATCATATTCGGTCGGTTGTAATAAGCAGTTTGTCTGGCGGTTGCCCCGGCGCGTGCGGGGCATGCCGCCTGTTCATTGCGCGAAGATACGCATTCTTTTCGAGACGGCATAATCTAAAAAAAGAAAAAACAAAGCAAACTAAATGAGAGATGTTTACGGTACTTCGCGAAGAAATGCTTACTTTTGCGCCGGAAAACAAGATATATGACATATAAATCCAGTAAACGTATGAAAAAAGTAAGAGCAGCCATCGTTGGTTATGGCAACATCGGGCACTATGTGCTCCAGGCTATCTGTGCAGCCCCGGACTTCGAAGTGGCCGGCGTAGTGCGCCGTGCAGGCGCAAAGGACCGCCCTGCTGAGTTGAGTGAATATCCCGTCGTGAAACATATTTCCGAATTGCAGGACGTGGACGTGGCCATCCTCTGCACCCCCACCCGCAAGGTGGAGGAGTATGCCAAGGAAATCCTGGCCATGGGCATCCACACCGTGGATAGCTTCGACATCCACACCGACGTGCCCGCCCTGCGCAAGACGTTGGGCGAGACGGCCAAGGCCCACGGCACCGTCTCCGTTATTTCCGCCGGCTGGGATCCGGGCAGCGACTCCGTCGTGCGCACCCTGCTGGAGGCCATCGCGCCGAAAGGCATCACCTACACCAACTTCGGCCCGGGCATGAGCATGGGGCACACCGTGGCCGTCAAGGCCGTGCCGGGCGTCAAGGCTGCCTTGTCGATGACCATCCCCGTAGGCACCGGCATACATCGCCGCATGGTCTACATCGAGGTGGAAGACGGCTATGACTTCAACCAGGTGGCTGCCGCCATCAAGGCCGACCCCTATTTCGTGAACGACGAGACGCACGTGCAGCAAGTGCCCAGCGTGGATGCCCTGCTCGACATGGGCCACGGCGTCAACCTGACGCGCAAGGGCGTGTCAGGCACGACGCAGAACCAACTCTTTGAGTTCAACATGCGCATCAACAATCCGGCGCTGACGGCCCAGGTGCTTGTCTGCGTGGCTCGTGCAGCCATGCGCCAGCAGCCGGGGTGCTACACGATGATAGAAATTCCCGTCATCGACCTCTTGCCGGGTGAACGCGACGAGTGGATCGGGCATTTGGTATAAGGCAGCGGGAAAATGCCGTACATAAATAAACAAGGCGGGCAAGCCGGAGGAGGATGACTCCTGGCTTGCCCGCCGCTTTTTGCGGAGTTCTATGGTCAGAACAGGAACCGTATCACGTCATTCAGGTTCGCCCAGATGAGCAAGGCGAAGAGCAGGAACATACCTACCATCTGCGCCCGTTCCATGAACCTGTCGCTGGGCTTGCGCCGCGCCACAATCTCGTAGATGAGGAAGAGCACGTGCCCGCCGTCCAACGCCGGGATGGGCAGGATGTTCATGAAGGCCAGGATGATGCTGAGGAAGGCCGTCATGTACCAGAACTGGTGCCAGTCCCACGTGGCGGGGAAGATGCTGCCGATGGCCCCGAAGCCGCCTAATTGCTTGGCTCCCTCCTTGGAGAAGAGGTACTTCATCTGGCCGACGTATCCCTTCAGTGTCTCCACGCCCAGTTTGACTCCGGCGGGGAAGGAGGCGAAGGAACCGTAATCCTTTTGTACCACGGGCAGCAGGCGGTCTGTCTGCGCCACGGCGAAGACGCCCATCGTGAAGGCGGAGTCCACGCTGAGGCTCAGGGTGTCCGTCACTCCTTGGCGCACATAGGTCAATTGGATGCTGCGCAAAGTTTGCGACAGGCTGTCCGACGGGGCAGCGGCCAGTGTCTGCTGACGCTTCATCATCTCTTCCTTGAAGTCGAAGTAGGCAATATTGCGTCCGTCCAGTTGCGTGATGCTGTCCCCCGGCTGCAGGCCTGCCAAGGCAGCGGGACCTTGCGCGGCCAGGCTGTCCACCACGAAGGGGATGCGGAAGTCGGCGAAGCGGGTGCTGTCCGCCAGCAGCTTGTCCATCAGACCGTCAGGGATGTAGACCGAGGCTTCCTGCCCGTCGCGGAGTACAGTGACCTGCCGCGCATCCACAATGCCCATCAGCAGGTCGGCGCCCATCCGCTCGAAAGGCACGCCGTCGGCAGAGATAAGCACGTCCCCGTCGCGGAAGCCGGCTTCATGCATCGTTTCGTTGAAGTCCATGCCCAGCGGCGCTTTTTGCACGGGGATGTACGAGTCTCCCCACGCGAAGAGTATCATCGAGTAGATGAACAGGGCCAGCAGGAAGTTGAACACCACGCCGCCCACCATGATGAGCAGCCGTTGCCAGGCAGGCTTGCTGCGGAATTCCCACGGCTGGGGCGGCTGCTTCATCTGCTCCAGGTCCATGGACTCGTCTATCATGCCGCTGATTTTGACGTATCCGCCCAGCGGGAGCCAGCCGACGGCATAGGTTGTTTCGCTGCGCTTGGGCTTGAATTTGAAGAGGGTGAACCAGGGGTCGAAGAAGAGGCAGAACTTTTCTACCCGCGTCTTGAACAGTCTGGCGAAGAGGAAGTGCCCCATCTCATGGATAATCACCAAGAGCGAAAGGCTCAGCACGAGCTGGAGGGCACGAATCAAGAATGTTTCCATTTGTCTTTAATTATTACTTTTCTTGTTTATACTTGTTTCTTTTTTCTTTGTTTTATAATTCATTGATAATCAAAGCAGTTTATGCCTATCCCCCACGGGGTTCTCGTTGAACCCCCACGACCCCCTCGTTGAACCCCCACGAGGCCCTCATTGAACCCCCACGAGACCCTCGTTGGGGTTCAACGGGAAAATGGGGTATCCTTCAGGGTCTGCTTGTCAAGATTTCTTCCGCCATTCTCCTGGCTTCGGCATCGGTCTGCACATAGTCCTCATACGTGGGCTTGGCGATGAAGGGTACCCGTTGCATGGCTTCGGCGATGATGTCGCTCATCCCTAAGAAAGACACGCGGTCTTCCAGGAAAGCACGCACGCAGACCTCGTTGGCGGCGTTGACGATGCAAGGCATGTTGCCCCCCTGATGGAGTGCATCATACGCCAAAGCCAGGTTGCGGAAGCGATGGGTGTCCGGCTGCTCGAACGTGAGGCTGGCACAAGCAGTGAAGTCCAGGCGGGGGAAGGACGCACGGATGCGCTCCGGATAGCTGAAGGCGTACTGGATGGGCAGGCGCATGTCCGGCATCCCCAGTTGCGCTTTCACTGCCCCGTCCTCGAACTGTACCATGCTGTGGATGACCGATTGCGGATGCACCACCACCTCTATCTGCTCCGGACGCATGCCGAAGAGCCAACGGGCCTCGATGACTTCAAAGCCCTTGTTCATCATCGAGGCTGAGTCGATGGTTATCTTCGCGCCCATGGCCCACGTGGGGTGGCGCAGGGCCTGCTCCTTGGTGACGGTGGCCAGTTGCTCGCGGGTGTAAGTACGGAAGGGTCCGCCTGAGGCGGTGAGGATGACTTTCTCTATCGGGTTGCCCACCTCGCCCGCCAGGCATTGGAAGACGGCGGAGTGCTCGGAGTCCACGGGGAGGATGGGCGTGCCGTTCACCCGCGCCAGGTCGTTGATAAGCTCTCCGGCCACGACGAGCGTCTCCTTGTTGGCCAGGGCGATGGGCTTGCGGGCACGGATGGCGTGGATGGTGGGGCGCAGGCCGGCATAGCCCACCATGGCGGTCAGCACCATGTCCACGGGCTGCTCCTGCACAATCTGGCAGAGGGCCTCCTCGCCGGCATAGACCTTGATGGGGAGGTCGGCCAAGGCTTCTTTCAGTCGGGGGTATTTCGATTCGTTGGCTATCACCACGGCCTCGGGCTGGAATTTCCGTGCCTGGGCTATCAACTCGTCCACGCGGTTGTTGGCCGTCAGCACGTAGGCTTACGTAGGCTTCGTACAGGTCGGGGTGTTCCTCGATGACCTGGAGGGCCTGGGTGCCGATGGAGCCGGTGGAGCCGAGTATGGCTATCTGTTTCTTCATACCTTATATTAAGTTATTAGCTTGTTAAAACACAATATACAATTCCGGGTTTACCGCCTTGCCCCGATGCCAAAGCTCGAAATGCAGGTGTGTCCCGTTCCCGTTGTCCTGGCCATCCTTCTTCCCTTCCATCAGTGCGATGGCTTCGCCTCCCTTCACTGCGTCCCCTTCCGCCTTGAACAGGGAGCCGCAATGCTTGTACACCGAGATGAAGTCTTGCGTATGCTGGAGGATGAGCACATGTCCGTCTTCGGCCGTGTAGGCGCTAAGCAATACGGTGCCGTCCAGTGTGGCCAGTATGCTTCCGTCCGGTTGTGCGGCGATGTCCGTGCCCCGGTGTCCGGCCTCGGGGTCGAAGGGGCGGGCCACGATGCCCTGGGCGGGGCGGTAGAAGATGAGGCCGTCGGCGTCGGTGCGGGCGGCCAGGTTGGTCAGGTTGTATTTCTCTGCTTCCTCGTATTTCTTGCGGAAAGCCTCTTCGCGTTGGGTACGCTCCATCAGCGAGTCTTCACGCAGGATGGTGAGCGAGTCCATGCTCTGCACCGTGTCGGTCTGTATGTTCCCGCTGAAGATGTCCTGGATGTTCATCACGTACATGTTCTGACGCTCCAGCACCCGCAGGAGGGAGTCGGCGCGCAGGGCGTTGTCTACCACCTGCTCGCGCACCTCGCTGTTCATGTAGCCGGGCAGGTAGTTGCGCAGGGGTGTGAAGGAGACAATCAATGCGGCGATGAGGAAGAGGATGGCCAGGGTGAAGAGCAAGACGGAGATGCCGTTCAGCTTGGACACGTAGAGGCTGGCTACCTCCTCCAACGTGTTTTCGTTGGTGATGGTCAGGCGGTACTTGAACTTGATGTCCTTCCAAAACGGCTTTCGTTTCTTTCTCTTCTTTGTTGCCATAGTTGCATTCATTCTTTTACGGGTGTCGTAAGGGATCCCTTATGGGTGCCGTAAGGGTTCCCTTATGGGTGTCGTAAGGGACCCCTTACGGGTGTCGTAAAGGTTCCTTTCCGGTTATATCTCTTCTGCGTCCTCCAAATCCAGCAACCCTTCGGGCAGGCGGACGGTGATGACGCGGTGCTTGGTGTCGATGTCGAGGATGAACTCCTCGCGGGCAGGCACTAACAACTCCTCGCCTTCGCGGTCGATGACGAAGAGGGTGTTGGGGGTGGAGGTGTCCACGTCGGCGACTTCGCCCAGGTGGCCGTGCACGCTGTCTTCTATGCGGAAGCCCGTGAAGAAGTCCCACGAGAGTTCGCCCGGCTCGGCTTCTCCGGCGTGCTTCACGGGGAAGAAGACGGGCGTGTTAGTGAACCTCCGCGCCTGTTCCTGCGTGTCTACGCCTTCCAGCTTCATCAGGGCGGTGGTGTCCTTCGATGAAGAAGGGCACCAGTATCCCGTCCATGGGGCACACCACATACTCCGCCTCCACGCGGTCGAAGATGTCGTCCGTGAAGGTGAACTGCAACTCGCCGCTGATGCCGTGCGGCTTGTTGAACATACCTATCTTATATACTTCTTCCGGTCGTATCATATTCGTGTGATTCTTGCGCCGATGGCGTTCAGTCTCTGTTCAATGTCCTGATATCCCCGGTCAATCTGCTCGATGTTGTGGATGCGGCTGATGCCGTCCGCGCTCAGGGCGGCGATGAGCAGGGCGATGCCCGCGCGGATGTCCGGCGAGGTCATGTTGCCCCCGCGCAGGCGGAAGCCGTGGTCATGCCCGATAACCACTGCGCGGTGCGGGTCGCAGAGGATAATCTGCGCGCCCATGTCTATCAGCTTGTCCACGAAGAACAGGCGGCTTTCGAACATCTTCTGGTGGATGAGCACGCTGCCCTGCGCCTGGGTGGCCACCACGAGCATCACGCTCAGCAGGTCGGGTGTCAATCCCGGCCACGGCGCGTCGGCGATGGTCATGATGGAGCCGTCCATGAACGACTCGATGCGGTAGTGCTCCTGGGCGGGCACGTGGATGTCGTCCCCCCGTTGCTCCAGGCGGATGCCCAAGCGGCGGAAACTTTCGGGGATGATGCCCAGGTCGGGGTAGGACACGTCCTTGATGGTCAGCTCGCTGCGGGTCATGGCGGCCATGCCGATGAAGCTGCCCACCTCGATCATGTCCGGCAGGATGGTATGCTCCGCCCCGTGGAGGGCTTCCACGCCGTCGATGGTGAGGAGGTTCGAGGCGATGCCCTGAATCTTCGCCCCCATGCGGTTCAGCAGGTGGCAGAGTTGTTGCACGTAAGGCTCGCACGCGGCGTTGTAGATGACCGTGCGCCCTTCGGCCAGTACGGCGGCCATGATGAGGTTGGCCGTGCCGGTGACTGAGGCTTCGTCCAGCAGCATGTACGTGCCCCGCAGGCGTTCGGCTTCTATTTCATACGCATGGCGGCCGGTGTTGTAGTTGAAGTTGGCTCCCAGCTTCTGTATGCCGATGAAGTGCGTGTCGAGCCGTCGGCGTCCTATCTTGTCTCCTCCGGGTTTGGAGATGACGGCGCGCCCGAAGCGGGTGACCAGCGGGCCTGCCAGCATCACCGAGCCGCGCAGGCTGGCGCAAGTTTTCAGGAAGGCTTCGCTTTGGAGGTAATCCAGGTCCACGTCTGAGGCTTGGAAATGGTAGGTGTTCATTCCTTCTTTGGAGACCCGCACGCCCATGTCGCGCAGCAGTTGGATGAGGTTGTTCACGTCCAGGATGTCGGGCACGTTGCGCACCACCACTTCTTCGGATGTGAGCAATGTCGCGCAGATAATTTGCAAGGCCTCGTTCTTGGCGCCTTGGGGGCGGATTTCCCCGCACAGTTTGTGTCCTCCTTCGATGATGAATGAAGCCATTTCTTTCTTCTTGTGTTAGTATTTCCCGCCTTTCTTGTTGCGGTTGGCGTTGTTGCGGTTGTTGGCCTGGTGGTTGGGATAGTTGGCCTTGACGGGTCGGCAGTAGCGTTTGATGCGCTCGTCCATGAGGCGCATGATGTCCGGCGTCATTTGCAGTCGTCCTTCGGACAACTCCAGCAGGTCGTCGGCAATCTTCTGGTCGTCCACGGTGTCCTTGTTCCAGGCTATGTAGTCCTTCTTCATGTGGTTGCAGATGAGGGCTGTCAGTTGGCTTTTCTCGTCTCCTTCGGGCATTTCGCATGCCTTCTGGATGAGCACTTCCAGTGTGCGTCCATAGTGTCGGTAGTGTATCTTGGTGTGCGGGTAGGGGACGTTGTCGGGCTTGGTCTGCAGGCGGTCCTTGCGGATAATTTCGTAGGGGTAGTCGATGTCTAATTGGAAGTCGGACATGATGGCCAGGTGGTCCCAGAGTTTCTGTTTGAAGTCGGGCACGTCGCGCAACTGGGGGAACATGTTGCCCATGATGTTGATGATGGTGTTGGCGCAGCGTTGGCGCTCGGCGCGGTCTTCGATGGTGATCGCATAATCTACCATGTTCTGGATGCTACGACCGTACTCCGGCAGGGGCATCCGCTTCTGTTGGGTGTTGTATTGCATATATCTTTAAATTGAGAATTAAGAATGAAGAATTAAAAATTAAGAATGAAGAATGTGCGGGTAAACCGGGAAATTCTTCATTTTGCTTCTTTGCACCTTGGGTGCGCAGTTGCGCGATTCTTCATTCTTCATTAAACCAGTTTCTTGGGTTTCCCCGCCACGAACTCTTTCAGGTAGAACGGCTCGAAGTAGGCGACGTCTTCGAAGCGTCCCTGTGCCATGGCCCGTTCGGCCAGGGGGAACATCATGGCGGCTTGCGGGTAGATGCCGTCGATGAAGTGGGCGTTGGGGTGCGTGAGGCGTTCCTTGCACTTGGCCGCCCCGTCTCCGAAGAAGTAAACGGGGTGCTCGTCCAGGTATTCCGCATACGAACGCTCGTCCACGATGTCGGCCGCCGTGGGGCGCACAGCGTGCAGGGCACGGTCGTAGATGGCTGCATATACCTCCATGCGGCGGGCGTCTATCATGGGGCAGAGCAGGGCGTCGTCGGGCAATTCGTCGTGATAGAGCAGGACCGGCACGCACAGCACTTCGAGCGTGGGCAGGCCGATGAGCTTCAGGCCGCGCCCGTAGCACAAACCCTTGGCCATGGAGACGCCGATGCGCAGGCCGGTGTATGAACCCGGGCCGCAACTGACGGCCACGGCGTCCAGCGGGATGGCGTGGCTGTCGGCAAACGAGAGGGCTTCGTCTACGAACACGCCCAGCAGTGTGGCATGCGACGAGCCTTTCTGCTCTTCTTGGCGGAAAATGCATTGCCCGTCTTCGCTCACGGCCACCGAGCAGGCCGTGGTAGACGTTTCGATATGTAAGATAGATGACATGGCGCTATGTGTGTATAATCGTTGTTTTCAGCCTACAAAAGTACGGGATTATTTTCAGTAATTAAAATATTCGCGTAATTTTGCGCAAAACTTAACGAAGCATTTTATGATACAATCTATGACGGGTTTTGGCAAAGCTGCCGTTGAAGGACCCGATAAGCGAATCCATGTTGAGATAAAGTCGCTCAACAGTAAGGCGCTGGATTTGTCCGTCCGCATCGCCCCCCTCTACCGGGAGAAGGAGATGGAAATACGCGCCGAGATAGCCCGCGCCCTGGAGCGTGGCAAGGTGGACTTCTGCCTTTGGGTGGAGAAGAAAGAGGGCGCCGAACTGGCCACGCCCATCGACCCAGCCTTGGTGCAGGCTTACTACGGACGCATCCGCGAAATCTCGCAAGCCACGGGTATCCCCGAGCCGGCCGATTGGTTCGGCACGTTGCTCCGCCTGCCCGACGTGCTGGCGAAGAACGAGGTACAGGAACTTTCGGACGAAGAATGGATGCAGGCGCATGAAGCCGTCCGCCAGGCCATCGACGCCCTGGTCGCTTTCCGCCGTCAAGAGGGCGCCGCGCTGGAGAAGAAGTTCCGCGAGAAGATTGCTAACATCGCCGCCCTGCTGAAAGAAGTGGAGCCTTACGAGCAGGAGCGCGTTTCCAAGATAAAGGACCGCATCATCGAGGCGTTGCAGAAGACGCTCGAGGTGGATTATGACAAAAACCGCCTGGAGCAGGAACTGATTTACTACATCGAGAAGTTGGACGTCAACGAGGAAAAACAGCGCCTCTCCAATCACCTGAAATATTTCATCGAGACGCTGGAGAACGGCCACGGGCAGGGTAAGAAGCTGGGGTTCATCGCCCAAGAGATGGGGCGTGAGATAAACACCCTCGGGAGCAAGTCGAACCATGCCGAGATGCAAAAGATTGTGGTGCGCATGAAGGACGAACTGGAGCAAATCAAGGAACAGGTGCTGAACGTCATGTAATGGGGTGCTGCCAACGTGCAATCTCCGTCCGGTGCTTCTCCGCAAGCACTTCGGCGTTCATTTGCGAGCGCTTCGGCGTTCATTTGCGAGCACTTCGGCGCTTCTTCGCAAGTACCGGGAGTAAACCATAGCGGACCTGCGTCCGTTCATTAAAACTTTAAGTCATGAGCAAACTGATTATTTTTTCCGCCCCCTCGGGCTCGGGCAAGTCAACCATCATCAATTACCTGTTGGCCGGGCATCCAGAGTTGAACCTCGCTTTCTCCATTTCCGCCACCAGCCGGGCACCGCGCGGCGCGGAGCAGGACGGCGTGGAGTATTTCTTTCTCACACCCGAGGAATTCCGCCGGCGCATCGAGGCAGGCGAGTTTCTGGAGTACGAAGAAGTGTACCAAGACCGCTTCTACGGCACGCTGAAGTCCCAGGTGGAGAAACAACTCCAGGAGGGACAAAACGTCATCTTCGACGTGGACGTGGTGGGCGGATGCAACATCAAGCAATTCTATGGTTCGCGTGCCCTCTCCATCTTCATCCAGCCCCCTTCGATAGAAGAGTTGCGCAAACGTCTCGAAGGTCGGGGAACGGATGCACAAGATGTCATCGAGAGCCGCCTGGCCAAGGCTGCATACGAGTTAAGTTTCGCCCCGAAGTTCGACCGGGTCATCATCAACGATGACTTGGAGAAAGCCAAAGCCGAGACGTTGAGGGTGATTACGGAGTTCCTGAACGAAGATTGACGGTTATGAAACGAGATTATAGTGGAAAAAACTTCAGCCGCAAGATGAACAAGGGCTTGTTGGTTACCAATATCATCGTGTTTTTCTTGGCAGCCGCAGTTTTGGGAGGTAGCCTTTATTATGAAGAGGAGGTGTCTGTGGTTGCCATGTTGCTGGTGATGATTGTTTCGGCAGGCAACGCCATCATGAGTTTCCTCCGCCTGAAAGGCAAGAGGCTATGAGGATAGGGCTGTTCAGCGGTTCGTTCAATCCCATTCACATCGGGCACCTGGCCTTGGCCAATTGGCTTTGCGCCTTCGGCGAGGTGGACGAGGTCTGGTTTGTCGTCTCTCCCCGCAATCCTTTCAAGGAAGGACAGGAACTGATGGACGACCATTTGCGCCTGCGCCTGGTCCAACTGGCCATTGGGGATTATCCCCGTTTCTGTGCTTCGGATGTGGAGTTCGGCCTTCCCCGTCCGTCTTATACTATCCATACGTTAGACAAACTCCGGGCGGAATATCCTGCACACGAGTTCTACCTCATCATCGGCTCGGACAACTGGGCGGGCTTTCCCCGCTGGCGCGAGGCGGAGCGCATTTTGTCCGAACACCATCTGCTCATCTATCCCCGTCCGGGCTACCCCGTAGATGCTTCTTCGCTGCCTCCGCACGTGCGCCTGGTGCAGGCACCGCTGATGGACGTCAGTTCCACTTTCATCCGCCAGGCGTTGGCCGAGGGGCGGGACGTGCGTTTCTTCCTGTCTCCCGGGGTGTGGGAAGTGTTGAAAAAATAAGGACGGGAAAGACCAGCGGTCCTTCCCGTCCTTGATGTGCTATGGCGTTGCTGTTTCTCTAATTCTCAGTTGTCATGCTTGTCACACGATACCTTGCGCCATCATGGCCTTGGCCACCTTCATGAAGCCGGCTACATTCGCGCCCTTCACGTAGTTCACGTAGCCGTCAGGCTCGGTGCCATACTTCACGCAGTTCTCGTGGATGTTCTCCATGATGTAGTGGAGCTTGTTGTCCACCTCCTCGGCGCTCCAGGAGAGGCGTTCGGAGTTCTGCGTCATCTCCAAGCCGCTGACAGACACACCACCTGCATTGGCTGCCTTGCCCGGAGCGTAGAGAATCTTCGCTTCCTGGAATACGCGGATAGCCTCGGGAGTGGAAGGCATGTTGGCACCTTCGCTGACAGCAATGACACCGTTGGCGATGAGCTTCTTGGCATCCTCCCCGTCAATCTCGTTCTGCGTCGCGCTCGGCAGGGCGATGTCTGCCTTCTCGCCCCAAGGACGGGCACCCTCGACGTACTTCACGCCGGGATACTGCTCGGCATACTCGCGGATACGGCCACGGTAGAGGTTCTTCAGTTCCATGATGTAGTCCAACTTCTCGCGGTCGATGCCGTCGGGGTCATAGACGTAGCCGTCGGAGTCGCTCATGGTCAGTACCTTGCCGCCCAACTGGAGGACTTTCTCGGCGGTGTATTGCGCCACGTTGCCCGCGCCGCTGATGAGGACGGTCTTGCCCTTCAGGTCCATGCCCTTGGTCTTCAGCATTTCCATCAGGAAGTAGACATTGCCGTAGCCTGTTGCCTCGGGGCGGATGAGGGAGCCGCCGAACTCCTGGCCTTTACCAGTGAGGACGCCGCTGAACTCGCGCGTCAGTTTTTTGTACATGCCGAACATGAAGCCCACCTCACGGCCTCCTACGCCGATGTCACCTGCGGGCACGTCCACGTCCGGGCCGATGTGACGCCACAACTCCAGCATGAAGGCCTGGCAGAAGCGCATCACCTCGGCGTTGCTCTTGCCACGGGGCGAGAAGTCAGAGCCGCCCTTGCCGCCGCCCATGGGCAGGGTGGTCAGCGAGTTCTTGAAGGTCTGCTCGAAGGCCAAGAACTTCAGAATGCCCAGGTTGACCGACGCGTGGAAGCGGATGCCGCCCTTGTAGGGGCCGATGGCGTTGTTATGCTGTACGCGGTAGCCCATGTTGGTCTGCACGTTGCCTTTGTCGTCCACCCACGTCACGCGGAACTGGTAGACGCGGTCGGGGATGCAAAGGCGCTCAATCAAGTTTACTTTGTCGAACTCCGGGTGCTTGTTGTATTCCTCCTCGATGGTGGAGAGCACTTCTTCTACTGCCTGGTGGTACTCCGGCTCGCCGGGGAACCGTCTCTTCAGGTCTTCTAATACCTTAGTTGCATTCATACTTGTAGTTATTTTGGTTTTTAGTTCTTCTTTATAGGTTGGCGAGGGGGCAAGCCGACGGGGGGGTACGAGGCTTCCGCTTGTCCTTGTCCGTTTGTTGACTTGTTCACTAAAAAACTGTCAACTTGTCAACTTGTTCTCGAGTCCGGCGGCAAAAGTACGCATAATTTCCGAACCTGCAAACATTTTATAAGAAAAATACGAAGAAAGGCAGCAAAATAATTGAAAAACGGGGATTGGGGGCTAAAAATGTCAGTTTCTGGCGGGAAGGAACTTAAAGTTTTTTTCCGGTAAGACATTCCACCATGTGCTTCGATATTTCGAGGTTTATATTTTCCCCGATGTGAAGGGAGCGGGTAAAATGGTTCAAATCGGAAAATAAGATGCTCACGACTGTTGCTATTTCTTCAGAAGAATACGGTGTGAAATATCTGTTTCCAATCCTTACTTTTGTTTCTGTCGTTTGGATGTTTGACAGGAGAAATAGTTTCAGGAAATGTGCATGCTGGTTGTTCAGCAAGAAATAGCTTAGTCCCGGCACGTTGGCAAACACATTCTGTATCCAAGCCCTCACTTCCTCTATCTCATATAATTCCCTGGGGTCATTGTCATATCCATGTATGCCGATATCTACGCGCTCTTTGTAGTGTGACAAAAGCTGCTTGTTGGAGCAGAGCCTGGCGATTAGTTCGGCCAAAGGCCTGTAATTTCTCTTCTCGATATCCTCTTTCCCGGCAATGATGCACATGAAATCATGGTCCGAGAGTATTTGGTTCCCGGCCCAGTAGGCCTCGAAGTGAGATACGTAGTCTATGGTCTTTGAGACATATTTAGTCAGTTCTTCCTTTTGGCTGCTATTGATTTGCTGGCGTTTGGGGATGGGCATTGACCATGATTCACCGCTTGCCATATTGATGTATTCAGGCTTGCATATCTCCCAGTACGCAATCTCATTATCCACGTCCACAAGTATAATCAGGACGGGTATGTCGTGGTTTAAGTAGTAGTTCAGGTGTTTCCTTTCGCCGGTAAAAAGCCAGAAGTCATTATCCAGTTCCTTGAGGTAGCTGTTCCCTGATTTGAGTTGCGTGGCAATGGACTTCCCGGTTACAAACTCGTTGATGGTGACATCCAGATAAACATCGATGCCGAAGTCCGTTTCCTGGTGGTTGGGCCTGACCACCCATCCTAATTCTTTTTTCACGATTTTAGTTAAGATAGTGAGTCCGTCCTGCCCGGTGCTGTTCGATTTTGTATATTTGGGGAAGTCCATACGCTTGTTGTTCAGTGTGTAGTTGTTATAGTTCGTCCAATTCCTCTCCGCTGCGCTCCATGATGTTGGCCGCCAGCTTGTCGGCCACTTGCACGATAGACACCAGCGGGTAGAGCTTCTGCGAGGTGTCGAAGCAGCGTTGGTCCTCGAAGCTGTTCATGTTGATGCCCCAGGCGCCCATGTGCCAGCGGATGGCCAGCATCTCGTCGTCGGTCATTTCGAGGCCGTTGCAAAGGAGGAGGATGACCGACTTCTCCCCGTGTCCCATCGGGAAGTTCTTGTAGGATACTTTATAGCCTTCGCTGTCTTCCCATTGTCCCAGCGCGTTCTTGCGCTTCTTGACGGAGCGGACGTAGATGTCGCTCTTGCAGACATCGTGCAGCAGGCTGGCGATGATGACGCTGTCGCGTTGCACCTCTTTCTCCAATCCGGGGTCCAGCGTCTTCATGCCTTCCCATACCATGAGGGCGGCCTTGCAGGTGTTGACCGAGTGTAGCAGCAGTCCGCCTTCGGTGTTCAGGTGGTGGTTGGCCGATGCGGGGGCGGTGAAAAAGCCCATTTCTTCCAGTCCTTGCAGGACGTCGTCCACGCCGTCGCGTCCGGTGGAGCGCAACAGTTCCGTAAATTCTTCTTTTGTCTTCTTGAAGTCCATAGATATAAATGATAATTTAGTTGACGAGTTGACAAGTTAACAAGGTTACGAGGACAGGGCTTATTGCCTGTAAATCTGTTTGCTAACAGGCCTTGTCGCCTCGTTAACTCGTCCCCTTGTCAACTTATAAATTAAACTGCGGCAAGGTACTAAGAATTTCGTGAACAGGCAAGCGCCGGGCGAAAAGATTGTCCGTTTGCGGACAGGGCGCTTGTCCGTTATCGGACACCTGCCCCCTCCAGGCGGGTTTCTGGGGGCTTGGCATGGTCTTTGCCCGGTGGTGGGTGAGCATTGTAAACATTGGGAACACATGAAAAAGATTTTATTCCTGGCCGTTTGGATATCTTTGCCGGCCATGCTTGGCGCACAAGAAGATTCGTTGGGCTATGAGCGCGACATCACGCTGGACGAGGCCATCGCTTTGGCGAGGGTGCAGTCGGTGGACGCGGCGGTGGCGCTGAACGAGTTGAAGACCGCTTATTGGGAGTACCGCACGTTCCGGGCCAACTTGTTGCCGGAGGTGAACTTCACGGGGACGATGCCCCGGTATAACAAGTCGTATGGCTCGTACCAGAACTCGGACGGGTCGTACACCTTTGTGCGCAACAACACGATGGGGCTGGAGGGGAAGCTCTCCATCGACCAGAACATTTGGCTGACGGGCGGCGTGTTGTCGCTGACCTCTTCGCTGGACTATGTCCGCCAGTTGGGCGGCGGGACATATCCCCAGTTCATGTCGGTGCCTGTCAACCTGGAACTGGCGCAGCCCATCTTCGGGGTGAACAACATCAAGTGGAACCGCCGCATCGAGCCGGTGCGCTATGCCGAGGCCAAGGCCAAGTTCATCAGCGCGACCGAGGAGGTGACGATGACCACCATCACTTACTTCTTCAACCTCCTGCTGGCCAAGGAGAACCTGGCCACGGCGCGGCAGAACAAGGAGAACGCCGACCGCCTGTACCAGGTGGCCATCGCCAAGCGGCGGATGGGGCAGATTTCGGAGAACGACCTCCTGCAACTGAAGTTGAACGCCCTGCAGGGCAAGGCCGACGTGACGGAGGCGGAGAGCAACCTGAACGCGCAGATGTTCCAACTTCGTTCGTTCCTGGGCCTCTCCGAGCAGGAGGCACTGAACCCCATCCTGCCCGACGCCGTGCCCCGGGTGGACATCGTATATAAAGATGTGTTGGAGAAGGCGCTGGAGCGCAACTCCTTCGCGCAGAACATCCGCCGCCGCCAGCTCGAGGCCGACTACCAGGTGGCCACGGCCAAGGGAAACCTGCGCAGCATCAACCTCTTTGCCAGCATCGGATACACGGGGGCCAACCGCAACTTCAAGTCTTCTTACCACAACCTGCTGGATAACCAGATGGTGGAGGTAGGTTTCTCCATCCCCATCCTGGACTGGGGCAAACGGCGCGGACAGGTGAAGGTGGCGCAGAGCAACCGCGAACTGGAACTGTCGCGCATCAAGCAGGAGCAGATGAACTTCAACCAGAACATCTTCCTCCTCGTGGCCAACTTCAACAACCAGGCCCAGCAACTGGGCATCGCCGAAGAGGCCGACCAGATTGCCGAGAAGCGATACCGCAGCAGCGTGGAGACTTTTATGATTGGCCGCATCAGCACCCTCGACCTGAACGACGCGCGGGACTCGAAGGACGAGGCCCGCCAGCAGCACATCTCCGAGCTTTACTATTACTGGTACTATTTCTACCAAATCCGCAGCCTGACGCTCTGGGATTTCGAGCGCGACACGGCCTTGGAGGCGGACTTCGAGGCGGTGGTGCGCCGCTGACGGCTCTGCCTTTCCCCGCCTTCTGCGCTGCCTCGCCCTGCCCCTTGCGCGGCTTCGGGATAGAATCATTGCCGATGATTCCGGGAATCATTGCCGATGTTTCTATGAATCATTGCCGATGATTCTACGAACCATTGCCGATGGTTTCCTCCCTAATCCGCGCAAGAGGCGGGAGAAGCCGGCATTCCGGCGGGGCCGAGACCGCATTTTCTCCCGCCATAGTGCGCGGGTGACGCGAAGATTCACTACTTTTGCAACCGGATGAGAACGTAAACAACGATTGGATATGATACTGATTATAGACGATGACAACGCCGTGCGCTCGTCGCTGCTGTTCATGCTGAAGCGGGCGGGCTACGAGGCAAAGGCCGTGCCGGGGCCGCGCGAGGCAATGGACGTGGTGCGCGCCGAGGCGCCCGGCGTGATACTGATGGATATGAACTTCTCCCTCTCCACCAGCGGCGACGAGGGACTGACGCTGCTCAAGCAGGTCAAGCTGTTCCGGTCCGACGTGCCGGTCATACTGATGACCGCCTGGGGCAGCATCCAACTGGCCGTGCAGGGGATGCGTGCCGGGGCTTTCGACTTCATCACCAAGCCGTGGAACAACGCCGCCCTGCTGCAACGCATCGAGACCGCCCTCCAGCTTTCGCCCGCTGCCGCCGAGGCTTCCGGACAGAAGCCTCCGACGCTGGAGCGGAGCCACATCATAGGCCGGTCGAAGGGACTGACGGACGTGCTGGACACGGTGGCCCGCATCGCGCCCACCAACGCTTCCGTGCTGGTGACGGGCGAAAGCGGCACGGGCAAGGAACTCATCGCCGAGGCCATCCACCGCAACAGCCGCCGGGCGGCGCAACCGTTCGTCAAGGTCAACCTGGGCGGCATCTCGCAGAGCTTGTTCGAAAGCGAGATGTTCGGCCACAAGAAGGGAGCCTTCACCGACGCCGTGGCCGACAGGACAGGGCGCTTCGAACTGGCAGACAAAGGGACTATCTTCCTGGACGAGATTGGCGACCTGGACCTCTCGTGCCAGGTGAAGTTGCTGCGCGTGCTCCAAGACCAGACGTTCGAGGTGCTGGGCGACAGCCGCCCGCGCAAGGTGGACGTGCGGGTGGTTTCTGCCACCAACGCCGACTTGCGGCACATGGTGGCCGGGCACACCTTCCGCGAAGACCTCTTCTACCGCATCAACCTCATCACCATCCACCTGCCCGCCCTGCGCGAACGCCGCGAAGACATCCCCCTCCTGGCCCGCCACTTTGCCGACCGGCAGGCCGAGGCAAACGGCTTGCCCCGCACGGACTTCTCGGCCGACGCCCTCCAGTTCCTTGCCGGGCTGCCCTATCCGGGAAACATCCGCGAACTGAAGAACTTGGTGGAACGCACCATCCTGGTCAGCAACAAGCCCCTGCTGGACGCATCGGACTTCGAAGCCCAGTACATGCCCCGCGAAGAGACCGGCCGGCCGGCCGCCGCCTTTGCCGGCATGACCCTGAACGAGATTGAGCGGCAGACCATCCTGCAAGCCCTGGATTCGTACAAAGGAAACCTGAGCCAGGTGGCCACGGCCTTGGGCATCAGCCGCGCCGCCCTCTACCGCCGCTTAGAGAAGTATGGCATTGCCGTCAACGACTAAAACCGGATACTGCCGTGCGCATCAAGTTTTTCTTCTTCATACTCGTCGTCCTGTTGCTGGCCTTGGGCGTTTACATGGGCTTCGTCTTCCGCGACGGCTCGCGCCTCTACCTGCTGCTGGGCGAAGCCGCCGTTGCCCTGATTCTCATTTACCTGTCCGTCTTCTACCGCAAGATTGTGAAGCCGCTAAACACCATCGGCAACGGCATGGACCTGCTGCGCGAACAGGACTTCAGCAGCCGACTCAGTCCGGTGGGGCAGTATGAGGCCGACCGCATCGTGAACATTTTCAACCGCATGATGGAGCAACTGAAGAACGAACGCCTCCGGATGCGCGAGCAGAACAGCTTTCTCGAACTGCTCATCCAGGCCTCGCCGATGGGCGTCGTCATCCTGAGCCTGGGCGAGAAAATCTCCCAACTGAACCCGATGGCCGTGAAGATGCTGGGCGTCCCTGCCGCTTCGGCCGTGGGCAAGCAGGTGAAGATGCTGGAATCTTCGTTGGCAGCCGAACTCGACACGATTGACAACGAAGAGACCAAGGTCGTGCGCCTGAGCGACGCGAACGTCTACAAATGCACCCGCTCTTATTTCATCGACTGCGGCTTCAAGCACCCGTTCTACCTGATAGAGCGCATGACGGACGAAGTGATGCGTGTCGAAAAGAAAGCCTACGAGAAGGTCATCCGCATGATTGCCCACGAGGTGAACAACACCACGGCGGGCATCACCTCGACGCTCGACACCGTGGGGCAGGCCCTCGCCTCGGAAACGGGGATGGAAGACCTCTGCGAGGTGATGCGCGTCTGCGTGGAGCGTTGCTACTCGATGAGCCGCTTCATCACCCGCTTTGCCGACGTGGTGAAGATTCCCGAGCCCAACCTGGCGCACCTCTCCCTCAACGAGATGGCGGCCGCCTGCAAGCGTTTCATGGAGGGGATGTGCGCCGATGCCGGCATCTGCCTCCGCCTGGAGTGCGACGGGCAGGTGAAGCCGGTGAAGATGGACGCCCCGCTCTTCGAACAGGTGCTGGTGAACATCATCAAGAACGCCGCCGAAAGCATCTCTTCCTCCGAACGCACTCGGCAGGACGGGCAGATAACCGTCCGCACCCTGGCTCCCGCCTCGGTCGAGGTTGTCGACAACGGGCCGGGCATCAGCAAGGAGGCAGAATCGAAACTGTTTACCCCTTTCTTCTCCACCAAGCCCAACGGGCAGGGCATCGGCCTGGTCTTCATCCGCGAAGTGCTGAGCAAGCATGGTTGCGCCTTTTCTTTGCGCACCTATGCCGACGGCCTGACGCGCTTCCGCATCTTCTTTCCGGTTTCCTGACGGAAAGGCGTTTGCCTGGGCTGTCCGCCTGGGAAACGCAGGGGACGCTTTAGGTCTTTTATTTGTTAAACAGTCGCAAAAAAAAGAAGAAATGGGTTTTTGTTCGGGAAAGAAGATGTAATTTTGCCGAATAATTTAGAAAAAGAAGCAAATATGGGAAAAGAACTGTCGGCCAGAATCCAGACCTCTATTCTTAATGCAGCAGAAAAGAAGGTTCTTGTATGGCTTGCCGAGAGACAGCCGCGATGGGTAACCTCGGACTTTCTGACTTATTTGGGGGTATTGGGCGCAGTAGTCTGCGCGGCAGGTTGTATACTGTCCAACATAAATGTGAATTATCTGTGGATTTCTTCCTTGGGTTTGGTGATTAACTGGTATGGCGACAGCCTGGACGGCACGTTGGCCCGTGTCCGCCACACCCAACGGCCGCTGTACGGCTTCTTTATCGACCATACGCTGGACGCCATCACCATCTGCATCATGTGCGTCGGCTTCGGCCTTTCGCCGGCTTTCCGTCTGGACGTCACCTTGCTGGTGCTGGCGGGTTACCTGGTGCTTTCCATTTATACTTATATCTGCACGATACTGAAAGACGAGTTCCGCCTGACGTACAGCAGCTTCGGCCCCACCGAGTTCCGCTTGGTGGTCATTATCCTCAATACGGTGTATATGTACGTGCCGGGTTCCTCTACGCGTTACATGGTGCTGGGTTGTGATTTTGGCGTGTTCGACTTCATCGGCCTGGCCATCGCCGCTTTCCTGTTCATCATCCACCTCTGCCAGTTTGCGAAAGACCGCAAAGTTCTTTCTTTGCGCGACCCCCTCAAACCCTATCATCCTGAAAACAAAGAATGAAGGCTGCCACTCTGTTTAAGACATACTTGGAGTTTCTGGCGACCCGCCTGTTCGGGACGGGCGTCGATACGTTAGTGCTATGGGTATGCTCCGACTTCCTCTTCAGTTCTTACTGGACGGTCTATGTGCTTTCTCCCATCATCTCTTTCGAGGTGGCGGTGCTGAGCAATTTCCTGTGGTCCTATTGTTGGATTTGGAAAAGCCGTGTCGGGCAACGGAGCACGCGCGATTTCTGCTGCCGCTTCCTTATCTTCAACCTTTCGTCGGGCGTAGGCTTTCTGGTCAAGATGCTGTTCTTGCTGTTGTTCGAGAAGATTTTTGGGTGGGACGTCATCTATTGTAACTTTGCTGCGCTGCTCATTTCCGGCCTGTTCAATTACTTCCTGGCAGATGCCGTGGTATTCCGCAAGCGGGCTTTGGCCCCTTCGGAGACGAAGTAGCCTGTCATCATTGATTCTTTTTCTGTTTGTTCAATAAGACTGCTTTCAAGCAAAAAAGAAGCGGCGGAACTTTTTAAAGGGTTCCGCCGCTTCTTTGTTTACTTGATTTCGATTTCTTCCTTCATGTCTATCTCTTCGCCGTGCGGGTCGTAGAAGACATATTGCAGAAACGCGAGTTTCTGGTTCGGAATAATCCTGATGCCCAGTCCGTACTTCATTTGCCACTTGCGTTTCAGCGACATGAATCCCTGATTCACGTAGGCCGCGATGTACGGGTGGATGTGTAGGGAGAATTTCTTAATCTTCAGTTTGTTTACCAGGTAGTCTATTTTGCTCTCCAGCGTGTCGGTGAAGAGGATGGACGGTTTGATGGTGCCTTTCCCGAAACATGTGGGACAAGTCTCGGCTGTGTTGACGTCCATAGCCGGACGTACGCGCTGCCGTGTGATTTGCATCAATCCGAATTTGCTGAGCGGGAGGATGTTGTGCCTTGCCCGGTCTTTTTGCATGTTCTGGCACATGCGTTCGTAGAGTTTTTGCCGGTTTTCGGCCAGGCCCATGTCGATGAAGTCCACGACGATGATGCCTCCCATGTCCCTTAGCCGCAATTGGCGTGCCAGCTCGTCGGCTGCGCCCAGGTTTACTTCCAGCGCATTGGCTTCTTGCCCGTTGGCATTCTTGGTGCGGTTGCCGCTGTTCACGTCCACTACATGCAAAGCTTCCGTATGCTCAATGATCAGGTAAGCGCCGCTTTTGTAGGAGACGGTTCTGCCGAATGACGATTTGATTTGTTTGGTGATGCCGAAATTGTCGAAGATAGGGAGTTTCCCTTTGTACAATTTCACGATATTGGCGCGTTCGGGGGCGATGAGTGCCACGTAATCCTTTATTTCGTGGAACACGGCTTCGTTGTTCACGTGGATGCTTTCGAAAGAAGGATTGAACAGGTCGCGCAACAGTCCCACGGCGCGGCTCGTCTCTTCGTAGATGAGCGTCGGGAATTTGGTGGCTTTCTGGATTTTCACCACGGCGTCTTCCCAATGTTTGACCAGCACTTTAAGCTCTCCGTCGAGTTCGGCCACGCGCTTGCCTTCGGCCACCGTGCGGACGATGACGCCGAAGTTCTTGGGCTTGATGCTCATAAGCAACTGTTTGAGGCGTGCCCGTTCTTCGCTCGACTTAATTTTTTGTGATACGGATACCTTGTCGTTGAAAGGGATGAGGACTAAGTATCTTCCGGCAAAGGAAAGCTCGGAAGTCAGTCTCGGCCCTTTGGTCGAAATCGGTTCCTTGACAATCTGCACCACCACCTCTTGTCCCACTTTGAGTGTGTTGGACACTGTGCCGTCTTTTTCCAGGTCGGGCAGGATGGAGGCCTTGGTAATGGGCGTAAGTTTCTTTTTGTCGCTTAAAGTCTGTTTGATGTATTTCTCCAGGGAGTTGAACTGGGGACCTAAGTCCTGGTAGTGAAGAAAAGCGTCTTTCTCATAACCTACGTCCACGAAGCAGGCATTCAGGCCGGGCATCAATTTCCTGATGCGTCCCAAATACATGTTGCCCACCGAGAAGGAGATGTTTCTGCCTTCGCTTTGCAGTTCCACCAGGCTTTTGTCTTCCAACAAGGCGATGGTGACTTCTTTGGGCTGTACGTCTACAACGAGTTCGTTTGTCACAATGTTTTCGCTTTTTTAGTTTGAATGAGTTGTACCGCCTCTGGCGGTTGTTACTTACGGTTGTTGTTTGTTTAAACAAAGAACAAACCCGCGTGAGACTGTGCTCCACAAGTTTGTTCTTTGTTTGTCGTTCAGACTAAGAGTTATTTTTTGCTTTTATGTCTGTTCTTTCTTAGTCTTTTTTTACGCTTGTGCGTAGACATTTTATGTCTTTTTTTCTTCTTACCGCTTGGCATAGTTTTACGTTTTTATGAGTTAATACTATTGTTTATTATTTTTTCACTGAAAGAGTGAATGTCTTGGCAGGCTTGAAGGCCGGAATATTGTGTTCCGGAATGATGATAGTAGTGTTCTTGGAAATGTTGCGAGCGGTTTTCTGCGCCCTCTTTTTCACAATAAAACTGCCAAATCCACGGAGATAGACGTTCTCATCCTTTGCCAGGGATGATTTTACAGCTTCCATGAACGCCTCTACGGTTGCAAGCACAGTGACTTTGTCAATCCCGGTGTTTTTTGTAATTTCGTTTACAATATCAGCTTTAGTCATTTTTCCTTAAAAAAAATATTATTACTAATGTGTTCCTAATTTTTTGGACTGCAAATATATAGCTTTTCTGCGGCTCTGAAAAATATATTTCGGACAAAATTTTCAGAAAGTAGTCTATCTATGTTTTAGTTTTCTGGTTATCAGTGTGTTTCCAGAGATCTGCGTATCCCGTGGCCATTCTTGCCTCCGCATGGCCTTCGGGATGGCTTTATTTCTCCAGCAAGTCTTTCAGGAACGCGTCCAACTCCTCGTCCAGCCCTTTCAGCAGTTCGTCATTCAGCAGCAGGGTATCGTCATCTACCAGCAGCAGTTCGGCCACGGTTTCTTTGTCGTCGTCCACCAATACGAAAGAGTAGGGCTTCATCAGTGTCAGTTTTTCCAAGTCGCCGGCGGCCTTCATGTTGTTCAGCACGGGAGACAGTGCCCGTTCGGCGTCGGCATAGAAATCATCGCCGTCATAGTTTATCCATTCGTCGACGGTCGTGGCGGCCAGTTGCGTGTCGTCATCGTCGAAGATAATCAGTTCGCCCGACCCAGGATTGGCTTGCAGGTGAATGTCTGTCACAATGTTCTCTTCACAGCCCCGGTATTGGGCAATGGCCTGCCCGATGGCTTTTTCGATTTGGTTTAAAGAAGACTGGCTCAGTTTCATATTGCTCTTTTGATTTTGGATTGCCGCCAAAGTTACGGAATATTTGTGGAATAACCTCGAATAAGGAAAGTTTAGTGTAATTCTTTGCGTTTCCTTTGCCTTTTTCAGCCTCGTCCGTATTATGTTTGGACGAGGCATGGCGAAGGTTTGGCTTTGTTGGGGGGCAGTCTATCAAGTGAAGCCTGAGGCCGATTTCTACGGCTGCTGCGGTGTTGTTTACTTGTAGGGCAGAAAGGATGTTTTGTCGGTGTCGGTAGACTGTGTTGACGGAAAGACACAGTGCATGGGCTATTTGCTTGCTGCTTTGCCCCTTGGCCAAGAGGGATAATACTTCGATTTCGCGCATAGAGAGCAGTTGATGATCGAGGTGAGTATAGACTTCGGCCAAGATGGCCTGACCTGTGCAGTTGTTTATGATTTGCCCGCCAAGGGTCTGGCCTGTTTCCATGAAAGGGGTATAAAGGCAGAGACCTAAGCAGATGCTTCCTTGAGGTGAACTTTCCAAGTAGTAGCTACGGTGTAGGACTGGGATGTTTTTAGAGGCTCCTGTGCGGAAATGGATAGGGCAGATCATATTGTAGTGGGAACGTTCGGCGGGTGGGAGAGTGTGTTGGAGCTGAAAAAAACGCAACTCCAATACGTGGCGTTCCAGCAGTTCTTCGGGAGGTACCAGGTTGAATATTTCTTCTTCGAAGGCGGAATCGGCTTTTACTGCTTCCCGGGGCAGGCCGATGTGTTCGCCCAGTTTGCCGGAATAGATGTAGCAGGTGTTGTTTTGAAAGTCAGACAGCACGGCAATGCCGTTTTCTGTCTGGGCATAAGATTCTGCCAGAAGTTTCCAGTGTTCCAATCGGCGTTTATCGGCCGAATGATGGTCGAAGTCTTGGTTGGTGAGCAATTCCTTTAGTTCTTTTTCCCGGGTATCCATGGTGAAAATGGCTAAATTTGACTATTGTGTATCAGTGAATGTGGCGTTATCTTTGCCCCCATCCTTTGCAAAGGTATATTATTTCATTAATAAATGTATCAGAACAATGCGTAAAACAATGATTTTTATAGCTCTTGCAGGAGCTTTAGTGGTACAAGGGTGCCAGCAGAAAATGGGCGCTCCAGAACAGGAAGGGACGAAAATGACCAACAGTATGCCTGCTTCCAACAATCTGAAAGCATGCGACGTGCGTTTGGGAAATGTCGCTTTTCGGTATGCTTTGAATGGAGGAGACTCGTGTGTGGTGTTGAATGAGGATTTTATATTGGCTTTCCATTGCACGCAGGGGCGTGACTTCTTCTGTGACCCCAATGGGGGAAAACTGACAAATAGCACCATACCTGCCATTTTTACGGAAGTCGATAATACTAAACCGTTTACGTTTGTGGCCAAGGTGACACCCGAGTTTACAAAAGAAGGAGTGTACAATGCAGCTGATTTGCTGGTTTATGCTAACGACACTTTGTGGCAGAAGTTATGTTTTGAACAAGATGAACGGGGTAGGCACCGTATTGTTACGGTGCGTACTCAAGGTACTTCGGATGACAATAACCACGAAAAACTTACGGTGTCTTCGGTCTATCTGAAGTTTTCGTCGGATACCCGCACTTTGGCCAGTTATTATTCGCTGGACAAGAAAGAGTGGCAAATGGTTCGCCTCTACAAGAATTATTATCCGGATAAAATTTGGGTGGGCATTGCCAGCCAGTGCCCGAAGGCAGGTACTTGCACCAGTCTGTTCGAGGAAGTGTCTTTCGAACAGGCCAGTGTGGATGATTTCCGTTTAGGCAATTAACTTCTCCTACCACCGTGTCTGCCGCGCCGTAATATACGGCCACGCGCCCCCCGTCCTGTATGGCAGCACAGTGAGAACAGCGTTTTCTTCAGCCCCCGGGCCGAAATATAATAACCTGCCAGCAGGGAACCGGGCACAAAGGCCGCCGCCCCGTAAATGCCGTAATACAGTCCTATCTCCTTCTCGTTGAGGCCCAGGCCGCCCGTTGCCCTGTCCGCCTTCAGGAACAAGGGGACAATCTTCATGACAAAGCCTTCGGCAAAGCGGTACAGGATGATGAAGAACAGGTAATTAAAACAATGTTCGCCCGGACGCGGCCCATTCTCCCTTCGCTTCTCCTCCGCTTTCCCTTCGCTCTCCCTTCGCTTTCCCTTCGCTTCTCCTTCGCTCTCCCTTCGCTGCTCGCTCTTACCTCGCTCTTGTGGAGAGCAGCCAGAAGGCGGTGGAAAAGCGAAGGGAGAGCGAAGGGAAAGCGGGGGAAAAGCAGGAACGCATCATCACGCAGAAGTGGATTGCCAACTGGATGCTGGGCAACGAGGCTTGGTCCGGCTACCGCCGCACGGGCTATCCGCGACTGATGCCCGCCACAGCCACCGGCAATAAGAGCGGCGGCATTGTGGATAGTAGCCGGGGTGCCCGTCGTATGCCTTACCCGACAGAGGAGAATGCAACGAATTACGGGAACGTGCAGCGCACGGCGGAAGAGATGCGCAACGATGATTATACCACGAATGTGACTTTCAAACTCTCCACGCGCCCCAAGAAAGGGGTAGACATCCAGGTGGCCGTGGATGAGGCATACGCACAGACCTACAACACCTTGCATGAGATAGACTTTGAAGTATTCCCTGCTGCCAATGTCAGCTTCAACAACGGAGGTACCTATGTCTTGGCTCCCGACGACCAGAAGCTGCCGGACATCAAGGTGATGCTGAAGGCTTTTGACGGAATGCAGGAAGACCAGACCTACATCGTGCCCCTGACGGTGACTCGTGCGGCCAATATCAACTGGGATGCGGAGCGGAAACGCGTGTATGTCTACAACAACCCGAACGTGCAGTTCCTCTTGGATAACAACGAGGAATACTTGCAGCCGCTGCGCAAGGCCGGCATGAAGGTGATTGTCAGCATACTGGGCAACCACGACGAAGCGGGCGTAGCACAGCTTTCAGATATGGGTTGCCGTGAGTTTGCGCGTGAGTTGGCTGCTTATTGCAATGCCTACAACTTGGACGGCGTGGCGTTTGATGACGAGTATTCCAACAGTCCGGATTTGTCTAATCCTTGGTTAGCTCAAAAGAGTACTTATGCAGCTTCCCGTTTGGCCTATGAGTGTAAGAAGGCGATGCCTGACAAGATAGTGTCGCTCTATAACTATGGAAGCATATACTCGCAAAAATTGCAAGTGATTGATGGGATTACTCCAGGGGAATATTGCGATTATGCGGTAGGGGATTACAACCGTTCTGTTTCTCCAGGCATAGGCATGACCTTGAAACAATGCGGCGGAATGTCTATTGAACTGAATTTGGGACGTGGTGATTTTACTGAATCTGGTGCATGCCAAAAGAAAGAACAAGGCTATGGAGATTCATCCCCGTCGGCGGTATTTTCGTCGGCGGGGATTTTTTTATGACTCTTGCGAGTCTTGTTTATTCTTCAAACCGCTGCATCTGCACTTTCAGCCGGGCCATGCCTTCTTGGCGTTCTTTCAGTTCTTGCAGGTAGCCGTAGGCATGGAGTTCCTCCCGGGCCAGGCCGTGGGCGGCTTGTACGGCCCGCTCTGCCCATTGTATGGCGGCGTCGATGTTGTCCTGCATCTCATAGCCGAGGGCGATGTTGCAGGCGGCGTAGAATTTCTGTTTGCCTTTCTTCTGTTCGTAGAGGTGTTGCCAGAGGGCGATGGCGTCGGGCCAGTTCTGTTCGCGGACGTAGACGGCGGCGTCGCGCATGTGGACGTTGCCGCCGGTGAAGAGGTAGCGCGTGGCGGTTTTCCAGTGGGGCAGCAGGTAGTCGGCAGCACTGGCACCGGCGAAGTCGGAGGCGGCTACTATCAGTTCGTCCTGTGGGATGAGGGGTTGCAGCACCGGGCCGGCGGGCAGGGTGGGTTCTTCCCAGTAGATACTGTCGGTGCAGAGGATGGTGCCTGCGGGAGTCCGGCGGCCGGGCAGGTAGAGGCGGCAGGTGGCATAGGTCTTGACGTCCACGGTGCCGTAGTGCAGGGCAAGGTCGGGCAGGAAGTGGATGCGGGTGGTGGAGCGCAGTTGCACGTTCTCCACGGCTACCAGGAAGTCTGCGCCCAGGTCGCGGGCCAGGTTGTCGATTTCTTCTGCGGACAAGGTGCTTTCGCGGGGCTGGGTGTCGTGGGCGCGCAGGGCGGAGTCGCAGATGATGACCTGGTCGAAGTAGTTGCCGTCGGCCAGGGCGTTGGCCAGGGCTTCGGTGGCGATGGCGGCATTGCCTGTGTGGATTTCGGTCTTCCGCGCCACTTCATAGGGAGTGTCGGGCGCGTCGGCTTCTTCGGTGGAGAGGCCGGTGTGGGGCGCGTCGGGCATGTTGTTCACTACGGCCACGCGGCGCAGCGAGGGTGGAAAGCTGGCTTCGGCGGGCAGCATGTAGTCGATGGAGAGGGGTTGCACGCTTTGGCAGGCGGCCAGCAGCCATGCGAGGAGGGGTAGGAGTTGGATGGGAGGTCTTTTCATAATGTATGTCTTTTTTCGTTTTAGGTCGTTTTTTCCTTACGGGTGCCGTAAACTATCCCTTACGGGTGTCGTAAACTATCCCTTACGGGTGCCGTAAACTATCCCTTACGGGTGCCGTAAACTATCCCTTATGGGTGCCGTAAGCTATCCCTTATGGGTGCCGTAAATTATCCCTTACGGGTGCCGTAAGGTGTTTCTCCGGACAAAAATACGCTTTTGCGGGCAAAAACAAAAGAGGGTGTGTCGGAATGAGTTTTGACTATCGTTTTGCTCTGTATCCTGAACGTAGTGAAGGATCTCCTGCTGACTTTTACTTTCGGGAGATGCTTCACATGCGTTCAGCATGACAGTTTGATAGCAACGCTCATTTTCGACACACCCTCTTTCTGATTCTTGTTGTTCGCGTGCGCGGGGCTTACACGTTCCGCCCGTGGCAGTTCTTATACTTCTTTCCGCTTCCGCAGGGGCAGGGGTCGTTACGGCCTACGGTCTTCTGGGCGCGGATGGGTTCACGTTTGGGCTTCTCGCGGGTATCCTGTGCGGCGGCAGCCTGTTGGTTGGGGTCGCTCAAGTCCTGCTTTTGCTCTTGGTATTTGCTCATGTCCTGGCGTTGCTCGGGGGCTGCCTGGCGCACTTCCTGCGGTTCGCGCACGGGGATTTGTCCGCGCATCAGGATGGAGATGGTCTGGTTGTTGATCTTGTCTACCATGGCGTCGAACAGGTTGACCGATTCCAGCTTGTAGATGAGCAACGGGTCTTTCTGCTCATAACTTGCGTTCTGCACGGAGTGCTTCAGTTCGTCCAGTTCGCGCAGGTTTTCCTTCCAGGCTTCGTCGATGACGTGCAGCAGGATGGCTTTCTCGAACGATTTCACCACTTCCTTGCATTCGCTCTCGTAGGCGGCCTTCAGGTTGCACGAGATGTTGTAGACGCGCTTGCCGTCGGTGATGGGGATGAGGATGTTCTGGTAGAAATTGCCCTGGTTTTCGTACACCTGCTTGATGACCGGGTAGGCAATCTGCGCCATGCGTTCCGTCTTGCGCTTGAACAGTTCCATGGCGGCGTTGAAAGTCTTGTCGAGCAATGCCTCTTTCTTCGTGTTGCGGAATTCTTCTTCGGTGAAAGGCGGTTCCATGGCGAGGGTCTGGAGGCAGTCCATCTTGCAGTTCTCGTAGTCGGGCGCTCCTATCGCGTTGGCGCAGCGGTCTTCTATCATCTTGGCGATGTCCATGCCGATGCGTTCGCCCATCAGGGCGTGGCGGCGTTTGGCGTAGACCACGGTGCGCTGCTTGTTCATCACGTCGTCATATTCCAGCAGGCGCTTGCGGATGCCGAAGTTGTTTTCCTCCACCTTCTTCTGGGCGCGCTCGATGGACTTGGAAATCATGCTGTGCTCAATCATTTCGCCTTCCTTGAAGCCCAAGCGGTCCATCACGCTGGCAATGCGTTCGGAGGAGAACAGGCGCATCAGGTCGTCTTCCAGCGACACGAAGAACACGGACGAACCCGGGTCTCCCTGACGTCCGGCACGTCCACGCAGCTGGCGGTCCACGCGGCGTGACTCATGGCGTTCCGTGCCGATGATGGCCAGACCGCCTGCGGCTTTCACCTCGGGGCTGAGTTTGATGTCGGTACCACGGCCGGCCATGTTGGTGGCGATGGTCACCGTGCTGCTCTGTCCGGCTTTTGCCACGATTTCGGCCTCCTTCTGGTGCAACTTGGCGTTGAGCACGTTGTGCGGAATCTTGCGCATGTCCAGCATCTTGCTCAGCATCTCGGAGATTTCCACCGATGTGGTGCCCACCAAGACGGGGCGTCCGGCCTGCACCATCTTTTCGATTTCTTCGATGACGGCTTTATACTTCTCGCGCTTCGTCTTGTAGACGCGGTCGTTCATGTCATTCCTCGCGATGGGGCGGTTGGTGGGGATGACCACCACGTCCAGCTTGTAGATGTCCCAGAACTCGCCGGCTTCCGTCTCGGCCGTACCGGTCATGCCGGACAGCTTGTGGTACATGCGGAAGTAGTTTTGCAGGGTGATGGTGGCGAAGGTCTGCGTGGCGGCTTCCACCTTCACGCCTTCCTTGGCCTCGATGGCCTGGTGCAGACCGTCGGAGTAGCGGCGGCCTTCCATGATGCGGCCCGTCTGCTCGTCCACAATCTTCACCTGCCCGTCGATGACCACGTATTCATCGTCTTTCTCGAACATCGTGTAGGCCTTCAGCAACTGGTTGATGGTGTGCACGCGTTCGGACTTGATGGCATAGTTGGTCAGCAGGGCGTCTTTCTTGGCTAAGCGTTCCTCGTCCGTCAGGTCGGTTTCGTTTTCTAAGTCGGAGAGTTGAGCCGTGATGTCGGGCAACACGAAAAACTCGGGGTCGGAGGTTTTTCCGCTGATGAGGTCCACGCCCTTGTCGGTCAGGTCCACGCTATTCAGCTTCTCGTCGATGACGAAGTAGAGCGGGTCTGTCACTTCGTGCATGCGGCGGTTGTTCTGTTCCATATAGATTTCCTCGGTCTTGAGCATACCGGCCTTGATGCCTTGTTCGCTCAGGAACTTGATGAGGGGCTTGTTCTTGGGCAAGCACTTGTGGCTGCGGTAGAGGGCAAGGAAGCCTTCTTCCTGCTGCTTCTTGTCGTCCGAAGCGATGAGCCGCTTCGCGTCGGCCAGGTATTGCGTGGCCAGTTTCTTCTGGGCTTCCACCAGGCGTTCTACCAGCGGCTTCAGTTGTTCGAAGAGTTGGTCGTCGCCCTTGGGTACGGGGCCGGAGATAATCAGCGGCGTGCGGGCGTCGTCAATCAATACGGAGTCCACCTCGTCGACAATGGCGTAGTTGTGCTGGCGTTGAACCAAGTCCTTGGGACTGATGGCCATGTTGTCGCGCAGGTAGTCGAAGCCGAATTCATTGTTCGTACCGAAGGTGATGTCGGCCAGGTAGGCTTTGCGGCGGGCGTCGGAGTTGGGCTGGTACTTGTCAATGCAGTCCACGCTCAGCCCGTGGAACATGTAGAGCGGCCCCATCCATTCGGAGTCACGCTTGGACAGGTAGTCGTTCACCGTCACCACGTGCACGCCGTTGCCGGTCAAGGCATTGAGGAATACGGGCAGGGTGGCGACGAGCGTCTTACCTTCACCCGTGGCCATCTCTGCTATCTTGCCCTTATGCAGCACGACGCCGCCGAAGAGCTGTACGTCGTAGTGCACCATGTTCCATGTCACCTCGTTGCCGCCGGCCTGCCAGTGGTTCATGTAGATGGCCTTGTCGTCTTCGATGCGCACGAAATCTTTCGTGGCTGCCAGTTCGCGGTCGAAGTCGGTGGCAGTCACTACAATCTCCTCGTTCTCCGTGAAGCGGCGTGCCGTGTCCTTCACAATGGCGAAAGCGGTGGGCAGCACCTCGTCCAGGGCTTTCTCATAAATGTCGAGTATTTCTTTCTCTATCTTGTCAATTTGGTTGAAGAGAGCTTCGCGGTCTTCCAGTTCCGTGCTCTCTACCTTGGTTTTCAGTTCATCCACTTTGGCCCGTTGTTCGGCGGCCGAGTTGCGGATATAAGCCTTCAGTTCCTGTGTCTTGGCACGCAGGGCGTCGTTGTCCAGTTTTTCTATTTCCGGATAGACGGCTTTCACTTTGTTCACCCACGGTTGGATCTCCTTCATGTCGCGCGTGGATTTGTTGCCGAAAATCGAGCTTAAAAATTCGTTGAATCCCATTCTTATATTTTATATGTTTTTGTTATTATTCTTCTGTTGGGCGTGCCGTGCGGGACGGCGCGGCAAAGTTACTTATTTCGTTACAGATAACCCGCATAAACCCCTACAAAATCTGCTGGAAAGTTGCAGAAAATGTATGTATTCCGGGAGTGGGGACGTAGGGCGGATGCCCTCCTTACAGGTCGAGGGGAAGTGAAGTACAGGCGTTGGGTGCCCGGATGCGCAGGGCATTGGCCAGGGTGGGGGCGATGCGTGCTGCGCTGACGGGGATGCGGATGGTTTCTGCCTGGATGCCGCTGCCCCATAAGATGAGGGGGAAGGATATATGGGCTGTACGGACGGTATGGAGTTCCGAACCATTTTCTTGCATGATGGTCCAGCCGGGCAATACCTCGATAAGCAAGTCGCCCGAGCGGAGCCGGTGGTAGCTGTTGCGTATGTGGTCGGTCTGCGGGGACCAGGACCCCAAGAGCAGGCGGCGGGCGGAGTAGACTTCATTGACCCCGCTGAATTGCATGAGGAACTCGGCGGCTTTCTCTTGAATCTCCGTCAAGTCCAGTTGTTTTTCTTCGATAAACTTATGGTTCAGGTAGATTTGCTGGTCGTAATAGGCTTCCACGTATTTCCCTTCACCATAGGTAGCCATGAGGTACATGTTGAGCAACGTGGCGCAGCGGTTCAGGTAGAACTCGCCGCCTGGCAGGCGGTAGATGTCCGTGTCTGCCGGTTGGGGTTCGGCATGTCCGGTGGCGGTGAGGCAGAACAGTACGTTGCGCAGTCCCACTTGCCGCTCCAGCAGGTCCAGCAAGTCAGCGATGCTGCGGTCTATGCGGACGTAAGTGTCTTGTATCTCTGCGTTTTGTGACAGGGTGGGAGAGAGGTGGAAAATGCCTGCGTAGTAAGTGAGCGACAACAAGTCGGGGATGCTGTCGCGTCCCACCTGGCTTCCTTTCAGCAATTCGGCGGCCAGCCGGTTGACTTCATCGTTGATAAAGGGTGTGTGCGTCAGCCGGCTGTATTTATTGAGCCCTTCGCCTGTCAGCCCGTAGCGGAATGATTCGGTCGTCTCTCCCGGCAGGCAGTTGTAGCGGTCAGGGGGGTAGAGCGGTGTCCACATTTGGGTACGGGTGTGGACGTCCGGCCCGTTGTTTTCGTTGTAGCTGTCCACCCACCATGGCAGGTTCTCGTAGTAGGTGCTGCTGCACCATTTGCCTGTTTGCGTGTTGAGCCAGAAGGCGCCGTTGCCCGCATGGCCTGCTGCCAGTACGGCCGCTTCGCGGAATGGGGCGATGGCGTAGATCAGGCTCCGGTTGCGGGTGGCGATGCGCAGTTCGTCGGCCACGGTTGATGCCAGCAGCCGGGCGGGCGAGGTGCTTTCTTTCGTATAGTTGCCCATGAAGTCCGGGTCATCCACGCAGTTGGTAGGGCGCAGTGTCTTGGCATCCAGCCAGTTCTCTCCGATGATGCCGTGTACGGAGGGCGTGCTGCCTGTGTAGAGCGTGGCCAAGGCCGAGGCGCGGTCGGCGTTGGCAAAGGGCATTTCGGCTTGGCAAAAGACTTTCCCCTCGCGCATCAGGCGGCGGAGTCCTTTGTCGCCGTACAGGGGGGCGAACTGCTCCAGGTAGTCGGTGCGCAGTTGGTCGACCGTCAGCATCACCACCAGTTTGGGGATGGACGGCAGCGGTTGGGCTTGCAGGCTGCTGAAGGTCAAAGCCAATATGGATGTAATCAGTCCTTTTTTCATTGTTGTTTTCTTTTTGCCAAGAGAATGTTGCCTATGCTCCGGACGAACAAAGAGAGTGCCAAAGGTACGACCGTTGGAGGAAATTCTTGTGGGAAGACCGCCCAAAATGCCATAAATAAAGTTAAAACAACTACATTCGCCGTCAGATAGGGGCTGAATCTACGCTTCCGCTCGTCGCGGATAATCCATGGCAGGCATAGCAGATGCAGGGGGTGGAAGACGAAAAGCAGGTAGTTGGGGCTCATGCAGGGATGTTGGGAGAGGAGAACCAGGAAAGCCAGTACGCATCCTGCCAAGCCCATGGTGGCGAACAACACCACATCTACACTCCACAGGGACTTCTTTCGGCGGTGGTCATGTACTGTAAAGAATAACGTCGCCGCGAAACAGAGCCACGCGCAGATGTCCGGCGTGAGGCCGTTTCCGCGCGGCTTTCCCTTGGGCATGGCTTTTACCAATATGTTTTCTTGGGAAACCAAGGGGCGTTTTTGCCCGATGGAATCCACCACCTGCGCTTGTGCCAGGTCGGCTTGCAAGCGGAAAGGCACGAACATTTGCGTCCGTCGGCTGATGGGCTTGTCGGCTTCGCTTCCCAGACAGAGGTTCATGGCCAGGCGCGACCACGGGTGTCCTTCGCTGTATTGGTTGATGAGGTCGCGGAAGGTGATATCCGTGGGGGCATCCATGTCTGTCCCGTAGTCCACGGTGCCCCGTATGGCTTCTTCCACCTTGTCGCGCGGGCGGATGGAGCAGTTGTCGTAGAAGAAGTTGTAGCGGTAGACGCAGTTTTCGGGGCGGTAGTTCTCTTCCAGCAAGCTGATGAGGCGTTGTTTCTCTTCCCGTGTCAGGTTGAGGACCTGTTGCCACACGTCGCGCCCGTGGTAATAGTAGGCATAGTTGAAATAGTCGGCCGGTTCGCGGTCCAGGCGGTAGTCGGTCTCGCCTAAGGCGAAGCGCAGGACGAACCCGCCTGAATTGAAGTCGAAGACGCCGTAGTTGTACACTACATCTGTGCCTTGTGTCAGGTTTTCGCAGCGGATGGCCGTGTGCCCGAAGAGGCTGTATATCTCTTCGCCCGCCGCGCAGGTCAGGAGGCTGACGCGTAACGAGTCTGTCGGGGCGAAGGGCGTTTCCGCTGCCCATGCCCGTGCCGGGAATGGGCACAGCGACAGCAAGGCGGCGATACATATTATTATATAATGAGAATGGCTTTTCTGTTTCATGGGCGCAAAGATAGGCGTTTGCTTGCTTTTTTCAAATTTATACGGGTAGGAAAAATAGGCGGGAAACAAAGCGGGGATATGACAATGTCGGGGGAATACTTAAGTGTTTCGGCGGAAATAAATCAGGGGAGAAGGAAGTAGTAAAAATCCGGGACATTAGTGTTAATCTGCTGGTTTTGTTCGATTATTCCAGCGATATTCCCTAACTTTGCCCAATCAAAACGAACGCCATGAATATTTATAAGCCTGAAATAGCCGAACTCCTGCGGCTGGTGGAGAAACGTTATCCCAAGTCGTTGAACACGTCGACCGACTTCGACGAGTTCTCGCTCTACCTGCGCAAGACTCAAGAAGAGAGTGTTTCCACCTCTACGCTTAAACGCCTGTGGGGATACGTGGGCGACAGCCATTTGCCCCGCCTGCAAACGCTGGATATCTTGGCGCGCTATTTGGGGCACGACGATTTCAAGCAATTCTGCCTTTGGCTGAAAACCAGCACGGCTTATAATTCGTCTTTCTTTTCCACCCACCAGATATTATCCAGCGAACTGCAACCAGGCGCCCAGGTCGAAATTGGCTGGTCGCCTAACCGCTATTTGCGCCTGCGCTACCTGGGACAGGGGCTTTTCGTGGTGGAGGAAGCCCGGCAGTCCAAACTCTTGACGGGCGACCGCTTCGAAGCGGTTTCTTTCCTGATGGGCCAGCCTTTGTTCCTGCCCTATGTGTTGCGCGGCGGCCAACGCCTTTCTCCTTTCATAGCCGGACGTAACGGCGGATTGACGCTCTTAAACAATCAGCTTCATGAGTGATGCTATCGTTTCATCGGGGTTTATAGATGCGGCACAGCAGTCCGGCGAACAACCCTTCACAGACCTTCACGAAGTGTACGTCTCTGCATCGGGGTACGAACGCCTGTTTTACGGCCGCCGTTACGGGCGGCTGCATATCCTGAAAGCGCTCAAACCCGTTTACTTGGGCAATCCGTTTTACGAAGAGGCGTTACGCAAGGAGTTCAGCATTGGTTACCGACTGGAACATCCGCACATTGTCCGTGCTTTGGGCTGGGAAACATTGCCGGAACTGGGGCATTGCATTGTCTTGGAGTATATCGACGGCATGACGTTGAGGCAATGGACGGACGATGGCAGGCTGACGCCTGAACTGGCGCGCAAGTTTGTGCGCGAACTGTGTGACGCGCTGGGCTACCTGCATAATAAGCAGATTGTGCACCGCGACCTGAAGCCGGACAACATCCTGATAACACACAACGGGAACAACGTGAAGCTGATAGACTTCGGCCTTTCTGACAGCGATGACTATGACGTGCTGAAGTTGCCTGCTGGGACACGTTACTACTTGGCGCCGGAGGCTTTGGAACCGGGCCAACCGCTCGACTGCCGGGCCGACATCTTCTCGCTGGGCATTATCGTGGGAGAAATGGCCGAACTGCTGAAAGATAAAAGACTGGCTGCCGTTTCCCGCAAGTGCACGCGCCAGCATCCGGCCCATCGTTATGCCTCGGCCTTGGAAGTCGTGCAAGCCTTGGAGGGGAAGAAACCTTTTCCTTCCAGAAGCAAGTGGCTGGTCGCGGCTGTCCTGTTGATAGCCGCATGTGCGGCATACCTGTATTGGACGGCGGACGAGAGCGCCGTCTCTTTCCCTGTCTATGGCAACCGTTCCATGCCGATCGAACAGTGGGCGGACTCCGTGCCCCTTACCAATCATCCACAATCGTTTTGAACTGTCCCCAAATCTGGTGGTTGCGGTAGCGTGCCGTGCAGCCGGCAGGCACATGCAGCGTGCCTTCCTGGAGCAGGCGTTCCGCTCCGGAGAAAGTCTCTTCCGTGCAATAAGGGGCGAAGTCTGGGTCTTGGACGTACAAGTCTGTAAGGGCGTTGCAATCCTTGAAGCAGTATTCCGACAGGTAGTCCATCTCTTTGCCCAGTGTGACAGCTTCCAGCCGGGCGCAACCTTGGAAGCATCCGTAGGGCAGGGTGGAGACCCCGTCCGGCAGGTCGATGCGCCGGAGTCCGGCACCGCCGAAGCTGGCTTGCCCCAGCCGGTTGACAGACTGTGGCAGGACAATTTCTTCGGCCTGGGCGTTGCGGAAAGCGTGGTCGCCAATCTCTTCTACTCCCGCAGGAACCGTGAACTGAACGTCTTCTTTTCCCTCCGGATACCAAAGCAGGGTAGAGGCGTCGGCGTTGTAGAGCACGCCGTCGGAGGTGTGGAAGTGGGCGCAGGAGGCGGGCACTTCTATCTCTTCGAGGCTGATGCAGCCGATGGAAGGCTTGAAACTGCTCAGGGCGGAAGGAAGGCGAAGCCGTTGGAGGGCGGTGCAATGGTCGAAGGCATAGGCTTCCACGGTGGCCGTGTTGTCTGGCAGGATTAGCTCCCTCAGGGCGGTGCATTGGGCAAACAGTCCGCTGCCTGCTGTGCGGCTTTCGGTGTAGTGGTAGCCGTCGTAGCTGGCTCCTCCCGCTTCGATGGTGGCGTCGCTCAGGTTCAGCGTCTGCAGTTGTCCGGGTGTTTCCTGCCCGTCCGTTCCCCGTCCCGCCATCTCGCGCAGGAAGCGGAAGTCCGTCCCATTCAGCGGGCCGGCTATGTTGAGGCTGGCGAAGGCATACTTCCCTTCTTCGCCCATTATTTCCGGCAGTTCGCCTGCCTCGGTCAGGATGACCGCCTGCGAGGTGTGGAAACGGTAGGGCTCGCCGCGCGTTTCGCCGATGCTGTTGGCGGCGTAGGCTTGCACGATGTAGTCTGTCTCTGTCTGCAGTCCGCCGATGCGTGCGCGTACCTGCCCCTCCGTGTTTGCCTCCAGGCTGAGGCGTTGCTCTTCGGTCTCCCCTCCCTGGCGGTAGTACAGTCCGGTGGAGGTGAGGGGTTCCCCGCCGTCGTCGGTGATTTCGTAAGAGACGGTGATGCTGAGCGGCCCTTGGTTGAGGCGGGTGATGCCGCTGACGGTGGGCGTCACGTTGGGCAGTGTGCTGAAGGTGTGCGTTTCGCTACGCACGGTGCTGTATCCGTTCCCCGCTTCCAGGCAATAGTAGTAGGTGGTGCCCGGCTGCAGGTCGGTCAGCCGGGTTGTCACTTGCAGGATGCCGGAAGGGCAGTCGGCTGATTGGTCCATCCCGTCTGTCGTCCCATAGCGGAAACAGATGTCGCTGACCGTGCCTTGGCCGTGGAGGATGACTTCGCCGCTCAGCAGGGCACTGGTGCGTGTCAACTCGGCGGCTTCGTCCACCCGGAGCGTGGGGGGCAGGCTGTCGGGGCGTTCGTCTTCGTTGCAGGCCAGTAGCAAGGCGGCCAAGCCGACCCACCATAAGTATAGGTAGTTGGAGTGTCTCATGTTTATCTTTCTGTTAGTTTCGGTCAGAAGTGCCACCCGATGCCGATGGCCGCTTCCCAATATTTGCCTTGGATGGTCATGACTCCGGCCGAGACGGCTATGCGGTAGAAGCGGTACAATCCGCCGGCTTCGGCGCAAAGCCCCCTGTAAGTGTGGCCTGCGTTGCGCGTCCAGGAGCCTTCGTTCAGTTCCCATGCCAGGAGGCGTTGTCCGTAGCCGATGCCTTCGTACACGCAGAAGTCTCCCGCCACGCGGTGGATGCCGCCCGCCAGGAGCATCCAGCGGCCTTGGCGCGTCTGTCCGGTGTAGTAGGGCGTTTCACCGTTGGGCAGTTGGCCGTTGCTGTCACATTCACCCTGCGTGTGGGGCGTGGAGTGGAAGTCGGTCTGGGCCAGCAGGTAGGCGCCATGCCTCCGCATGAGCGCCAGGCGGAGGCCGGCGGACGGGCGGTCGGCGTTAAGGCCGACGTTGAGCATCGCCAGCCCGTGGAGCCGTTCGCGCGGTCGGCGGGGGCGTGGAGGCGCCGGTTCGGGCAGCCGTCCGGCCACATGCAGGCTGGTATCCAGCGGGCAGGGGCGGGCGGAAAGCGCGGGCATCTCTTTGGGGCGGCGGTAGTCCAGCGGCGGCGTCAGCCATAGTTCGTAGGTCATGCGTGATTCCAAGGGGGCGGAGAAGCGGTAGTCGCGCAGGACGCCCCATTGCGGGTGCTTGATGGTCAGCAGCAGGCTTCCGGCAGGCAGGTATAGCCAGATTTCGCCTACTTCGTTCTTCCGCTTCACCACGCCCAGCGGCGAGGAGAACACGAAATCCGGGTCGCCCACCACCTTCACCAAGGCGCAGGCTTCGTTGTTGAGGTCGCGCACGGGGGCGATGTAGGCCGTGATGTCGTTGGACAGCATACGGAACGACCGCACGCTGAAGTCTTGCGCGCCTGCGCTTCCCGTCGCCAGGACGAGGAGGACGGCCCACAGGAGGCGGATCCATGCAGTTGTCGGGGTGTTCGGGTCGTTTCTCATTGCAGGTTGAAGTTACGGATGTTGAATATTTCGCTTTCGGGCAGCGGTGTATGGTCGGGCTTCATGCGGGGTTGCCAGGTGCGCACGTGGATTTGGGGCGCTGTCTCGTCGCGGAAGTCCCACAGCAGGAACAGGTAGCCGTCGTCCGAGTAGAGGTCGGAGTGGTATTCCTGCCGGAGGCTGACGCCGTAGATGCCGGGCAGCGTGGGATGGCGCATGATGTGGAAGTTGCTGAAGCGAACGTCGATGTCGCGGTTGGCTTTGAAGACTTCTTTCAGGCGGTCCAGGTACTGGCGTTTGCTCTTGACGTTGTAGACTACCTGTGCGGGCGGCAGGTAGCCGGACGCTTGTCGGGGAGCGGTGTGGACGACTGTGCCGACTACTATCAGCGCGTTTTCGCTGAAGAGTTGTTCCAGGAAGTCGATGTCCTTGGTGGTGTACGACGTGCGCAGGTGTTCCACGTAGTTCAGAATCATGCGGCGGTTGTCGGCGTCCTGTTCCTCCAGTTTGCCCGATACCACCTTGGCGGCCTCTTGGTAGAACGGGTGCCGGCGCGCCACGTTTCTCCAGTCTTGGTCCTCTATCCGCGTGCGGGGGCGGGACTTCTGCGGGGCGTTGTCCGGTTCTTTTCCGGAGGTGGCGGCGCTTTCTTCGTTGTCCGCGTGGTTCGTGGGCGCGGAAGGCGCGGGGGTGTCGTCGTGTTCCTGCGCGATGGTAAAGACTTGGGGGCGGAGGCGTTGGGCGGTGCTGTCTTCTGCCAGGCAGGCGAAGTCGCTGCCCACGGCATTCCCGTCGCGGTCCACAAACCGGTAGCGTCCTTGGCTGCAGGCCACGGCGTGCCCGTCGGCATAGAAGCAGCCGATGCTGTCGAAGCAGAAGGCCGTGACTGCCGTGCCTGTGGCGTCCAGCAACGCCCAGCGCCCGTCTTGGCGGACGGCTATTCGGTCGTCGCCTGCCACGAAGGCTTTCCGGTAGAGGTCCGGGACGAGCATTTGTCCTTGCCGGTCGATGCAGCCGGCGCCCTTGGCGGTGCGCACGGCCGCCACGCCGTGGCGGAAGCGGGATGCTTGCCGGATGGTTCCGGGCAGGTAGAGCACGGCGTCGCCCCGGCGGTCGATGCAGCCGAGATGCCCGTTGTGGAGTTCCTTGAACAGCAGCCTGTCGTCGGCGAGGCGGGTGTCGAGCAGGCAGTCGGACAGGCGAACGTTGCCGGCCGTTTGGCCGTCTGTGCCAATCAGTTGGAAGGCGGTCTCTCCCCTGCTGTTGTTCATGCCCACCAGGGCGACGCCCTCGCTGAAGTCGTAGGCCACGTCGTAGAGCGGGGGAATGATTGCTTTGCCTTCCGTATTCAGGTAACCGCATTTGCCTTCGCCGGTGGCAAAGAGCGCGCGGCCGTTGCTGAAATTATGCAGCCGCACGATGTCGTATTGCGGGTATTGCGCCGTGGAGGCGATGTCCCTGCCCTGCTTGTCGATGAGGACGATGGGGCCGTCGGGCGTTTCCTGCGCCGGCGCGGTGTCGTCGAAGAAGTGCCCGATGCGGAAGAACGTGCGGGGAGTGGCTGGCGACGTAGGCCGGTCGGCGGAGAAGAGTTGCAGCCTCCCTTCCGCATCGGGCAGGGTGAACATCCCTCTCACCACGGCTGACGGGCGCCGGGCGAAGCCTTGGGCCAGCACCGTGCCGTCGGTGGCGGCCAGCCCCCACAGGCTGTCCGATCCCTGGCGGAAGGGCAACGCCTCCACGGTGCCGCCGTCCGTCCGCCGACAGGCGGCCAACAGGCAGGCCAGGCACAGACCAGCGGCCAGTGCCCGCAGGATGGATAGGTTTTGGGGTATCGGTATCATGCGGCAAAGTTAGTGGAAAAAACGGGATGCTTTCCCCTTCTCTATCCAAAAAAGCTGGAAAGAGGGCGGAAAGCATCCTTCTGTACGTTTCTCTGGTTGGGAACCAAAGGTTTCCAGGCTTGGCACCTTTTGTTTCCAGGCTTGGAACAAAAGGTTTCAGTACGGTGGCACCTTTTGTTTACTCCGTCCAATATTTCAATCTTGATTTGTTCGGGGTTCTTGGAGACTACCAACTGCACGTTGTGTTGCGTGCCTTGGCGGAAGACGAACTTGCTTTCATACAGATAAGACACGCCGCGCATGACGACCTCCACCAGCGGCTGGCGGTTGTCCAGGCGTTGGGGAACGATGATGGCCGTATAACGGTGGTTTCCCAGACCCTTTGCGCGGATGCTTTCGGCGGTGGCGTAGGGGTCGCGTGTCACTACGCCCGCGCTCAGGTCAATCGTGGCCTGCGGCACGGTGTTGTGGATGTACACCTCGGCATCTTCGGGCAGGTCGCCTTCATAGTCCTCGCCCTTGACCAACTGGATGAGCAAGCGGCTCATGCGGTGGCTGAATTGGAGCCGGACCGCCTCGTTGCCCGCCGTGGCGTTGAGGCTGGACGCCCACAGGAAGTCGCTCTGTTCGTAGTCGTCGTCGCTTTGCTGGTCAGAGGCCACGCCGAAGGGCAGGTTGTCTACGGACGTGACGGGGGACATCTGCGGATAGTAGGCGTAGATGTTGTACGTCCCTCCGTCCCAGTAGATGGGTTTCTCGGGTGTCCACTGCGCGCCGTCGAAGGACAGGGTCGCGTTGTTGACGTAGTTGCCCGACACTTCCAGCGGTTTGTCTTCTTGCGTGAGGAAGAGGCCCACGCGGTCGCCGCTCTCGAAGGCATTGTCCGCCACGCGGGTCTGTTGGCCGGGGTAAGCCACTTCGAAGGTCATGAGGTTCGGATCCGTCCGGTTTTCCAGCGGAGCGGCTTCTTCCTGGCAGGCGGTGAGGGCCAGCAGCATGGCCGCTGCCCCCGTTGATAAAACATTATATAGTTTCATATCGACTTGTTATTAATGTTGGTTACTTACTTTGCAGCGGGCTTCCTTTGTGAATCTTCGGTGGAAGCTGGAAACCGTGCACGCTGCGTTCCGTCTGTGCGGCGTCCAAGCCTCGAGTCATGACTCCGGCGTCCGCCTTGTCGTAGGCCTTGAACTCTTCGAACGAGTATTCTTCGCCGGCATACGCCTTGATGCGCTTCACGATGCTCTCGCGGCTGATGGCGCTGTAATACGGGATGTCGTTGTTCATGCAACTGTTCTGTTCCGAGCGGAAGACGCCCCGGTTGTGCATGTAGCCGCCCTCGAAGATGTCTACGTAGTCGCTGTATTGCGGGTCGAAGATGAGGTGGCTCCAAGGCACTTCGTTCATCTTGCCGGTGAGCGAGAGATTGTCGTACCAGCCCAAACCTTTGGCCCAGTTGATGGCATCCACGTGTCCGCAGCAGGTGCAGGTGCAGAAGTCGATGAACTCGTTGTGATAGATGTACTCGTCGCCCAGCTTGCCGAAGCCGTGTCCGCCGGCTTCATGTTGGATGACGCCGCGCGTATCCAGCGGATAGCCGTAGGTGCTCAGGGGGCAGAAGGCGATGGCTGAGCCGTCTTCCCACATCTGGCAGATGCCGCCGTAGTCCGTGCTGTTGGGTATCATGATGATAAGGGACTGGTTGAGATTCTCTTTGGTCACGGTCGTTCCCATATCCAAGGCGTACTGGAAGACGGCATCGTAGTCGCACTTCAAGCCCACGCCGCCCGTGTAGGTCGTCTCGAACTTGGCGTAGCGGATGGTGTTCACCGTGCCGATGCCGCTTTCGGGCGATACGGCGATGGCGGTATAGACGTTGAAGTAGTCGCGGTAGGTGGTGTATGGCTCGATGCCGAAGAAGTTTTCCACCTGCTCCTTCATGTTCTCCATGTACTTGCCTTCCGAGATGTCCTTAGCATCGTAGCCGTCGCCCAGGAAGACGAGGTTGATGCCGCCGTTGTTGCCGCGCGAAGCCTTTTGCAGGGTGATGACCTCGTTCTCGCCGTACTGGTAGTTATATTGGCTGACGTTGCACGTGTGGCGGTAGTCCTGGTCTTTCAGCTTGAAGACGATTTCGCCGGTGCGCGTGGCCGAGCCTTGCGGCATTTCGTGGATGGTGAGCGTCACTTCCGTCTTCTTGCTGCCTTCGTTGGCCGAGAGGCTGCACCAGTCTGGGATGCTTTCCACTACCCAGTCGCCCTCTGCGTCAATCACTAAGTCGCGTGTACACTCCGTGTTGATGGCGTTTGCCACGTTGGGGCGGCACACCAATTCGCGATGGGCGGCGATGCGCTTGAAGTCGCTCCATCCCGGCGAGGCCTGGTATTGCTGTATGGCCGATTCCGGTACTTCGAGGGTGAAGTTGTCTTTGGCGACACCGTTGAATGCACCAATTTGAACATACGGAGGCATAGTGCCCTTGCAGACGATGCTGCCGATGCCGTAGCAGTTGGAGAAAGCACCGCCTACATCTCCGTAGGTTGCTTCGTAACGTATGTTCTCCAAACTCTCGGGGAATACAAGTCCTTCAATACTGCGGCATTCAGCAAAAGCTCCTGCGCCGATGCTTTGAATGCCTTCCGGAAATTCAAGTACTCCCATCAAACGCCAGTTGTATGCAAAGGCGTTGTCACCGATAGAAACCAATCCGTCCGGAAGCTTTAATTCTCCTGAGAAGTCGCAGCCGTTGAAAACTCCTTCGCCTAATGACACGAGATTCCTTGGCAACACTAATTCTCCTTTTAACGGACTGCCAGCAAAAGCATTATCCATGATGCCGGTAATACCGTCATGTAATTGCAGTGTGCCGTTCAATCCCATATTTTCAAAAGAACCTTGTGAAATCATAGTGATGCCTTGCGGAATTGTTAAGTTTCCGCTTAAATTCTTGCATCCGGAGAAAGCTCCATCACCTATAAATTCGCATTTCTCTGGCAATATTAAGTTGCCATAGAAGCCAATATTTCCAAGAAAAGCCTGATGTCCTATGTATCTTAGTTTATTGGGTAACTTCAATTCACCTGTAAAATTGCAACCATTGAAAGCACCGCCTATGTCAACGGCTCCTCCGCCACCAATATATTCCAATGTGCTGGGTAAGGATAATGTTCCTGTTAAGCTTCCGCACCACATGAATGCACTGGCGCCAATGTGTGTTACTCCTTCCGGGATATTGATGCTTCCTGTCAAATTCGCACAACTACGGAAAGCGCAATCACCAATCTTCTTTAATTTATCAGGGAGTACGATTCTTAAAAGAGATCGCTTTTCATTCAGCGCACTTTCCGGGATAATATCATCTTCATATTCCCAACTGTTATTGGGGAAATCCCCTCCCCGTCCGCCGAATTGTCCTTGCAGGCATCTTACTTCCTTCAAGTTTAAGGTGTAATTCCCGGTAGTCTTTTCCCGCCGCCATGATGGAGTCCTTCAGATGCCCGGCCGAGGATTCGATAACGATGTATTCCTTCATCGTCGCGTCGTGCGACACGTCGTCGTTCTCCCACGCCGTGATGCTTTCGCCTACCAGGGTGAAGGTGTATTCGCCCGTGGCCGCCTTCTTGTCTACCTTGATGGAGAAGTTGTGCATGCGTCCGCTCTCGTAGGTGAAAGCTTCTTCCTTGCTGAAGCTGTAAGCCGTGCCGTCCACGGTGATGCTGAAGAGCACGGTGCCGGCGGCGATGGTCTGCGGAACAACGATGGCGCGGAAGGCGTCGTCCTTCACGTAGGGGATGGTTCCCGTCTTGCTCACGTCACCCGTGGCGGTGACGGTGCCGTCGGCCAGGTTGATGAGGGCGTTGCGTTTCGTATTCCTTATCAATACTTGCTTCTCCAGACCGGCCCATTGGCCTTCGGCGAAGCCTTCGCCCTCGACGAGGGTGATGCGCGGGGAACTCATGCGGTGGCGCATGGGCAGCATGATGACGCGGTCGGTGGGGGCGACGTTGACGGCCTTGCCCCACAGGAAGTCGCTGGCTTCATAGCCGCCCATGGTGGCCGACGTGGCGTCGGTGCTCTGGTCTTTCTGCACCTCAAAGGCGTAGGCGTTCACGTCTTCGGGCGAGGAGAAGGGATAGTAGCCGTAGACGTCGATGGGCGTGTGTTCGTCTTTCCAGTAGACGTCGTAGGCGGAGTTCCAACGGTTGTTGGCTTCGTCGTACGTGTGTTTCACGTTGGTGCCCCGGTTGCCGCTGTTTTGCAGGGTGCCCGGCGTGTTTCCTTGGTAGTCGACGATGTAGACGCCTATCTCGTCGCCGTCGCAGAAACCGCTGTCGTTGACGCGGGTCGTGGCCACTTGGTCTATTTCGCCCGACAGGAGGATGGGGCGTCCGCTATCGTCGTGCGAGCCGGACGTGCCGAAGGTGTCGTCGGTGCAGGCTCCTGCCGTTGCCAGAAGCGACAGGATGGCCAGGTTTCTTAGGATAGGGATTCTCATAGCGAATTGTTTTTTAAGTTTGTTGGTAAGTAATCGTTCTTTTCCCCCCAGGGCTTTCCATGCCCATGCGGAGGGATGGGTGGGGAATCATGGTACTCTTTTCCGGGAATCATGGTACATGATTCTGGGAATCATGGTACTCTTTTCCAGGAATCATGGTACATGATTCCCTGCCAAGGTTGCGCGCCGTGTTTTACTGGGCTACGCCTCCGTTGTCTGTGCCGTCGTCTTCCCATCCGCTGATGTCGATGTTGATGCCCGTGCTGAGCTTGCGGACGGTGACGGTGAACGTGTGTCGCTTGCCGCTGACGAAGGTGAAGCCTTTAGGCATGTGGAAGTCTTCGCCGTCGATGGTGACGGTGAGGAAGTCCTCGGCTTCGGGGACTGTCTGCGGCACTACCAGTGCTTTGAAACTGTTGCCTGTGCCGCGCAGCAGGGAGATGCTGTTGGAACCGCTTCCGGCATTCACTGTGCCATCGTTCAGGTTGATGCTGGCTTGGCAGGCCAGGCCGTTCAGCCGCACTTGGATGTCGGCTCCGGCCAGGTCTTCTTCGGTGAACCCGTTGCCGGCCGCTACATTCACGGCGGCGCAGCTAAGCACGTGGCGCATGGTGATGTTTACGGCGTTGGCCGTGGGTTTCACGTTGGCGGTCTTGCCCCACAGGAAGTCGCTGGCCTTGTAGGCGGCCTCGGTGCTCTGGTCGGCTTCTACCTCGAAGGGCCAGGCGGCGGGGTCGTGGGCTGTGTTGTCGTAAGGATAGTAGACGTAGAAGTCGGCAGGCGTGGTTTCGTCCTGCCAGTAGATGGGCGTGTCCGGGGTCCATTGGCCGTTGTAGGTGAAGGCGGCATTGTCTGCGTGGTTGCCGCTGCTTTGCAGGAGGCCGGGCGTCGTGCCTTCATAGTTCACTACGTAGAGGCCGATGCGGTCTCCGTTTTCAAAGCCCGTGTCTGTGGCGCGTGTGGCCGTGATGCCGCAGTTCAGGTTGATGGGGATTCTGGTGGGCTCGGGCATTTCTCCGCCTTCGCCGCCTCCGGACGAGCAGGCCGTGGCTACGCAGGCCAGCAACAGCGTCCATGCTGTCTTTTCAAGTGTTTTCATAAGCTTGGAGTTAAATATCAATGCAAAGATAGGCGGGGGCTCGTTACCAGTCAAGTCCATAATGGTTCATAGGGTTACTTTTTCTTTAGAATGTGGAAAAAGCATAAAAAAGGAAGGCTGCTCCTGTTGGGACGGGGCAGCCTTCCGGGATTCTCCTAAATAGCGCGTCAGTAGTATCTTATTTGTCGGTTTGCTTCTGTTCGTTGGAGAAAGAGTAGGGGGCGCATTCCTTGGCGGTGCCGCGCTGCGTGTTGGGCGTGGCGGCCATTTCAAATTCCAGCGAAGCGCCTGCCGTCAGTTCTTCGTGCGTCAGGTAGTTGCGCTCGAGCGGCTGGCCGTTCAGTTCCAGCGACTGGATATAGAAATTCGTGTCGCTGTTGGCGGGAGCGTCGATGGTCACGTCTTTCCCGTCCTCCAAGTGGAGGGTGGCGTGCTTGAAGAAGGGCGTGCCCAACACGTACTGGTCCGTGCCCGGGCAAACGGGGTAGAAGCCTAAGGCGGAGAACACATACCAGGCCGATGTCTGGCCGTTGTCCTCGTCTCCGCAATAGCCGTCGGGCGTAGGCGTGTAGAGCTTGTCCATGGTTTCGCGGATGTGCTGTTGTGCCTTCCAGGGCTGTCCGGCGTAGTTGTAGAGGTAAATCATGTGCTGCACGGGCTGGTTGCCGTGGGCGTAGTTGCCCGTGTTCATGATTTGCATCTCGCGGATTTCGTGGATGACGCCGCCGTAGTAGCTGTCGTCGAAGACGGGCGGCAGGGCGAACACGGAGTCGAGCATGGCGGTGAACTCGCCGTCTCCTCCCATCAGGTCAATTAGTCCCTGCGGGTCGTGGAAGACCGACCAGGTGTAGTGCCAACTGTTGCCTTCGGTGAAGGCGTCGCCCCACTTCAGCGGGTTGAAGGGCGCCTGGAAGTTGCCGTCGGCGTTCTTGCCGCGCATCAGCTTGTGTTCGGGGTCGTACAGGTTGCGGTAATTCATGGCGCGCTGGGCGTAGACGGCAATCTCGCTCTCGGGTTTTCCCAAGGCTTTGCCCAGTTGGTAGATGCACCAGTCGTCGTAGGCATACTCCAGGGTGCGGGCGGCGTTTTCGCGGATGCCGGTGTCGTAGGGCACGTAGCCCAGACGGTTGTACTCCTCGTAGCCCAAGCGTCCGGTGGACGACACCTGCGGATGCACCGCGTTGGCGCCGTGCACGACAGCTTCCCACAGCGTCTCTATGTCATAGCCGCGCAGCCCCTTCAGGTAGGCGTCGGCCACCACCGAAGCGGAGTTGTTGCCCACCATGCATCCTCTGTGTCCCGGGCTGGCCCATTCGGGCAGGAAGCCGCTTTCCTTGTAGGCGTTGGCCAGGCCTTCCTGCATCTTGGCGTTCATGGACGGATAGACCAGGTTCAGGAAGGGGAAGAGGCAGCGGAACGTATCCCAGAAGCCTGTGTCGGTAAACATGTATCCGGGCAGAACCTTGCCGTTGTAGGGGCTGTAATGCACGACCTCGTTTTTGTTGTTCAGTTCGTAGAAGCTGCGCGGGAACAATACCGAGCGGTAGAGGCAGGAATAGAACGTGCGCAGTTTGTCAACGTCGCTGTCTACCACTTCTATGCGTCCCAGCACGTCGTTCCAGCGCTGGCGTCCGGCGGTGGCAATCTCTTCCAGCGTCCGTTGGCCTACTTCTTTTTGAAGGTTCAGTTCTGCCTGCTCCCTGCTGATGAAGGAAGATGCTACCCGCACGTTGACGGCTTCGCCCCGTTTCGTGGCAAAGCGCACCAGCGCACCCACATGGTTGTCCTTTGCCTCGAGGCGGGTGCTGTCTGCCTGTCCGTTGGCCACGGTAGCCATCCAGTCAAAAGGCTTGTCGAACTCCATGACGAAGTAGTTCTTGAAATTGTCGGGCACGCCGCCGCTGTTCTTGGTTGTGTAGCCCACAATCATGTTGACGTTAGGCAGGATTTTGATGTAAGAACCGTTGTCGAAGGCGTCGATTACCACGTATGACTGTTCGCTCTCCGGGAACGTAAAGCGGAATACGGCGGCACGTTCCGTTGGAGCCAGTTCGGTGGTGACGTCGTGGTCGGCCAGATATACCTTATAGTAATAAGGCTTGGCCACTTCGGCTTTGTGTGAGAACCAGCTGGCGCGCTCGTTCTGGTCGAACACGGCTTTGCCGGTCACGGGCATGAGGGCGAACTGTCCGTAGTCGTTAATCCACGGGCTGGGCTGGTGGGTCTGTTTGAAGCCACGGATTTTGTCGGCGTCGTAGGTATAGGCCCATCCGTCGCCCATGGTTCCTGTCTGGGGCGTCCAGAAGTTCATGCCCCAGGGCAGGGCGACGGCCGGATAGGTGTTTCCGGTGGAGAGGGCGAACTTGGACTGTGTGCCCATCAGCGTGTTTACGTAGTCCACCGGCTCTTCCATTTCGAATACCGGTTGGGCGGGAGTTGTGGCGCAGCCTGCAAGGAAAGCGCAGGCTGCCCAAGTCAATAGTTTGTTCATGTTATAAAGGTAATTAATAATTGGTTCAACGGTTTTCTTTGGGTGGGAAGAGCAACATCAGCGCCGGTATGCCCGAGGCGGAATAGCTGTCCACCACTTCGTCCGGCTGCACAGGCTTGGCATAGTCTCCTCCGCACAGGTCGCGCGCTTTGTCGCGGTTGGCCCATCCGGTGGCGATGGTGTGGCGCAGGAAGGGGAGGTATTGCGTTTGGCCGCAGTCATACACCAGCATGGCCATGTATTGGGCGAAGATGGCTGTGTAGATGCCTTGCTCTATGCCGCTCTCGAAGGGAAGCACCCCGTCTTTCTCCGACATGGGGCCGACGGTGTAGTCTGCGGCCAGCACGGCGTTATCCAAGTAATGGCGGTCACCGGTGGCTTTGTATAGCAGGATGGAGCCTCCGATGAAGGTGGCTTGGTTGTAGACGTGCATCTTCCAGGCCGGTTCGCCGTGGCCGTGCTTGCTGTCGGCAATGCGGCCCGTTTCTTTGTCAAACAGGTTTTCTTCTCCCCAGCGGTAGACTTCCTTCGCTTTCTGGAGGTATTGTTCCTTGGTCTGGTAGGACGGTTTCTTTTCGTCGGATGGCTTCCGGTCGTCGGGCACGCAGTTGTAGAGCGTCATGGCCGCTACGACGGTGGGGAAGTTGATGCAGGCCATCTTGCCGTCCGCGTCGGTGTTGTTGGGTTTGGGGTTTTGGATGGGATACCAGGCCCAGAACATGCCTCCTGTCTTGGGGTCGTAGGAACCGGTGTCGCCCACGCGATCGGAGCCGTACCACACCCGTTTGAAGCTGGCTTCGGACAGGCGGAGATATTCTTTGTCGCCACACAGTTGGTAGGCGCGGGCCAAGGTAATGGTCCACCATTGTATGTCGTCGTAGATGAACCAGCCGGTGTTCTCGTTGTTGTCGTCGAAGTCGAAGCCCACGTACTGCGCTTTGTTTCCTTCGAATATCTGGCGGCTCAGTTTCTTATACTGTTTGGCGCGCTTCTTGTCGTGCAGGCGTTCGGCCAGTTGCCAGGCATTCATGGCCATGTCCCAGTACATGGGCTGGCACCAGATGGCGGCGGCGCCGTTCCAGCGGTCTACGGCGTGTTCGAACGACGTGTCGGTCTTGTAGATATGTTTGTCTGTGTCGAGCAGGTTGCGGTTGAAGCCTTCGTAGGCTTCCCAGACGTCATTCATTGTGTAGCTGTCCTGTGCGGCAGCGGGAATGCCTGTGCCCAGCCAGGTAGCCAGGCAGCAGGCGGCGAGTAATTGATGTTTGATTTTCATTGTTTATGTAAGAATGGTGATGTTTGTTGATGCTGTTTATTCTTTGGCGTGGGGAAAGGCGCTGATGCGCAACCGGGCCGCCCCCATGGGAATGAGGGTGATGCTTTCGGCTTCTCCCATCGGGCTGTCTTCCATGGGCAGGACACTGCACATGCCGGTTTCATCGGGTTGCCAGGAGGGGACGGGGCGTCCGGTGGCTTTCACTTCCAAAGGCACGTTCTCCGGTGTGAAGGGGAAGTTGTCTTCCGGCCATGGTTTCCAATGCACTTCCAGCCCCTTCAAGGGATCTTTTTCGGGCAGGACGAGCGCGTAGTTCCAAGGAGAATCCGGATAAATCTCGGTAGTTGGCCAGGCATCGGCGTCGGCGTCGGCCTGCCATTTCGAATCGCCGATAGCCGTCTCCCGGCTGTCTCTTTGCACGTAGCGTTCTTTGATTTTCAGCGACAAGGTCAGCGGGCCGTAGTCCACGCTCACGCTGTGGCGGTTTGCTTGCCATGTGCGGAGACGCAATGTCATGGGGAAGTTCAGCGTCACGATGTCGCCGTCCTGCCAAGTGCGTTCCACGCGGACGTATTGTCCGGCGGCATCTTCGGTTTTCAGGCGTTTGCCGTTCACCTTCACCGTGGCATTCTTTGCCCATGCCGGGATGCGCAGGTAGAGGGGGAAGGCTACGTTGTTATCCATAGCCAATTGTAGCGTCACTGTTTCTTCGAACGGGTAATGGCTCTCTTGCGTAAGAGTCACGGTTGTCCCGTCTGCCACTTTTGCCCGTGTCTTGCTGGCGGCATAGAGCACGGTGGCCAGGCCGCCATCGGCAGTGGCCATCACTAAGTGCTCGGCGTAGTAGGGCCAGCCTTGCGCATGGTTGTGTTGGCAGCAACGGCTGCTGAAGGGGTTCATGGAGAGGAAGGGACCGGTGTTGTCAATGCTGGGATGGTGGTTCTTCGAGTCGCTCACGGTGTGGTTGGGCGCGGTGATGTAGCGCAGGGCGCGGAAGTCGGGCATTACGGCTGCCGGGTAGGTGTTGAAGGCCACTTCTTCGCAGTGGTCGGCCCAGAAGGGGTCGCCGGTGATGCCCAGCATGATTTCGTCGGAGGCCATTTGCTCAACCATACCGCAGGTCTCTACTCCTTGGCGCGGGTCGATGTAGCCCATGCGTGCGTTCTCGTCGGCGCCGAACATGCCTCCGGGTACTTGGCCGAAGGTGCGTCGGATGAGTTGGTGGACGTTGTACGAGGCTCGCAGGTGGGTGGAATCCTTACTCAGCAGGTAATTAGTGGCCGGTTCGCGGAATCCCTGCGCGATGTTCACGTTGTGCCAGTTAGGCAGCGAAGTGGGCTGCATCCAGTTGGCGGTGTTGCGGTGCAGCTTTTCGATGAGTGCCGGCAGAGCCGGGTCGCCCGTGCGGTTGTACAGCCAGACGACGCTCCACATGTTGTCCCCGCCCCGGCTGTTTTCCCAATAGTCTTTCAGCAGGTCCTCGTCGGCCACGGTCAGTTGCCAGTGGAAGTAGCGGGTCATCAGGTCGATGACGCGCTCGTCGCCCGTATATTCATAATATGATTGGAGACACCAGAGCATAATCATCTGTACCCAAAGCTCGCGCTTGCCGTTGCGCAGGTTCATCGGGCCGAAGTATCCGTCCGGCTGCTGGCTCTTGAAGGCTCCTTCTATCCAAGTTTTGGCTTCGGCTATCATCTTTTCGTCGCCCAGAATGTAAGCCAGGTCGCCGTAGCCCTTCAGCCAGTAAGGTACCTCCTCCCAACCGTGGTCTCCGCCGTTGGTCAGCCAGGCGTTGTTGTTCTTGTCCAGCCAGGCGCTTATCTCGCCCAAATGGCCGGTCAGCCCGTCGCGTTGCAGTTCTAAGTACTTACGCAGCCAGCCGTGCGGCTCAATGCTGCCCACGGGCAACTTCAGTAGGCGGCAGGCCAGCAGGGGTTCTCGTCCGTTGGGATAAAGGGCGGCGGTTTGCGCGCCAGTTCCCGGGCGTGCCACTACTTGTACGGTTTGCCCTTGGGCCAAACTCTTCGCGGCGAAGGCGAATGTAAATAAGTAAGCAAATAAAAGTGTCCTCTTCATAATAATGGTATAATGTATGTTGGTTGTGTAAGTGTGTGTCCCGAAGCATGTTCTTTCTGTGCAAAGTTGCGAAAAAAAAGCTGGCGGGAGTGTTAATCCCTATTCAAAAAATAGTAAATACTGACCAAATGTCTTTTTCCTGGGGCTTTTTGTCGGGGAAAGCAGCTTCTTCCCCCGGATTTGTCGGTTGCTTTATAGGATAGCTCGAAAAAAAGTTGTTCCTTTGCACCGTGTACAACTTCTTCCCTTTGGGTGCCGATGAAGAATGTTTATATATATATAATGTGTATTTGGCTTGCTTTCCTCTTGTGTGCCGCTTCATGCGCGGGAGGGGGGAAGGCTTGGTTGCTTGCCGATGCTTCGGATACGCTTCACTATTACCGCAACCCGGTGCTTGACAGCGGAGCCGAGCCTTATGCATTTTTCCACGACGGATACTATTATTATACGCAGGGCTGCGAAGACCAGGTGTGGATTTGGAAGACGGACGACCTCAGCCGCCTGCGCCAGGCCGAATGCAAGATGGTTTATAAGCCTGCCCCTCCCCACAGCCGCCACCATCTTTGGGCGCCCGAAATACACTACATCGACGGGAAATGGTACATCTACTACACGGCCGACGACGGCAACAGCGACAACCACCGCCTTTACGTGGCTGTCAGTTCCTCGCCCGACCCAATGGAGGGCGATTTCCACTATGCCGCCCGTCTTTCCGACGATTGGGGCATACATGCCACCACGTTCAGTGTGCGCGGCCGCCGCTACTTGTTGTGGAGCGGATGGATGCACCAGCGCGTCGAGCATGAAACCCAAGGCATTTACATTGCTCCTATGGATAGTCCGACGTCGCTCAGTGGCGGGCGAGTGCTCATCAGTACCCCCCAGCATGTATGGGAGAGGCAATGGGTAAGCCCCGACGGAAGCCGTCTGGCCTATCCCGTTTATGTCAACGAGAATCCCCAAGCCTTTGTTTCCGGTTCCAAGGTGTATATCTATTACAGCGCCAGCGGCTCGTGGACTCCTTATTATTGCGTGGGCAGGCTGGAGGCCGACATCGACAGCGACCTGCTTGACCCGGCTTCGTGGCACAAACATCCCGAGCCGGTGTTCATGATGAGCGAGCGCGACAGTGTGTACAGCGTGGGGGGCATGTGCCTGGTGTCTGGCGCGGGCGAAGATAATTGCTGGATGCTCTATCATGCGCGCAGCCTTTCGAATGACGAACCCGGCACGCGCGATTCGCGCACTCCCCGCTTGCAGCATGTCGCTTTGGATGAACAAGGCGTTCCCCAACTGGGACATCCGTTCCGGCTGGATACCTTGTTGCGCCGTCCCTGAAGGGCTTCGTTTCCTCCTTTCTTGTCTCTTTTCCCTTTTTCCCCTGTATTTGAGTGAGTTTCCTTCGCATTTTGACCAGGATTTTACACTTTCTGACCGGGATTTTCTACTTCCATACCTCTTTTTCTCCCTACTTTTGCAGTGCAGTCGGGGCGGAAGCCTTGCGTAAAACTGCAATACTGGTTACTAATTTTTATACTTATCTTTTTAACATGAAAAGAACAAACTTCATCCTGGCCTTGATGGCCGCAGGCGTGCTGTGTCAGACGCAAGCACAAGCCGACAACCTGTTCACACCGGTTGTGCAGACGGAGTTGAGAGCGCCTTCCGTGCCCCTCATCACTTCCGATCCTTATTTCTCTATCTGGTCTCCCTACGACAAACTGTATGAAGGAGCCACCACGCACTGGACCAACACCGAGTATCCTTTGGTAGGAGCCGTGCGCGTGGACGGTACTGTTTACCGCTTCATGGGCAAGGTCAACCACGAAGCTCTTCTGCCCATGGCGAGCATGGAAGCCTGGGAAGGCGCTTACACCTTCCAACTGCCCGAAGGACGTTGGATGGATGCCGAGTATGACGATGCCGCCTGGAAGCGCGGAAAAGGCGCTTTCGGCACGCTCGACCAGCAGTCTATCGGCACGGAGTGGAAGACCGATGACATCTGGGTACGCCGCGAGTTCAACCTCGACCAGCTTCCCAAAGGCGATGTTTGGTTGCAGTATTCTCACGACGACGTGTTCGAACTCTATCTGAACGGCGAGAAACTGGTGGCTACCGATTATTGCTGGAACAACAACGTGCGCCTGAAACTCACCGACCAGGCCCTCAAGAAACTGCGCAAGGGCAAGAATGTCATCGCCGCCCATTGCCACAACACTACGGGCGGGGCATACGTGGACTTCGGCATCTTCGTGCCCAACACCCAGGCCGTTGCCTACGAAAAGACGGCTGAGCAGAAGTCTGTTTATGTATTGCCTACTTCTACTTATTACACCTTCGCCTGTGGCCCGGTGGAACTCGACGTGGTCTTTACGGCTCCCGCGCTGATGGACGACCTCGACCTGATGTCTACGCCGATTAACTACATCTCCTACCAGGCACGCTCCCTCGACAAGAAGCAGCATGATGTGCAGGTGTACTTCGAGACGACTCCCCAGCTGACCATCAACGAACTGTCGCAACCCACCATTGCCAAGACGCTGAGCGAGGGCGGGCTGGATTATGTGACTGCCGGCTCCATCAACCAACCCTATGCGGAACGCCGTGGCGACTTGATTTGCATAGATTGGGGATACCTCTACCTGACGGGCGCCGGCCGTAACTCGGATGTCTGCCTGGGTGACTACAACCGCACGAAAGCCGTCTTTGCCAACGAAGGCCGCCTGCCGCAGGGCGAGAACAAGGTGGTGACGCGCAATCCGAAGTACATGCCCGCCATGGCCTATGCGGACAACCTGGGCAAGGTGGACGCGCAGGGCAACAGCGGCTATCTGATGCTGGGTTACGACGATGTGTATGCCTTGGAGTACATGTTCCAACGCCGCATGGCTTACTGGAAACACGGGGGCGAGGTGACTATCTTCGACGCCTTCGAGCGTGCAAGGGATAACTACGAGAGCGTCATGCAGCGTTGCCGCGACTGGGACCGCATGATTATGGACGACGCCCAGCGCGCCGGCGGCCAGAAGTATGCTGAAATCTGCGCCGTAGCCTACCGCCAGGTCATCGCCGCCCACAAGCTGTTCGAGGACGAGAACGGCAACCTCCTTTTCTTCTCCAAAGAGAACAACAGTAACGGTTGCGTCAACACGGTCGACCTGACCTATCCGTCGGCACCGCTCTTCCTCTGCTACAATCCTGACCTCCAGAAGGCCATGATGACCAGTATCTTCGAATACAGCGCCTCGGGCCGCTGGAACAAGCCTTTCCCCGCCCACGACCTGGGTACGTATCCCATTGCCAACGGCCAGGTGTATGGAGGCGACATGCCGATTGAAGAAGGCGGAAACATGGTTATCCTGGCGGCTGCCATCTCGAAAATCGAAGGAAATGCCGACTACGCCAAGCGTTACTGGGATTTGCTGACCATCTGGACCAACTACCTGGCTGAGAACGGCCAAGACCCCGCCAACCAGCTTTGCACCGACGACTTCGCCGGACACTGGGCGCACAACGCCAACCTCTCCATCAAAGCCATCATGGGTGTGGCCGGCTACGCAGAGATGGCCCGTATGCTGGGCATGGACGACGTGGCCGACAAGTATGCCGCCAAGGCCAAGGAAATGGCTGTGAAGTGGGAGCAGGACGCCCGCGAAGGCGACCACTACCGCCTGGCCTTCGACCGTCCCAATACCTGGAGCCAGAAGTACAACATCATCTGGGACAAGATGTGGGGCCTCAACCTCTTCCCCAACGACGTCATCGGCAAGGAAATGAAGTACTACCTGACCAAGCAGAACCCCTACGGCCTGCCGCTCGACAGCCGCAAGGAATACACCAAGTCCGACTGGATTATGTGGACGGCCGCCATGAGCGACGACCTGGAGACCTTCCAGAAGTTCGTCGACCCGCTCTACAAGTATGTGGATGAGACGGTTTCCCGCGTGCCCCTGAGCGACTGGCACCACACCGACAGCGGCGAATGGGTCGGCTTCCGCGCCCGTTCCGTCATCGGCGGTTACTGGATGCAAGTGCTGATGCAGAAGGTACAGGACAAGTAATGACTGCTTTCATGGACTTTTGATGAAATAGTGCAGGAAGAGGGCGTGTGAAGACGGGCATCGGCTTCATGGCGGGGAGCCTTGGGGTTTCCCGCATGGGAACCAAAGGTTTCCCCGGCGGAAACCAATTGTTTCCCAGCCTGGAACTAAAGGTTTCCCTGGCGGAAACCAAAGGTGCCAGTCCGGAAAATTGACTGGCACCTTTCGGGAGCCATCTCCCGCGCCTGCTGTACGCCTTGGCACACCCTCTTCCTTAGAATTGCTTTTAAACAGAAATTTTTATTTTTTGGCCGGACAATGTTTTACTTTGTCCAGCGGTTTCGAGTATTATAAAGCGAATGAAATAAGACCTATGTCTCTTAAGCGAGAAAAGCTACCTGATAGGACAGAGATTTAATTACCTATATTGATTAACCATTTTAAAGTGAGAAACATGACGAAGAATGTACTCCGATTATTCATGTGGATGCTTCCGCTCACCCTGGCGCTCAGCGTGGGCAGTTGCAAGGACGACGAAGAGGGCGCTTCCCAAAGCTACGACCCCTCGAAACCGATTGAAGTGAGCAGCTTTACGCCTACTTCTGGTACCGTGAACACCCAACTGGTGATTATGGGCAGCAACTTTGGTACTGACCCGGAACAAGTGACTGTCACCATCGGCGGCTTGGAAGCCGTGGTGATTAGCTGTAACAACAACAACATCTACTGCCTCGTGCCCTCGCAGTCATACGAAGGGACCATCACCGTCAAGGTGGGCGACCAGGAAGTGACGGCCGCCGACAAGTTCGAATACACCCGCGAGATGGTCGTGACCACCGTCTATGGCGGCCGGGCCGACGATGGGCGTTACGACATCGCGGACGGCAGTTTTGACGACTCCTTTGCCAATAACTACGGCTTGCAGGAACCTACGTTCTTGTCTTTCGACCCCAAGAATCCGCACATGCTCTACATGTCGCAAGACAATGGCAACCCTGTGCGTTATTTCGACCTCAAGAACCGCACCATTACTACCGGGGTCACCACCGCTGATATCGGCAAGAACCGTATGCGCTCCATCGACTGGACCCTGAGCGGCGATACGATGATTATCGCCATCGACGATGGAGGCGGCGATTCCGACGACCGTACCGTGACCAGCAGCGTCTTTGTGACCCGTGCGGGCAACTTTAAGAACCCCCAAATCATGAGTGCCGGGAAACAGTGCAACGGTGCTTTCGTGCATCCTATCAATGGCGAACTTTATTACAACAGCTTTACCAAGGGCGACGTCTACCGCTTCGACTACCGTCAATGGGGGGTGGGCGTGGACGCTTGCATGAACCACCGCGATTGGCTTTTCACCATCCAGGACAATGGATGGGAGTTCAACATGGCCATGCACCCCAGCGGGGATTACGCCTACATCATTGTGGTCAACCAGCATTACATCATGCGCATGAACTACAATCATGAGACGAAACGCTTCGGAACCCCTTACTTGATATGCGGCGCGGTTGGCCAGGCCGGCTGGGCCGATGGCGTAGGTCCCACGGCTCGTTTGGCTAAGCCGACCCAGGGCGTTTTTGTCAAGAACGAAGATTATGTGGCCGCCGGAGCAGAAGACGTCTACGACTTCTATTTTACCGACCGCGACAACCACTGCATACGCACGCTTACGCCCCAGGGCATTGTCAGCACCTTTGCCGGACGCGGTAGCGAATCTTTGAATGGAGACAAGTACGGCTTCATCGACGGTCCCTTGCGTTCTACCGCCCGCTTCGACCAGCCAGGCGGCATTGCTTACGATGAACAGAACAAGGCTTTCTACATCGGCGACATCATGAATCACCGCCTGCGTAAGATTGCCCTCGAAGGTGCCGAAGACAACTGGGACACGCCCGCCGCAGATGCCAACGAATAAATGAAAAACATTAGATATACATGGATATGAAACACATACTACTTATTATAGCTGTGCTGCTGGCTTTCGCAGCCCCGGCCGTGGCTCAGGAAGCCGCAGGCGGCGACGAAAACACCGTCGTAGTGACCGGTGTGGTCACGGACGAAGAGAACCTGCCTATGATTGGCGTCAACATTGTAGTGAAAGACATGCCCGGCATGGGCGTCATCACCGATATGGACGGACGCTACCGCATCAAGATGGAGCCCTACCACCGCTTGCGCTTCACTTACCTGGGCTATGAAGCCGTGGAAGTGCTCATCAAGGAACAGCGCGAAGTGAACATAAAGATGAAAGAAGACGTGGAGAACGTCCTCGACGAAGTGGTCATCACCGCTACCGGCGCGCAGAAGAAGATCAACCTCTCGGGCGCCATTACGACCATTGCCCCCGAAGAACTGCAGACTGCTCCCTCCGGCAACCTGGTCAATGCCTTGGGCGGAACCGTAGCCGGCATCATCACCCAGCAGACCACCGGCCAGCCGGGCCAGAACACCTCCGAGTTCTGGATTCGCGGTATCTCCACCTTCGGCGCCAGCACGTCGGCATTGGTGCTGGTCGACGGCTTTGAGCGCGACATCGACGACGTGAACATCGAAGACATCGAAAGCTTCTCCGTACTGAAGGATGCTTCGGCCACGGCCATCTATGGTAGCCGGGGCGCCAACGGCGTTGTGTTGATTACCACCAAGCACGGCGGTATCGGCAAGACCAACATCGACGTGAAAGTCGAGACCTCGTACAACACCCGCACCATCACGCCCGAGTTTGCCGACGGCTACACCTACGCCAACATGATGAACGAGGCGCGTATCACCCGCAACCAGGCTCCCATTTACAGCGACACGGAACTGTATATCCTGAAGAACGGCCTGGACCCTGACCTCTATCCCAACGTGGACTGGATGGACATGCTGCTGAAAGACGGGGCTATGACCTACCGCGCCAACGTCAACATGAACGGCGGCGGCAGCACGGCGCGTTACTTCGTTTCTGTCAGCTACTTGAAGGAAGGCGGCATGTACAATACCGACGAGACCCTGCGCAACGACTACAACACCAACTGCGACGCCAACTCGTGGAACTACCGTTTGAACACGGACATCAACGTGACCAAGACCACCGTGCTGAAAGTAGGCGTGTCGGGCACCTTGAAGAAGTACAACGAACCCGGACTGTCGGGCGACGTATGGGGCTCGCTTATGCGCCAGAATCCCATCAGCATCCCGGTGATGTACTCCAACGGCTACGTGCCTGCTTACGGCACGGGCGGACAGACCAACCCCTGGGTGCTGGCCACGCAGACCGGTTACAAGGAACACTGGGAAAACACCATCCAGACCAACATCACTTTGGAACAAGACCTGAGTTTCATCACCAAGGGCTTGCGCTTTGTGGGCCGCTTCGGTTTCGATACCTGGAACAAGAACAATATCGACCGCATCAAGTGGCCGGAACAGTGGAAGGCCGAACGCCAGCGTGATGCCAATGGCAACCTGGTGTTCGAGCGCATCAGCACGGAGCAATTGATGAAGCAAAGCAGTTCAGCCGAAGGTAACCGCTACGAAGTGTTCGAAGCCGAGTTGCATTACGACCGTGGCTTTGGCAAGCACCACCTGGGCGGCTTGCTGAAACTGAACCAAGACGCAAAGACATTCACGGTGAACGTGGGCGAGGACATCAAGAACGGCATTGCCCGCCGCCACTTCGGCCTGGCCGGACGCGTCAGCTATAACTGGAACCTCCGCTACTACTTTGACTTCAACTTCGGTTACAACGGTTCGGAAAACTTTGCCGACGGCCACCGCTTCGGTTTCTTCCCTGCCTTCTCGGCTGCCTGGAACGTTTCCGAAGAACCGATTATCAAGAAAAACCTGCCTTGGCTGAGCATGTTCAAGATCCGTTATTCTTACGGTAAGGTCGGCAACGACGCCCTCTACATCAATGGGGCCGAGACCCGCTTCCCCTACCTGTACACCATCGGCAGTGGTAACAGTTACCAATGGGCGGATTTCAACTTTAGCAGTCCGAACAACAGCGGTCTCCGTTATACGGACCTTGCTTCGACGGCGGCCACGTGGGAAATTGCTACCAAGCACGACCTCGGTCTGGACATCGCCCTGTTCAACGACCGCTTCACAGCCACGGTGGACTACTTCCACGAGCAGCGCGACGGCATCTGGGTAGAGCGTGCTTACCTGCCCGCCTTAGTCGGCCTCCAGTCCAACCCGAGGGCCAATGTGGGCAGCGTGCTTTCCGAAGGCTTTGACGGAAACTTCGCTTACAAACAAAAGATCGGGCAAGTGGACTTCGTGTTGCGCGGTAACTTTACGTACAGTAAAAATACTACGCTCGAACGCGATGAAGAGAATAACGTTTATCCCTACCTCATGCAGGAGGGTTACCGTGTGGACCAGGCGCGTGGTCTGATAGCCTTGGGACTTTTCAAAGACTACGACGACATCCGCAACAGTCCTACGCAACAGTTCGGCACGGTGCAGCCAGGCGACATCAAGTATAAGGACGTCAACGGCGACGGTGTCGTGGACGACAACGACCAGGTGCCCATCGGCAGCACGACGCGTCCCAACATGATATACGGTTTCGGTATCTCGGCCGCTTGGAAAGGTTTGGATGTGAACGTCCACTTCCAGGGAACAGGTAAATCTTCGTTCTTTGTCAACGGCGAGACCGTCTATGCGTTCAGTGCTGGCGACTGGGGTAACGTATTGAAGAGCGTAGCAGAGTCCGACCGTTGGATTTCAGCCGACATCTCCGGCGACCCTGCCACTGAGAATCCCAACGCTTCTTACCCGCGTCTGAGCTATGGCGGCAACAGTAACAACTACCGCAACTCTACGTTCTGGCTGCGCGACGGTTCTTACCTCCGCTTGAAGACGTTGGAAGTTGGTTACACCTTGCCTAAGTCGGTAGTCAACTCCATACGCCTGAACAATGTCCGCGTGTTCTTCCGGGGCAACAACCTCCTGACGTTCTCCAAGTTCGACTGGTGGGATCCTGAGTTGGGCAGTTCCAACGGCCAGCAATATCCCTTGGCACGCACGTTTACTTTGGGATTGACAGTTAACTTATAACCCTCATAATGAAAAACAGAATATGAAAAAGACTTTTTTACTGAAAGGACTCGTCTTCTGTGCCGGCCTGGGGCTCGCTTCCTGCACCGACCAGTTGGATGCCGATAAATACTTCAAAGACCGCATGACCCTTGAAGAGGTCTTTACCGACCTCGATTATACCGAGCAATGGCTGAACGATGCTTTCTCGCACCTCGTCGGGCATAATGCCGACGTAGCGAGCAAAGGACATACTCCCTTCTGCTTTGCCGACGACATGTACTATGGCGACCGTGAAGACCAGTACCGTTACTGGAAGAATGGCGAGTACAATGAGAATGATTTCAAACAAGAATCTTGGGCTGAGTGCTACCAAGGCATTCGTCAGGCTTCCATCTTCATTCAAAATATCGACATGAACATGGAGATGACAGCCGAACAACGCGCCGACTACAAGGCGCAAGCCCGTTTCGTACGCGCTTACTATTACTGGCTGTTGTTGCGCAAGTACGGTCCTGTGCCCATCCTGCCCGATGAAGGCTTGGACTACACGTTAGAGTATGACGAATTGGCCATTGCCCGTAGCTCTTATGATGAATGTGCTGAGTTTATCGCTTCGGAAATGCAGGAAGCAGCCCGCGACCTGCCCTTGACGCGCAGCCAGCTTTATGTGGCACGCCCCACCCGGGGCGCAGCCTTGGCTACCCGTGCCAAAGCGTTGCTCTATGCTGCCAGCCCCATCAACAACCCGCGCCCGACGGACACGGAACGCTTTACCGACCTGGTCAACTTCGACGGGAAGCACCTCATCTCGCAAGAGTATGACAACAGCAAGTGGGCCCGTGCGGCCGCTGCTGCCCTCGATGTTATCAACTTGAACCAGTACGAACTTTACGTGACTGGCGTGACTCCGCCGGAAGGCGCCCAGTTGGGTTATCCTGCTACTGTCACCCCGCCGGCTGACGGAGACTTCTCCGAGCACAACTGGCCGGAAGGCTGGAAGGACATCGACCCGTATGCTTCCTACCGCGAACTGTTCAACGGCACGGTGTCTGCCACCGACAATCCCGAACTTATCTTTACGCGCGGCCAGAACCAGAGCAGTGAAGGCATTGACGTGATGGTGGTCCACCAGTTGCCCCGTGTGGCCAACGGATGGAACACGCACGGCATCACCCAGAAGCAATGCGACGCCTACTACATGAACGACGGCACGGACTGCCCGGGCAAGGACTACGAGCTCGTAGGCCGGGGCGATGGCAGCAAGCGCCTTACGGGTTTTGTCACGAAGGAAGAATCCGATGCGCATGTTTATCCTGAACTGGGCGACAAGGCCGAAGGCGTTTCTTACCAATATGTCCGTCGCGAACCCCGTTTCTACGCTTCGGTGGCTTACAACGGTTCTACCTGGTATTTGCTGAACGAAACCGACCCCAACAGGCAAAACCAGCAGGTGTTCTATTATCGCGGTGCCGGCAACGGATATACCAACACGATGTTCTGGCTGCGTACGGGCATCGGCGTCATGAAGTTCGTCCACCCGAAGGATACTTATACTGGCGGCGATTTGAATTTGGTGACCAAAAAAGCCGAACCGGCCATCCGCTACGCCGACATCCTGCTGATGTATGCCGAAGCGTTGAACGAAGTGGAAGGTAATTATGACATTCCTTCGTGGGACGGGGCTACTTCTTACCCCATCTCCCGCGACGTGAACGAAATCAAGCGTGGCGTGCGCCCCGTGCGTTGCCGTGCCGGTCTGCCGGACTATACGTCTGCCGAGTACGGCGACCAGGATGCCCTGCGCGCCAAGCTGAAACGCGAACGCCAGATTGAGTTGATGGGCGAGGGACAACGTTACTATGACCTGCGCCGCTGGAAAGACGCCGAAGTGGAAGAGTCGCTGCCTATCTACGGCTGCAACACACTGATGAATGCAGCCCAGCGCGAATTGTTCCACACGCCCGTGGAGGTGCCTTCGCTGCCCACCAACTTCTCGCGGAAGATGTACTTCTGGCCCATCCAGCACAGCGAGTTGAAGCGTAACAAGCTGCTGACCCAGAACCCGGGATGGACTTATAACGACTAATAACCCCCAAAAACTGCAAGAACCATGAGAAAATTAATCATGTATATAGGCTTGTGCATGGCTGCCCTGTCGGTCGTGTCTTGCCAAGAAGAATGGAAAGACGAACTGTATGAACAGTATGCCTCGTTCAAGGCTGTTATTGGCGACAACGGTGTCACCGACATCTACGTGCGTTACAAAGAGAACGGCAAGGTGACCTACCAGTTGCCCGTCATCATCAGCGGCTCCACCAACAATGCGGTCGACCGCGAGATACACATCGCCGTAGACCCCGATACCCTGGCCACGCTGAACGATGCGCGTTTCGGACGCGAGGACCTTTATTACCAGTTGTTGGGCGAGGAGCACTACGACTTCCCTTCTACCCTGAACATCAAGGCGGGCACTAACGTGGATACGCTGGGCATTGACTTTACGTTGGCCGGGGTGGATATGGTGGAGAAGTGGGTGTTGCCCCTTACCATCGTGGATGACCCGTCTTACAACTACGTCAGCCACCCGCGTAAGAACTACGCCAAAGCGTTGCTGCGCGTCATGCCTTTCAACGACTATTCGGGCACGTACAGCACCACCACCATGCAGGTGTTCATCAAGAATGAAGACGGCTCGTATAGCCAGGACGACGCCATCGTGGAAAGTACCCGCACGGCTTACGTGGTGGATGACAACACGGTGTTCTTCTACGCCGGACTGATGGACGAGGAACTGATAGACCGCCGGAACTACAAGGTTTACTTCAAGTTCGACCCGGAGAACCACTACCTGTCCCTCTCCACCGACAACGAGAAGATTAAGTTGCAGCCGGCCAACAACAATATGTTCGCCTTCACCGTGAGCGAGCAGATGGATGCCACGTATCCCTACCTGATGCACCGTTACGTCATCTTCAACATTGAATATGACTTTGTGGATTACACCTCTGCAGAGGGCGTGGAGATTCCTTACAAGGTATCGGGTACGATGACGCTTGAGCGCCAGATTAACACGCAGATACCGGACGAAGACCAGGCCATTCAATGGTAATCAGGATAATAGGTATTTAGTTTTTTAGGTAACATGCAGAGCCGGTGGCTGCGGGAAGTTCCCGTAGCCGCCGGTTTTTCGTATGCCGGATGGCGGCTTACTTTCCGTCTCACCCGGAATTTTAAGATATCTTTGCACGGCGTAGAATAGGGTTGAGGGGGAAATATTTACCTTTGCATAGTTCTAATGCCAGTTATTATGCGTAAGCCTTCTGCTTTCATTGTTTTTCTCCTTTCTTTGCTGTTCGCCCAGGTGGCGGCAGATACCTTCGCCTTGTCTTTCCGGAAAATCCGCATCGAAAGCGGTTTGAGTCACGATAATGTTTCCTGCCTCCTGCAAGACCGTTTCGGTTTTGTGTGGATTGGCACGTTCAACGGCTTGAATTGCTATTTCGGCAATGACAACAAGGTGTTTCGCAACGACGGCGAACATGCGGTAGACCTTCCGTCCAACCAGATTATTTCCTTGCTCGACGCGGCTCCCGATTCATTGTGGGTGGGTACCAGCCGGGGGCTTTGCTTGTACAACCGTTATACCGGAACTTTCACGTCTTTTGATGCCCGGACCGATTACGGGGTCAGCATCGGGTGCGAGGTCTACAGCCTGCATCAGGATGCCGACGGGGTGGTATGGATTGGTACGTTGGGGCAAGGCCTGTTCCGTTACGACGGCTACAGCCTGGAGCAGTTCATTGTCGAAACCTCCTTTGCCACGGATTTGGCGATGGACGCTGCGGGCAACCTGTATGTTGCCTCCATGGGACGCGACATCTGGGTCTATACCTCGCAGGGGAGGCTGAAAGAGAAGATTCCGATGCCTTCGGTCGTCCGCAGCCTGTATTATTCGCCTGAAGGCGTGCTTTATGTGGGTATGGAGGAAGGGGTAGCCGCCTTGGATGACGGTGAACAGACTTTTTACCCTGTTCGGGGCGTGGAGTGCTTGCAGGGGACATCGGACGGCAACCTGTTTGTCGGCACCGGCCACGGGCTTTTCCTGCTGCCTTCCGGTGCGGAGCAACCGGTGCGCATCGACAATGCGTCTGCCGATAACGGCCTGAGTTCTCCGCTCATCACCGCTTTGATGATTGACCGCGAAGGCGGCGTTTGGGTCGGAACGGAAGATGGGGGCGTCAACTACATGACCGGGCAATCGCGCGTGTTCCACAGTTATTACTTGCCGGCCGATTATAGGAAGGAGACCGTCAGAGCCTTGTGTGAGGCTCCAGACCATACCTTATATATAGGGACGAACCGGGGCATGTACCTTCTGTCCCCGGGACAGTCTGCCGTGCAAAGATATGTCCCGGCCAACGGGGTGTCTTACGGCATCGGCGATTTCTGGTTAGAAGGCAGCCGCTTGTGGCTGGGGACAAACCGGAACGGGCTTGTCTGTCTGGACACCCGCACGCATCTCGTGCAGCCCTTTGCCATACATCCCGGCATGTCCGGGCGTGTATCCTGTGTGCGGCGGGGCAGCAACGGAAGAGTGTACATCGGCACGGACAACGGACTATGGTTGCTGGACGAAGCTACCGGCACTTTTGAACAAAACCACACGCTGGGCTTTATGATAGCGGTGGAAGATATGTGTGAAGACAGCCTGCAAAACTTGTGGATAGCGACATCGCAGGACGGCATCTACCGTCATACCTTGCATAATGGCCACTGGAGGCACTACCGCCGCAACCCGAAACGGGGCGAGGGCGCCTTGTTCTCCGACAACGTGAATGCACTGAAGATAGACCGCCGGGGATGTTTGTGGATAGGGACGGACGGCAACGGATTCGGACTTTACGACCCGGAGACCGATTCGTTTGTCCGTTACGAGGACGAAATGGTACATCCGGATGAGGCCGCTACACATGTCATACGTGCCATTGAGCAAGACCGGCAGGGAAGTTTGTGGGCCATAGACGGGCAAGGGTTGTCCCGCTTCTATGTGGGAAACGACACCATCGGGACTCGTACCTGGACTGCCGACAACGGTTTGCCTTTCGAGAAATATGGTTCCCATGCCGCCTTGTGCCTTTCGGACGGGCGCATGGCTTTGGGAGGCGAAGGTGGCTTGACAGTGTTCGATCCGCAGGAGTTGAGGCTCAGCCGGTCGCTCTCTGTCGTCCATATCATTGGCATAGATTTCCCTTACGGACAGGCGGCGATTGCTGCTGGCGGTTTCCCGAATTATGGGCAGATGGTTTCCTTGCCTGCGGAGTTGGAACTGCCCTATGCGTGCAACAGCTTCCAACTGACTTTCTCGTCCACCGGCTATGAGTCGCCGGAGAAGACCCTTTACCGCTACTGTTTTGGCAAGGATACGCAAGTGTGGACGCAACCTGCGCCTGTTGATGCCGCCTCGTTCACCGACTTGGCTCCGGGCAAGTATCTTCTTCGCGTGGAAGCTGTCAATGCCGACGGAGTATGGAGTTCCCATCCCGCCGAGATGACCCTTGTCATCCGTCCGCCTTGGTGGCAGGGGACGGCGGCGCGCCTTCTCTACGTATTCTTTGGGTTGGGCATCGTGGCCTGTGCCGCATGGGCATGGAACGCACATGTCAAACGCAAGTACCGCAACCGCATGAAGGAGGTCGAGGCGGTGCGGCAGGAAGAGACTTACCGGCAGAAGATAAACTTCTTCGTCAACTTGGTACACGAAATCCGCACGCCGCTCAGCCTGATACGTCTGCCCCTGGAGCAAATCAGGGAAACGGGAGGGCAGACCGAAGAGAATACCCGCCTGCTTTCGTTGGTTGACAAGAACGTGAGCTATCTGCTGAACGTCAGCAACCAGTTGCTCGATTTGCAGAAACTGGAGAACGGGGACAACTTCATGCTCCATCTGGAAACGTGCGACGTCATTGCCCTGACCGAGAACTTGCAGTTGCAGTTTGCCGACTCGGCCCGCCTGCGCGGGGTGGAGTTTACCATCGAGCATCCTGAAGGCCCGTTGGAAGCCAGCATCGACCGCGACAAGATATACAAAATTCTGGTGAACCTGGCCAGCAATGCCTTGAAGTATGCTCGGAGTCGCATTGTGGTGAGCCTTTCGCAAGAGGCTGACGGCGCGTTGCGATGGGCGGTGGACGACGACGGCCCCGGCGTTCCCCCGGAGGAGCGTAAGAAGATTTTCCAGACATTCTACCGCATAGAGACCGGTACGACGGGACCCACGGGGACGGGCATCGGTTTGTCCTATGCATACGCTTTGGCTGTCCGCCACGGTGGTGATCTCTATGCGGATGGCAGTCCGATGGGCGGTGCGAGGTTTGTCCTGTTGCTGCCCTTGCAGGTCGAAACGTTACTGCCGGAGGAGCCGCAGCCCTCTGCCGGGCAGGCATTGGCGGCTCCTGAAACTCCTGTCGAAGGGGAGCGGCGCGATTTCTGTGTGCTGGTGGTGGAGGACAATGCCGAGTTGTTGAAACTCACCACGCGTTCCCTTTCCAAATGGTTCCGCACGCGGAAGGCGGCCAACGGGCAACAGGCGCTCGACTTGCTGGCTGCGGACGGTTGCGATGTCGACGTGGTGGTGAGCGATGTGATGATGCCCGTGATGGACGGTTTGGAGCTTTGCCGCCGCGTGAAGGAGGATATCGCTACTTCACACCTGCCGTTCATTATGCTGACAGCCAAGACAACCCTCGAAGCCAAGGCCGACGGCCTGTCGTGCGGCGCCGATGCTTACGTGGAGAAGCCGTTCTCCATCAGGCAACTCAAGGCGCAGATTGACAACTTGCTGCGCTTGCGCCAGGCTTTCCACCTGCGCATGGGCAGCGTGGGGCAGGGCGCTTTGGCGGGCGAGGCGGCCCAAGGCTTGGACGGCGGGCTGAATGAGCGCGACCGCGAGTTTGTAGAGCGTCTGGAGCAATTGATTCTGGAACGGATTTCCGAAGAAGGTCTTTCCATCGACAGCCTGGCGACGGACTTGCACATAAGCCGCAGTAACTTCTACCGCAAGATACGGGCGTTGACGGGCATGGCTCCTGCCGATTACCTGAGGTGGGTACGACTGAACAAGGCAACCGAACTTTTGCGCCGGGGCGACCGCGTGAGCGATGTCTATGTGAAGGTGGGTTTCAATTCGGCTTCCTACTTCGCCAAGTGTTTCAAGGAACGCTTCGGCTGCACGCCCCGGGACTACCTTGCGTCTGCGAAGGAGGCGGCAGATAAACCGGCAGAGTAGGGCGTCTCGTTTTTTTACATTATCTTTGCGTCCCGAAATCAAATAGACTGAAGATGAACGAACAATTCCCATCGGTATTATTGGAGAAAGCTGTTTCCGAGTTTGCCAAGCTGCCCGGCATCGGCCGCAAGACGGCGATGCGCCTGGTGCTTCACCTGCTGCGCCAGGACCTCGGGGCCGTGGAGGCTTTTGCCGGTGCCATGACCACGCTGAAACGCGAAGCCAAGTTCTGCAAGGTGTGCCATAACATTTCGGATACGGAGACCTGCCGCATCTGTTCCAATCCCCAACGCGACGCTTCCACGGTGTGTGTGGTCGAGAACATCCGTGACGTGATGGCGGTAGAGGCTACGCAGCAGTTCCGGGGGCTGTACCACGTGTTGGGGGGCGTCATCTCGCCCATCGACGGCATCGGCCCCGGCGATTTGCAGATAGAAAGCCTTGTGGAGCGGGTCAAGGCCGGGGGCGTAAAGGAAGTCATCCTGGCGTTGAGCACCACGATGGAGGGCGATTCGACCAATTTTTATATTTACCGGAAACTGGCGCCTACGGGTGTCCGCCTTTCGGTCATCGCGCGCGGCATTGCCGTGGGCGACGAACTGGAATATGCCGACGAAGTGACCTTGGGGCGGAGTATTGTCAACCGCACGCCTTTCAATGGGAGTTTCTGAGGCGGGGATTATATGTGAGTTTATAAGTTCTAAAGTTTTTGAGTTTTTAAGTTGCAGTAAGGCAGCAACTGACGAACTCATAAACTCATAAACTTAAAAACTAAAGAACTTAACGACTAATATGTCATTTATATAATATGTACGACTCAATCAAAAAAACTGTCATTTACTTGAAAGTCTTGTACGCTTTCTGTTGGATATTGCCTTTGCTGGTGGGCGTTTGGGTGGAGGCCGGGGCTTCCTGGACCGGGCTATTTGCTGGCGATGCGCGTTTGGAATATGTGTTGGAGACTGTCGTCATCCTGCTCACGATGGCTTGCGTGCCCCTTTCGTTGAAACTCTTTGCCTGGGTAATGGCGAAGCAGATAGACCCTTCCGGGTTCCGCCGGGCGTTGCGCCTTTACACCGTGTGGAGCACCGTCCGCTCCTTGTTGTTGTTCTTGCCCGCCTTGTGCGGTTTTGTGGCCTATGGCCTGTTGCTCAGCAATGCTTGCCTGCTCTGCGGGCTGATTGCCTTGGTGGCCATGCTCTTTTGTGTACCCGGCACGCAACGCCTGCAACGTGAGTTGCACATCGACGTTGAGGCGGAATGAACACGCAATCCGCTTACCTGTCTGGAACGGATGTCTGCCTGCGTGCCCTTGAGCCCGAAGACCTCGATTTCATCTACCAGATAGAGAACAATCCTTCCCATTGGACTGTCTCCGACTTCAGTGTCCCCTATTCGCGCTATGCCATCCGGAAATATCTGGCCGATTCGCGGAATGATCTCTTTGCCGACAGGCAGTTACGACTGGTCGTGGTGCAACGCTCGACGGGTGTTGCCGTAGGGCTTATCGACCTGTTCTCCTACGACCCTATGCACGCCCGTGCCGAGGTAGGCATTGCCGTCCACGAAGACTATCGTCGGCGGGGATATGCCACGCAGGCCCTCCGCCTGTTGTGCGACTATGCTTTCCGTTTTCTTCCCTTGCATCAACTGACTGCCTGCGTGTTACTTGGTAATGAAGCCAGCCTGCGTGTGTTCCGCTCGTGCGGTTTCACCGAGTGCGGAGTGTTGCGCCAATGGTGGCGCGTGGGCGGGACGTATCAGGATGCCCTTGTCTTGCAGCGGCTGAATGAATGAAAAAGCAGGAGGGTGCATCCAAGCGCGTCAGGATGGGAATGTTCCGATTCCTTATTACTTTTCTTGCTGATATAAAGAATGAGAGGGCGCATCGTGATGATGCACCCTCTCCAAACAAACAAACGTTTACGAAAGTTGTTGCCAACTCTCCATCCCTTCCCGGTTACACTTAACGCGGTGAAGGGCTTCTTCGCGCCTCGCGGCGGGAAATATCTTTGGACGTCTTCCGTTTTCCTTTCTTATTTCAGGTTCAACGTGAAAGTATAGTAGTTGTTGGCGTAGAGCGCATAGTCTCGGTTTGCTGTATCCGGCGAGTCTGTTCCCAACGTTACGCTCCATATCTTGTCACCGGATGTGATGGTGGCTTTCGTGGCCATTGTCTCATCGGTACAAATATTCGGCGCCATGTAATAATAGAACTGTTGGGAGGCGCCGACGGCTATCTCACTTGTGAATGTGTCACTGAATGGTTCCGTAAGGTAAGCATCATTTGGCAATGCCTCCTGATTGATGCTGGGATAAACGTATGCTTGTGTCGGCACGTTGCTTAGCGTTACTGCCAAATCGGTTAAGTCTTCTCCGGTTTCGTTATTTACTACCAAGTTGATGCGGGTCATCATACGGCAGAGCATGACGGAAAGGGCTTGCTCTCCGGTGACATCCCCCATCCAATACCCGCACATGGGCATCCGGTCGCGCTCAGACAGGTCATTGCTGGCCTGGATGTCCAGCAGCATTTGCTGGAAGTCGGGCAGGTTGTTGGGCCAGACCAAGTCTGCATTGCCGGTATTGACCACCAGGCAGACAGTACTGCCTTGCGCGGCGATGAGGCCTACTTCGAAATCTTCTACCACGAGATTCCCTTCGCCTTCCCGTGGATAATATTTGGTTTCGGTGTTCAGCAGTACGCCCCTGTTGTTGAATTGGAGCACCCAGATGTCGTGTATCAGGTTCTCCACTTCGGGCGTATGCGGAGCCATGGCCCGCGTGTCTGTCCCTTCCGGCGGAAGCATGCCCAGCGAAAGCGAGACTTTCACTCCTTTTCCTTCTTCCGTCGTGCAAAGGTTATCTTGTCCGCATCCTGCCAACAACAGGCACCCGATTAATCCGATGATATGCCACTGTTTCATAACCTCGTTATTCTTCATTTTTCATTCTTAATTCTTCATTTTTCATTTTTCATTTACCAAGTCCGTTACCCACGATTGGTTTTGCCAAGTGACGACGCTGATTTGTCCCTCTTTCACGCTCACTTCCCATTTCAGGTTATACGAACGGGCATGCAGCAGCATCTGTTCGTTGAGCAAGGTCATGTATTGCGTGGGCACACCGTTGATTGCCATGTTGATGAGGATGGAGATGGGCGTGCTCATGGTCAAGGTGGGCAACACGGCGATGTCGCCGGTGATGGTGCCTTCCTCGTCCACTTGCAGGTCTTCGCCCGGCAGTGTCACCCATGAGCGCTTATCGCCCATGTGCATCACCAAGGTGTCTGCTATGTTTTCCGAACTCCAGTTGTAGGTCAGCAGGTTGTCGCCTTCCTCGCTTTCGTTAAGATGGTTGTAAGGGTTCTGCAATCCGCTGATTTCAATGCCTGCCGCCAGCGGCTCCAGCCGGTTGACGCCTTCGCCTTTTTCGATGGTGAAGGTGAAGCGTGCCACCTGACTGATGATGGGGTTCAGCTTGATGTATTGCACGCCGGTAGTGTTCACCACTATCTCATAAGGTAACGCGCTGGTTTCTTCATACCGTCTGTCCGTGGAATAGAGGTACATGCCGTTGTCTACCTGCATTTTCAGTTCTTTGTCGATGGGGTAGGCGGGCGAAATCATCTTGAACTTATACATGCCTGTTTCCAGATACAGCGGCGCGCCAATTGCTTCGGGATTCAGGGTCAGCTTGCCGTCTGCCCCTTCCGTGGTGGTGCAAGGATAGAGGGTGTTATAGCCGCCGGCATTGGTGCCCACCACATAGCCTTGCAAGTCTGGCTTGCTATATGTGTCATCGTCGTTTTGTTTGGCATAGCTCAGCCATAGGGTGCTGCCTACCGGTAACAGGGTTGCATTTGCTTCAGGTAGGTCATGCCAATCATCCGGGCCTAAATTGTCTACGGCCTTTGATTGCGCATGGGATACATTGACCCCATACGTACCTGGCAACTGGAACTCTACCCGCACCTTGCCATCCGGTGCGGGAACAGGTTCTTCATCGGTGGTGCTGCAAGCTGCCAGCTGGACCGATATCATTCCTATGATTATCGTTCGTTTCATACGCTCAATCTTTATTTACTGTTACATCCCGCACACAACGGATTTGGTCGCCAAGGGCTCTACGGCTGCCATCGATTAAACCGAATTGCCAATCGTTTCTTAGGTAGAAGACCCAATTCGTACCATCACCGGAGCCGGTTTGGCTTGTTCTTAAAATGGCATTCACTCCATCACCGTCTAATTTATGGGCACCCTGGGGATGAATGAATCCTACAGATGGTATTTCCATTATGGCACTTGGTGTAGACCAATCAAATCTTGTCAGCAAGTCTGCTTGATTCTCTGCGGAAATTCCTTCAAAGGTCATATTTTCATCGCCTGTAAAATAGGCGAACTCATAATATTGTTTGTTCGCATCGTCTTTGGATGCTTTCAATAAGATTCGAATCCGATAACAGTCAGTGCGCCCTTTCCGTTTGATTAAATAAAAAGCTTTTTCACCATTGACTGTTCCATAAATAACTTCTTCCGGGTATTTGGATATATCCCCTGTATATGGATCCGGATGATAAAAACCATCGTACCAAGGATTCGTATTGAATGTTTTATCTGGAAGGAATGTCGCGAAATCTTCTTTTGTCGGCAATCGCCATCCTTTAGGGCAGGGATGGTTCTCACTACTTTTCATCCAATAGGTATTATTAAAAGTATGTAACCCATCTTCTTCATACAACCAAATCCCATTGCCACTATCATATATAAATTCGTAAATGTCAACGTCATCTCCCGGATTAATGGCTATGTTATTAGTGCCTCTTACGGGTATGTTAACAGTTGTCCCATCGTCCATGGTGATTTCTTTTGTAGAGTTAGCTTGCAGTCCTCCATATACTTTTTCTCCGTATTGATTGTAAGTATAGAGAAATTCATATTTCGATGAACCTTTTACGGCAATCTCATATTTGTCCATATCCAATATATACGGAATGTTTCTTCCATACTGGTAGTAATACCCCCGGCAATTCTCCCAATCGTTTTCGCAATCGGCACTCTTGGCGCCAAGGTTGCGGTCCATCCACATCAGGTTGGCAAAGGTGACGGGCTGCCCCAGGTAGTTGTCCGTCCGGTCTTCGTCTATCCATTCGTACACCTGCGGGGCGATGGCGATGGTGCGCACGTCGTCTTTCAATACTGTGATGAGTAGGGTGTATTCGTGGTTTTGCTCGAATTGAAAGACACCTATATCTTTACCTTCTTCATCAACGCTTCTCAACTTATAGTCCGCACTTTTTTCGCCTTCTGCCAAACCGGTTAACGTAACGGTGATGGTCACTTCTTCCTCTTTTGTATTTGGGAAGATAAGCGTTTCGCCTTTTACGTTCACGGAAGTTGTCGTAATCTCCATATCGTTTCCTTGGCTGTCGTACGCAGTGCGAATTGTATTTTGAACATTATCTGTGTAGCTCCACGTACCCTGTACGATATCCAGCGTGCCGCTTTCGTGCGTACCCTTTACCTCGATTTTCTTTAGCTTTACGGTTTCTAATTTTTTATCTCCCTCGGCATCTCCGGATTCGTCTTGCTTTACAATCATGAATTTCAGTCTGCTCATTGCGTGCTTGAAGTCCATTTGCAGGCGGTAGCCGTTGGCAACGGTCTGTTGGAGCAGGTTGTTGGAATACATCAGGTCGGGCAAGCTGCCATCGGATGTCACAGTCTCCGTTCGTGTGGGCGGAGTCTTGGCATTATGGTCAGCTTCGGGGGGCGTAGTTGTCCCATAAGTCACGCCGAAGAAGCTGATGGGGCGGTCGCTAAAAGGAATGGCGGTACCATAGTTGATGGTGTGGTTGTCTTGCTCCGTGCCTTCCACACCATTGAGCGGCGCGTTCGCCCAGTCATAACTACCTGTTTCACCTTCTACTGCCCACAGCCGGTATCGGGTTCCGGTATCGAAATTGGTCACTTCATCGCCTGCCCGGGTGATGATATGAGACTTCTGTGCGGTGAGTATGGCCTGGCCTTCCATCGAGGTAGGCGAAGAGAGGTCGTCAGTGGTGCAGGCCGTGGCCAGCAAGGCCACGAGGCACAGCAGGACGATTGGATATTTCTTGCGTTTTTCTGTCATAGTTGCAAATCTTATTCAATTACGGGATAAATGGGGACAATCAGGTAGCCGCCGTTTTCCCACGGACAGCGGTTGCCTACCAGTTCGATGCCTTTTTCGCCAAACACGAGGGTGAAGGCATAGGCTTCGTTGGCATAAAGCGTGTTCTCCTTTTTATCTTGGTCCCATTCGTCTGTCTCATTGCGTTCAATCGTGAAAGGAAGTTCTGTTTCATAGGTGACGTCCTCCCAATTGGTCGCGTTGCTTGATTCTGCCCTTGCCACGGTAATGGTCACGGGTAATTCGGTCTTTTCCGTTACAATGTAGGCCGTGCCAATGGTCAGCGGGTTTTCCGAAGTGAGCTGGTAGTAATCACTGTTTGCGTCCTTAGGCTGGTTGACGGAATAACTCTCATCCGTCCCTGGTTCCGGTTTGTACGTATAGTTTGTCCTGTCCCATCGGACAGCAACGGGGACTAACGTAGGATCCAGTTCTATGCGCACGTTCTTCAGGAACTTCCCCATATCCTCTGCCAGCTTGGCTTTAAAAGTCACTTTCGACAAGGCGTGCATGAAGCGGAGCGGTTCCCCATCTGTCCGGTCGAAGGGCAGGGCAGCGGAAGCCACGAGGGGAGTAATGGAAGTCAGCACGTCGGTGGTGCAGTATCTGTCCTTGGGGATGGTCAGGTGTTCATAATCTTGGGTGCCGTCAACTCTGGTGGCGGGTTCCAACGTGGCGGGTGCATAACCGGTGGCCACCACCCTGCGGTTTCCATCGGGATAAAGTTCGCCGGTGTCATAGGGTGCGTTGGGGCGGTTGTATGTGTTGATGTCCTGAGCGGGTTTCTTCACATACAGGGGAACAGGATTTGTTGCCTGGCCCAGCCAGTCGCCGTAGTTCCAAAAAAGGAATACCGGGTTGTCGCCCTCCGTGCCATCCTCCTCATCGGCCGTGGTCACTTCGCTGTATAGGCGCATTGCCTGGTTGGCAGGGGGATAACCTTCGGGCGTGTCATCGGTGTGGCAGGCGGTGCAAAGTAGCGCCGCCCCCATCCACGCTGCAAGAATTTTATATAGGTTTATCTTCATAGCTGTTCCTCCTTTGTTTTCTGATTACTGAGGCAGGTCGATGTCGATGTCTGAGCCACCTTTGTCTTTCCAATCCACCAGTTCGGAGTGGATGCGCATCACCTCGTTGCCCGGAAAAGCTGAGCCGGGAGCGATGATTTTGTCTACCTTTATGATATAGTAGTGGTTGCGCTTGACACCCCAGCGGGTGATAGTCTCATTTTCCTCGATTACGTCGTTGGCTTCCTGGTCTACATAGGTGTAGTAGTAGCCCCAGCCGCCGTCGTAGCGGTTGAACTCGGTGTCGGAGTCTTCCTCCAATTTCTTTTTCATCCCGCTCAGGGTGTAGTATAGTTTCGTATTATTGTCTTGCCAGAAGGTACCGCTCAGGTATCCTTTGCCGTTGGCGTTGTCCAGCAGTTCCTTTGCCTCGTCTTCCGTTGAGGCTATTTTTTTTGCCAGCGTTCCGTTTTTGTCTGTATAGATTTTCTTGGGCGTGTATTTGGCACCCACCATGATGCGGGTGCTTACAAAGCGGTTGACGGAAGCAAGGTTTTCAGTCGATATACTCGGAAGGTCGTTATTTACCATGTTCTCCGGGCAGTAGAGGCCTTCGGTGTAATGCGCCTCTGGCTTGTTTTTATCTATTTTTGAATCTTCGTACACAGTGGCTTTCCGGGTAGTGCAAGGCTCTGTCTCGATGCCTTCTAAACTTTGCACATCTCCGTTCAACATTTCCACCATCTGTTGCGTGTCATAATAGAGGAACTCTTGGCGGTAGGCATTCAGGTCTTTCAACCCGTAGCCGCCTTCGTCTCCCCGGTCTTCTATCAAATCGCTTATCTCATAGTTCGGGTCGGTCAGGTAGGAGGCTGTACCGTTTCCTTCTTCCCGGTAGTTGAGGTATGTCTTTCGGTTGAGCACGTTCAGCATGTAGTTGACATTCGCAAACCGGATCCAGCCGGTGTTGTCGGTGGTGGATTGGTCTTTGTCTTTGATGTCTACCACGTTTACATAGTCATTGTTTCCTACCTTGTTGGGCTGGCACGTGAGGAGCACTTTGGCCACGGTGCGTGTCAGTTTGACGGGGGGTGTTATGTTGAGGTGCACTTCCTTCCCCGTCGGATTGTCGGGAAGTTCAATATCTCTGTTGCCGTTATCACCGGTGACAACGCCGGTCATTACGATGTTGCTTCCTTCCCCGTTTCCGTTAGTCTCATGGTTGATGGTCATCAGGCCGCCCACGATGTTGTGTCCCGTGGCACCTTCGCCGGCGTTGAATACCCTGTCTTTTGTGCCGAAGGCGCCAATGTGTGCCTGCCTCAGGTTAGCACCCACGTAGAAGCGCTTGGTACCGGTGCGGCCGGTCAGGTCGAAAGTCAGTTTATAGCTACTTTCGTTTTTGTCCGTTACTGATACTGATAATGTTTGTGAGGCCTCAAATGTCTCCGTGCCGTCTTCGCCCACCTGCATCATGACGAGGGTGAGGGTGTTGATCTGGTGTTCGGCTTCCGTAATGCCCAGTTCATATTCATCTTCGTCAGGGTCCAATGTCCCGCGTGTCGAAGCTGCTCTTGTGCCGGGCTGCTGCACACTGATGCTGGCGAAGATGCGGGTAGCTTCTTCGTCGCCGCCGGGCTCGGGGTGGATTTCATCCGTGCAGCCGCTCCATAGCAAGACTGCCCCTGCCAAGTATCCGGCCAGTGCCCATATGGCTTTTTTGCTGCTCATGGTTTGCCTTTATAGTTCTACGTCTTCCAGTGAAAGTACCCAGCCGTTCACCACGATGTGTGTTTGCATCCAAGTGCCTTGGTCTGCATCGATGAAGAACGTCATGGCAAATTCGTCCTGGCGGTCCAAGTATTCCTGGTCGCTCCACTCTGCCCGGTGCTCGCCGATGGCTTGCAGGGAGAGGAACCAGGCCAGGTTGAGGTTCATGATTTCGCGGTCGTTCTTCGTGTCGTGTATGAGCAGGCGTGGCTCGGCTTCCACCATCAGGCGCGAAGTGTTCAGTTCGGCCACGACGGCACTCTCCACGGCTTCGCCCGTGGCCGAGGGGTCTATGGATGTCTCCTGGTAGTAGGGCCGGTAGGTGACGAGGTCTTCTTGCAGCAACTCGGCATTGTGGGCTAGCCACCCGGCTTTGCCCTCGATGGAGAAAGCGAAGTCTTCCGCCTGCAAGGCTTCTCCAGCCTGAATGGGCATCAGGATGACGCGCAACGTATTGGTGCACTTCATCATGTCGATGGTCAGCGTCTGCTGTTCGCCACTGACGTGTGCATCCAGCGTGCCGTTCAGCAGGCTGTTCAGCGGATAGCGGTGGGTTCGCCCGTCTTCTTCGCGCGGCAGGCGTGCCGTCAGTGCTTCTTTCGGACCGTTGTCAGCCGGTTGGGGTATCTCAAAATCGGCAAACTCCCCTTCTTTGTCTGTGCTGCAGGCCCAGGCTACGAACGAGTAGTTTCCTTCGGGCAGGTAGGGAATGTGCAGGCTGAATCCGTCTGTGCCTCGCACTCCGCTCTCGTCATAATGTGCCACCAAGCGGTTGTCGGCATCAAACACCCACAGCCTGACCCTGTCTGCTTCCCGGCCGAAGGCATCCGCGTCCAGCATGTTGTAGGTATAGCGGAAGCGAATGTCCAGCCCGCAGTCGCTCCGGTCTTCCTTGATGCAGGATTGCATCGTGCAGGCCAGCAACAGGGCGCATAGCCATAGGCAGAAACGGGAGTTGCGATTTCTTCTTTTCATTGCGGTGTAAATGTTAATGGTTCAAAGTTTCCATTGTTTGGGTAAAGTCCGCCTTTCCCACCGAGAAACTGGCTGCCTGGCGGGCAGTAAGATTCTCGGCGGGCGGGACTTTTCCTCCTGTTATCTTGTTTATTCCAGCGTGATGTCTTCTTTGCTGACTACCCATGGATTGGCCTGGGCCTGTACAACCATGTAGACATTGGTCGGTTCTACGGGGTCGTCGGGATCGGCGTCCGGATTCCAGCCGCCGGGAATGTCGGTGCCGACACGTTGCAATTTGGTGACGGTTAAATCATAGATCGTGTTACGCATCACGGAGTAGTAGGTTTCTTCCTTTCCTGTCTCTCCCTGTTTGTAATTTTTGTCTTTGATGTAATACGTATAGTACATGATGCCGTCAGTATATACTTTGATGTTGTACTTGGCGCGGAAGTCAGAGATGCCTTTTTGGTTTACCGTTCCACTGTTGTAGGCATCTGACAATTCTTTCTTCATGGCCTCTTTCTTCGCATTATCGTCTGCTCCCGATGCTTTTTCCAAGATGCCGGGGTAGTTGGCGAGGAGGGCATCCAACGTAGCATAGTATTCATTGTTGTAAGAATAGAAGCAGTTCGCTCCGGCCAGTCCGTCACTTTCGGAACCCGTTTCGGGAGAAGCCTTGTCCTTGATTGTGACTTTCCATTGGTAAACCAATCCGGTTGTGTTGCCTTTCAGGGCGTCAACAATCTTTGAACCGTCCCATGTCGGATTGTTTTCCATGCAATAAATGTCAGCCGTTGCTGTGCTTCCGTACGCATCCACTGTTGCATAAGTGTCTTTCACAACAGAATAAACGCCACTTGCTTGAGTGATGGTTCTGAAGTCTGATAGGTGGTTGTAGTATCCTTCAGTCACTGTGCCCGCTGTATTGCCTGCGCTCAAGACGGGGGTAACCAAGGTGTTTATCCAAGGGAAAGTGCTTCCTTGTTCGTTTGTCGTTTTCGTCCATTTCTGCTGCAAGTTTACCTTCGTTGCACCGTTTAGCAGTTTGAATCCTTTCAATTCTACTTTTTCTACGAGATTGAATTCCCCGTTAGTACCGTTTATGCCGTCAATATTTACATTAGCTGCTGTCGAACGAATTTTTACGGCCAGGCGGTCCAGTTCTATGGGGGCGTCGCATTTGGCCGGATTTTCGTAGGAGTTATTTTCTGAGATGGTAATTTGGGCTCCTGCTATATCTTCCGTCCCGTTGCTTTCGTTGAACATCAGGAATCTCGGGGATCCTTCGTTGGTGTTGGCATATTGGTCTTTCATGTTGGCCATGGTAATGCCGTCAATGGTTTTGGTTGTCACATTGTCATTCGTTCCGAACAGGCTGGTCGATGGGTCGTTGGCAATGACATACACTTCGTAAGTATCTGCGGATACACTCTCCGGTATGGCAATGGGGGAAGTTACTACTCCATTGTTCTCTGTCGCTGTCAGCGTGAATCCTGTGGAGAAAGATTCAACCAGGGAATGGTCAGAGGGGTCGCAGAGCAGGATGGTCACGTTCGAAATTTTATTTTCCACCGCAGTGCCTGCTTCTGTCTGGTCTTCTCCAGGTGTTGTCTTGGTGTCCGCCCCTTGCGGCCCGACAATCTGCAGTGTCATGTAGGCATGCACGTCTGTGGGGTCTTGGCTGTTGACTACGTTGTCATCGTCGCTGCAAGCCGTTATCCCTGCTGTCAGGATAGCGGCGTAAAAGAAATGCTTTAGTTTCATACTCTCAATATTTTTTGATTAATTATGTTATTTGTTTTTGTGCGTTTCCTCATTTGCCCAATACTTCCCGGGCTTCCTCCAGTTTGCGCAGGTTGTCTTGGGCTGGTGCATAGCGGGTATCGGCTGCTTGCCGGAAGGCTTCTTCGGCCTTGTCCATGTTTCCGGCCTTGAATTGCGCTACGCCCAGCAGGTTGAGCAGCGAGCCGTCGCCCTTTGCCCGTTGTTCCAGCAGGCGTATGGCGGTGTCATAGTCGCCTGCTTCCATCAGCGACAGGGCATAGTTGTTGGTGGCCGTCGTGTTGTCGGGATAGGTTTCGGTGGCTATCCGCAGGGCTTCCTTGTATGCGGGTGTCCCTTTGCCATAACTGTCAGCCACTTGCTGGATTTCGGCCATGCTGAGCAGGCCGGGCTGTGACTTCAATAACTGTTTGGCTTCGGCCAAGTCGAAATGGCGGACGTTGTATTCGATGCGGTATTCGTTGCGGCGCAGGGGACCGTACATCTCGTTCAGCACGCGCTGGTAGATGTCCGGGGGCACGAGTGCCTTGATGCGTTCTTCACAGGCATCCTGATTGCCGTAGCACTCGTCGATAATGCGCAGTACCTCGTCCTGCTTCAGCAGGTCGGGGTGTTGTTCCACGACCTTGCGCAGGCCGTCCCAGTCTTCCCCTTTGCCTTCGACGTGCCAGAGCGATTGGTCTACTTCCGGGTTGCGTTGTTGTACGTATTGGGTGAAGGTGCGGGCGCGGCGTTCGGACAGTGCCTGGTTGTAGGCCACGGTGGCTTCAGGCGAGGCATAGCCGGTCACGTAGATTCCCGTGATGGTCAAGTCGGTATTTTGTTTCACGGCGTCGATGGAGGCCTGCACTTTGTCCAGTTCTGCCTGGTTGTTTTTGTACTGCGGCAATACCTGGTAATTATCTTGGCGGTATTGCAGGCGGGCGGTGCGCACTTCCGAACGGCGTTTCACGGTCTCCGCCTTGGGCTGTTGGACGACTGCCATTTCGTAGACAGGCTCCCGGTAGGGGAGGATGCCGCCCGTGGCCAAGGTTTCGTGCCCTTCGTCGCAGTCGGCGCAACCGGTCACGTCGGCACGCAGTTCCAAGGTGCCGTTCAGCATCCATGGCTCATACGGGGTCTCGTCTTCGTAACGCAGGGTTTGTGCTTTTCCGTTGCGGCGGCGCAGGCGGTTAGCCGCGTCGCCCGATGGCTCTTTGTGCAATGCCGCCCGGCGTTCCCATACTTTGCTGCGGATTTTGCCGTCCATGTAGACGGGTTGCAGGGCTTGTTCATGCGAGCCGTCTGCCGAGCAGATGACGGGGTAGAGCTGCACGGCGTGTTGGCTCTTCATCTGGAGGTCGTCCAGGCGGAGGTCCATCTGTACCCGCACGTTGGGGCCGTTCTTTGTCACTTGACGGTTCTCTACTTGTAAGGATTCCAGATAGGTCGTCTGTGCCGGGGAGGTGGAGAAAGCCCCGGCCACCAATGTTGCGATAAGGATGATTCGTTTCATGCGTTTTCCTCCTCTTGTATTATTTAATAATGTAGATGAGGGAGATGGCGGCCTTGGTCACGCCCAGGTAGTTTTTGTTGCCTTCGCCGCGCCATTCGCCGCAGTGGGGACAGTCGTAGCGGTCGTAGCGGGCGCGCACGTAGCCCAAGCCCAACGCGGCTTCGAGGTTCCAGCGTTTGCCCAGCAGCCAATGGTAGCCATAGACAAGCCCGCCGCCGATGTACCAGCCTTCGTAGCGGTGTGTCTTCAGTCCGTCGTAAATGCCGAAAGGTAAGTCGATGCCCCCCACGTTGTATTGTCCTCCCAGCAGGTGTGCCCCGATGAAATGCCCGTTGAAGGCTTCGCATAGCCAGTAACGTGCTTCGGGCTGGGCCATCCAGTGTTTCCACTTCTTGTCTTGCTTGAATTCCCAAGCATTGTAGTTGGCCGACAGGTCAAGCGTCCATTGGGGTGCCAGTGCCAGTTCCGCGCCTAAGTTGATAGTCGCCGTGGCATCGTAGAGCAGATTGGTTTTTATTGCTGCTTCTTGGGCGCGTGCTCCGCCAAGGAGGCTCGCTAGAAGGAGCAAAACAAAGATTCTTCTCATCATATGTTTTTGCTTTTACCGAGCGTTTGTTATTCTTGTTTTGTTGTTGTTTTTGTTTGCAAAACACAGTTTTCGTTGCAAAGTTATGATAAAAATTTTACAGAACAACACTTGCGTGCAGGAAAAAGAGTTAATGTTTCCAAAAAGGATACAGTTGCCGACCCGTATGAAGCCCTCCGCGAGGGCGTCGGAAGGCGGATTCCGGTTATTGTTGAGTGGAGCCCCAGTACTTGCGCAGAAGTGCAAGAGAAAGTATTCTACGCGTATGCAGGTGGGCGAAAAAAAGAGCGTGTACCAAGCAATTGGCACACGCTCTAAACACAATAAGCTGAGTGATATAGAATTAGTTGTAATCCCGTGCTTCTCAGCGCGGTATTTCGTTGTTGTCTTCCGCCTGGAACTTGCGGCTTACTTTCAGCAGGTTGGTGGTGTAGGTCACCACGTTCTGTGCTTCCTGTATCATGGTCAGGTAGACCATGCTTACTTTAATGCTTCCGCTTTGGCTCTGGATGCGCTGCAACTCCTCGCGTTTCAGGTGGGAGAGTTGCCCGTTCAGTTCGTTGGCTTTGCGCACCAGGTCGTTCAGGTTGTTATAGTCGTTGTCGCAGACAGCCTGCTTGCTGGCCTGGAGCAGGTTGGTGATGTCTTCGCTCACGTCGCCGAACTCGCCCTTCTGGATGGCGTCCAGCGGCTTGAAGTTGTTGTCAATATGCTCCAGGCAGGGTTCGCACAGGCGTCCGATGCTGTAAACCAGTTCGCTGGCAAAGTCGTTGCCTTGGAAGTAGTAGAGACCTTTCTCCAGGACGGTATTGTTGTTCAGGCGAGACATGGCCAAAGTGCCTGTACGTTTCATCTGTTTGACCAATTGTTTCTCGAACTTCACCGAACCCATCGACCGGCGCAGCCCGCGCAGGTTCTCGTGCAGGAAGGAAGTAACGGTGCGTTCGAAGTTCTCTTCCGTGAAGGCCAATACCTTGCCCAGTTCCTCGCGGGTGTGCTGGCGCAGCAGGCTGAGCACTTCGGCGTTGTCTCCGCTCTGCATGATTTGCTTCACCGTGTCCTGCACTTTCTCTTTCTGCTTGCGTTTCTTGAACATCACCTGGCTGTGGATGAGCGAGTAGATGGCCACGGCGATGAGGATGACGATGGCCACGGCGCTTCCGAAGTGGATGAACAGCGTGACGAAGAAGCAGATGGTGAATGCAGCCCCGGCCGTGATGAACCAGCCCCCGATGACGCTCAGCACGCCGGTGATGCGGTAGACGGCCGAGTCACGTCCCCAGGCACGGTCGGCGAGGGAAGTACCCATGGATACCATGAACGTGACATAAGTGGTCGAAAGGGGAAGTTTCAGCGACGTGCCCAAGGCAATGAGCAGCGAGGAGAGCACGAGGTTGACCGAGGCGCGCACAAGGTCGAAGGCTGCGCCGTCTTCCAGCGTCAGTTCTTCCTTGCGGAAGCGGGTGTCGAGCCAGCGTTTGGTACTCTCCGGCGTTATCTTGCTCAGACCGTTGGCTATGTTCATGCTGTAACGCACGATGCGGCGGGCGATGGGGGTGGAGCCGAAGCCTTCTTCCCCTTCGTCCTGGCGGGCCAGGGAAACTTCGGTCTGGATAACGTTGTGCGCCTTCTTCGACGTCCACAGGGCGTAGACCATCACGCAGCCGGCGGCCACGAGGAAGTACCACGGCGTCTTGGCCGAACCGAGCAGCGAGCCCATCAGCCAGCCGTCCGTGCCGGCAGCCTGTCCGTTGGCCATGTAGTCCGTATAGGCGTCATAACCCGCCAGGGGCACACCGATGAAGTTCACCAAGTCGTTGCCCGCGAAGGCCAAAGCCAAGGCGAAAGTACCCATCATGACCACAATTTTGAAGACGTTCACCCGGCACCAGTGCAGGATTTGCATCAGGATGGTGAAGAACACGAAGAGGCCGACCAGAATAAGGAGCGAGTGTTCGTGTATCCATCCGTTCAGTTCGGCGGTCATGAAAGAACTGTCCTTCAATCCCTTGATAAGCATGAAGTAGATGATGCTTGTTGCGGCAATGCCGCCGAAGAGGGCGATGCTGTATTTCAGGTGCTTCTTGTAATTGTAGGTAAAGATGACACGAGCCAGGTATTGCACCAGCATACCGAAGAAGAACGCGATGGCCACGGAGACGAAGATGGCCATGATGACCTGCAAGGCTTTGTCCGTGTTGATAAGCTGCCCCATGCTGTATTCGTCGCTGCCCAAGGTCTTCACCAAGGCCAAGGCAAACGTACCGCCCAGCAACTCGAACACCATCGAGACGGTGGTACTGGTGGGCAGGCCCATCGTGTTGAACACATCCAGCAGCACCACGTCGGTCAGCATCACGGCCAGCAGGATGCACATCAACTCATCGAAATAAAAGAACTGCGGCTGGTAGATGCCATGCCGCGCAATGTCCATCATGCCGTTGCTGAGCGAGGCGCCGATGAAGACGCCGATGCTGGCCAGCACCAGCATGGTCCGGAACGATGCCGCCTTAGAGCCGACGGACGAATTGAGAAAGTTCACCGCATCGTTGGCAACGCCCACCAGCAGGTCGAACACGGCCAGCACGGCGAGGAACAAGACGATGCACAAATACATTGTTTCCATACGTAATTATTATAATGTGTGATTCTATGTCTCTCAACTTTTCGGGTGCAAAGGACGGGAATCTGTGTTACATCGCCTTGTCATAGATGTTACAAACATGTTACAAAATGCGGATTGCCCTCTGGCAACGCTAACCCTGAGGTTTAGCCCGCTAAACCTCAGGTTGGGAACCGTAAACCTCAACTTTAGCGGGTGTTATTCCCACAACCATTCCAGCGGATACACCTCTTTCACCGCATCCCTGTACCGGTAGAAGTCCTTGGCCTGTTGCCTCTGTCCGTCTTTGGTTCCGTCTGCTTGGTTTATCGGTGCCAAGAACGCCAGGCTGCGGATGACGGCTTCGCGGTTGGTCAGTTCGGCCTGGTGTTTCCCTATCTTCCGTTCCATCTTGTTGAAGTAAGATTCCAGTTTGGCGCTTTCACGGCCGAGGCTGTCCATGTATTGCTGTTGGGCATCCATGCCTTCCGAAAGATAGAGGACCAGCGCATAGAGGCCGTAGAGGTTGAGCACGTCTTTATTGCCGAGATTTGCATGGAAGGAATGGTTCTTTTGCATGTCTTTCAATTGGGTATCTATTTGCTGGATGCGGGCATTGTTTATTTTCCCTTCTTCTACTTTCCGGTCGATGACCCGCATGGCGTCGCCATAGGTGTGGGTCTCCAGTACGTCATTCACGTCCGAGCGTCCCAAGGTGTTCCCCAGAGAGCGGGGGCTTAGGGCGAGGCGTATCTTCTCTTCCATCAATTGGCGGTACATGTCGTTGGCGTATGTTTTGCCGGGTTTCCGGAAATCTTGCAGGAGCATTCGGTCGGTTATCACGCCCAGCGTCTGTGCGTAGGCCTGGCGGGTCAGGGTGTCGTTGCCCGAAACGTCGCACACCAATGCGTAGGTCAGGGCCGCGTGTATATTGTCCCTGCCGTCGTAGCCTACCCGGAAGTAGTTGCCTTCTTTCTCCATTTGCCTGAACAACCTGGCGAACTCTTCCGGATAACCCTCGTAATCCGTGTCTATGGTGGCCATGAGTTTGTATCGGCTGGTGCAACTGTCGGCCACGGCGATGGCTTCCTGGTGCATACCCTGCGCAGCCAGCAGGCGTGCCAAGGGCGAGGCGACTGCTACGTTTTCGGGTGTGAAGCCCACGATGTCCTCCGCTTGTTCCCGCAATTCTTCGGCTTCAGTGGCATTCAGTCCCTGCCTGAAGTCCTTGCTCTCGTCGGTGTATCTCTTTATTTTCTTCATGGCGTCGGCCACGTGGTAGGGCATGGCGGTGTCCCAATAGTCATACAAGTGTATGGGGGCTGTGGGTATGGTGTAGTTTACATTGACCGGCCTGCCGTCTTTCTTGGCCGGAATCCAGCGGGGCATGAGGCTGAACACTCGTTTCATCTCTTCGTAGAGTGTCGGGTGCATTCCGCTTGGTTGCAGTCCGCAGGCCACGCCGTCGGCCCGGATGATGAAACGCAGGGCGCCGGGTTCTCGTTCGCCTGCACGCCAGGCTTCCGCCGGATATATGAGGTTTTTCTGGATAAAGTTGTTGAGTGCGTAGTAGTCGCCCGGGTATTCTGGCTCCTCATCCGGATGGGCGACCATGGTGTTTGCCGGCGGGATGCTGTCGCGGTTCAAATCTTGCGCGGACAAAGAAGCTGCGCCCATCAGGAAAGCTAAGAGGATGGTTGGAACAAGATGTTTCATAGCTGTATCTTTTATCGGTTACATGTACTATTTTTGAACAAAGTTACCGAATCTGTTCCGAATAGCCAAGTTAATAGATAAAAATGTGTTTGGCCTCTCTTTGTCTCCTGTGTTTCCGTTTTTGGCCGATATTCCCTATCTTTGTGCCATTCAAAAGACAAGGACATCATGACACGAATCGGACTTCTGTCGGACACCCACGGATGGTGGGATGACCGCTACCTGCAATACTTCGAAACCTGTGACGAAATCTGGCACGCGGGCGACATCGGCTCCCTCGAAGTGGCCGAACGCCTGGCCGCCTGCCGTCCCCTGCGCGCCGTCTACGGCAACATCGACGGGCAGGACATCCGCCGCTTCTATCCACAGACCCTGCGCTTCACGGTGGACGGGGCGGAGGTGCTGATGAAGCACATCGGCGGCTACCCGGGCCATTACGACCCCTCCATCGCCGGAAGCATCCTGGCGCGTCCGCCCAAGCTCTTCGTCAGCGGGCATTCGCACATCCTGAAAGTGAAGTACGACAAGACGCTGGGCTTGCTGCACATCAATCCCGGTGCGGCCGGCCGTCAGGGCTTCCATGCGGTGCGCACGCTGGTGCGCTTCTGCATTGACCAGGGACAGTTCAGCGACCTTGAGGTCATCGAATTGGCTGAGAAGTAACTATCTTTCCGGCGGAAAGTTTGGTCATGTCCTCTTTTTTCCCCATCTTTGCAGCCTGAATAAGCTACGAGAGCCGTGGGGCGTCGTCCTCCTTCTTATTTTATTCTGACCGATGAGTAATGTATTACCCTAAAAGGAACTAAGATATGAAAGGAATTATTCTTGCCGGCGGCAGCGCCACCCGCCTCTATCCTCTGTCCAAGGCCATCTCCAAGCAGATTATGCCGGTCTATGACAAGCCCATGATTTACTATCCCCTGTCTACGCTGATGCTGGCCGGTATCCGCGAGGTGCTCATCATCTCCACGCCGCGCGACCTGCCCATGTTCCGCGAACTGCTGGGTACGGGCGAAGAACTGGGCATGAAGTTCTCCTACATCGTACAGGAAAAGCCCAACGGGCTGGCACAGGCTTTCGTTCTGGGCGCGGACTTCCTGGAAGGAGGCCCTGGCTGCCTCATCCTGGGCGACAACCTCTTCTACGGGCAAGGCTTCTCCGGCATGTTGCGCCGCGCCGCTTCCATCGAGCAAGGCGCCTGCATCTTCGGCTATTACGTGAAAGACCCGCGTGCCTACGGCGTGGTCGAGTTTGACCCGGAAGGCCGTGTCGTTTCCCTCGAAGAGAAACCTGCCGTGCCCAAGAGTAACTATGCCGTCCCCGGCCTTTACTTCTACGACCATACTGTGACCGAAAAGGCCGCCGCCCTCCGTCCCTCTGCCCGGGGCGAATATGAAATCACCGACCTCAACCGCCTCTACCTCGACGAAGGCACCCTGCGCGTCGAACTCTTCGGCCGTGGCTTTGCCTGGCTGGATACCGGCAACTGCGACAGCCTGCTGGAAGCCTCCAACTTCGTGGCCACCATCCAGAACCGCCAGGGATTCCGCGTCTCCTGCATCGAAGAAATAGCCTGGCGCAAGGGTTGGATAGACATAGACCAACTGCACCGCTTAGGGCAGCAGATGGGCAAGACCGAGTATGGGCAGTACCTCATGGAATTGGCCGATTCGCACCGTTGATAAATTAAGAACTAAGAATGAAGAATTAAGAATTATCAATGAAGGAAGAACGGTGAGTTAAGAATGGAGGGCGATGTGCCAATGTCTTTCGACGCTACGCCAAATTCTTCATTCTTCATTCATCATTCTTCATTAAATAAATCAGATATGAAAACCTATCTCGTCACCGGCGCCGCCGGATTCATCGGCGCCAACTACATCAAGTATCTCTTGAGAATCCACGAACACATCCGTATTGTCGTGCTGGACGCATTGACCTACGCCGGCAATCTGGGAACCATCGCCCAGGACATCGACAACGACCGCTGCATCTTCGTCAAGGGCGACATCTGCGACCGTGCCTTAGTGGACGACCTCTTCGGCCGCTATAAGTTCGACTACGTGGTGAACTTTGCCGCCGAAAGCCATGTGGACCGCAGCATCGAGAACCCCCAACTGTTCCTCGTCACCAACATCCTGGGCACGCAAAACCTGCTGGACGCTGCCCGCCGGGCCTGGGTGACGGGCAAGGATGAAACAGGATACCCCACGTGGCGTCCCGGAGTGCGCTACCACCAGGTATCCACTGACGAAGTCTACGGCTCCTTGGGCGAAGAAGGCTACTTCACCGAACAGACTCCTCTCTGCCCCCACAGCCCGTACAGTGCTTCCAAAACCAGCGCCGACCTCTTCGTCATGGCTTACCATGACACCTACCACATGCCCGTCAGCATTACCCGTTGCAGCAACAACTACGGGCCCTACCACTTCCCCGAGAAGCTGATACCGCTTATCATCAAAAACATCCTCGAAGGCAAGCAGCTGCCTGTCTATGGCAACGGGAGCAATGTGCGCGACTGGCTCTATGTGGAAGACCACTGTAAGGCCATCGACCTCGTGGTACGTGAAGGCCGCGAAGGGCAGGTTTACAACGTGGGCGGGCACAACGAGAAGACCAACCTGGAAATTGTGAAACTGACCATCGCCACCATCCACCGCCTGATGGAGTCGCATCCCGCGTACCGCAAGGTACTGAAGAAACAAGTGCCGGCGGCGGACGGGGATATTGACATCTCCTGGATTAACGACAGTCTCATTACCTTCGTGAAAGACCGTCTGGGGCATGACCAACGCTATGCCATCGACCCCACCAAGATACGCGAAGAACTGGGCTGGTATCCCGAGACCACGTTCGAGGTGGGCATCGTCCGCACCATTGAATGGTACCTCAACCACCAGGACTGGGTGGAGGAAGTGACCAGCGGCGAATACCAGAAGTATTACGAGCGGATGTATAAGGACAGATAAATGAAGAATGAAGAATGAAGAGTGAAGAATTTCTCAAGAATTGCCTCCGAAACTATTCACCTGTTCTTAAATTCTTCATTCTTAATTCTTCATTGATTTAGCAGAGCGCCACGCTCAGCAAAATACCTAAGAACAGCATGTTGCGCGAAGTCTCGCCCAATATGCTGTTTAATTTTTCCCCCTGCCGGATGAGGCACATGCGACGCCACGTCATCAGGTGCATGTAGAAATAAATGCACGGCGCATAGATGAACTCCAGCCAAGTCAGCCGGCCGCTATATACGAACCACAGGCAAAGCAGCACGGCCGCGATGCCCAGTGCCAAGTAGAATTGCCGGCCGAACGACGCGCCGAAGCGGACGATAAGCGTCATCTTCCCGCTCACCCTGTCTTGCTCAATGTCCCGGTAGTTGTTGATGGTCAGCAACGTGTCTATCACCAAGCCTGCCACTACCGACAATACCAGCACGTCGGCATTCAGCAGCCCCGTCTGCACGTAGTACGTCCCTCCCACAGGCACGAAGCCGAAGAACACCAGCACAAGCAGGTCGCCCCATCCCCGGTAGGACAAGAATGTGGTGTAGAGGAATGCGAAGAGCAGGCACGTCACGCCCAGCACCACCAGTTCCCAGCCCCCATGGGGCAACCCGTCCCACGTCAGGTAGACCACGGACAAGCCGCACAGGCAGGCCAGCAGCAGGGTCACGCCGATGCCCGCCTTCATGGCGCGCGGCGTAATCCACCCCTCGGCGCAAGCGCGCTTCGGCCCTAAGCGGTCTTCGCGGTCGCTGCCCTTCTGGTAGTCGAACAGGTCGTTGATGAAATTGGCCGCCACCTGCATCAGGCAGGCGAAGAGCAGGCACAGCACCGCCTCGGCGGTGTGGAAGCTGCCGTCGGAGAAGGCCAGCCCGCTGCCCAACATCACAGGAATCAAGGCTGCGGTGAGCGTCTTGGGCCGTGCCGCCAGCAGCCAGGCGTAGGCTGAATTGGTTTGGATAGAAGTTTTCATGACGTCTTTCTGTTTGGTTCTTCAAAGGTAGGTGAAAACCTTGAATTGTGCAACAGTCGGGCCGGATAATTCTGCGCCGGGCCTGGGAAACGGGGCCGCCCGCCTCCCAGGCCTGCCTTCCGCCTGCCCCCGTCCCGGTCGCGTTTGTCCTTGGTTCGTTATTGGGTCGTACCTTGTTCCTACCTCGTTCTTGTGTATGGACAAGAGCGAGGTGCGGGTCGGAAACAATTTCTTTTCCATTTTAGAGTATGTTTTAAAAACGCTTTCTCTGTCATGTTGAGCGGAGCGAAGCGAAGTCGAAACATCTCCTGAATACTACTCTTGCATGGGGAGATTCTTCACTGCGTTCAGATTATGCCTTAATGAAAGAATCAAAAGTGGTTTTGAGCGTAGCTAATGGCAGTGAAAATGAAAATCTAAACAAGCTCTTATTTATTCTATTAAAAATTGTACCTTTGCATCAACCAAGATTCCAATGGCAACATCTTTCCAAGAATGTGCTCGGATTCGGAGCGTTGGAACCTGATTCAGTTGTTATTCTTGGCGATAATTCCAAAAGTAAAGAATGCAATGAAAGAGATAGATAAGAAACTGATAGAAACCATTGACCGATACACAGCCTCGGGAATTGAACAGCAGGTGGATTACGAGAAGTTCTACCTCTATTCGCTTATCACCCATTCGACGGCTATCGAAGGTTCTACTGTGACGGAGGTAGAAAATCAGTTGTTGTTCGATGAGGGGATTGTGGCTAAAGGAAGAAGCCTTGTAGAACAGATGATGAATGTAGACCTTAAAAACGCATATCTTTTCGGGTTCGATTGGATAAAGGCTTCCCGGCCCTACACAGTCGGTTTCTTGTGTGAACTGTCCGCTAAAGTCATGAGGCGCACAGGCTCGGAATACTCCACGTTGGGCGGCAATTTCGATTCTTCGAAAGGCGAGTTGCGCCGTTGCAACGTCAGCGCAGGCATAGGCGGCAGAAGTTACCTGGCTTTTCAGAAAGTCCCACAAGCCTCCGCAGACTTTTGCCAATGGCTGAATGGAGAATTGGCGTCGGTGGATAGGAATAATATGGTGGCCTGTTATCGTTTGAGCTTTGAAGCTCATTTCCGCCTTGTCACCATTCATCCGTGGGTGGACGGCAACGGACGTACCACAAGGCTATTGATGAATATCGTGCAGCGGCAATTGGGGCTTATCCCTTCTATTGTGACGAAAGAGGACAAGGGAGAATATATCCAGGCTTTGATTGATAGCCGGGAGCAGGCGGACAGCACGATTATTCAAGATGTGATGCTTTCTCATCACATATCTAACCTTGAAAGCAGAATTTCACAGTATCAGCAAACCCTGAATATGCACGTGCGATAAATATCGTGCCAGGCAACCGTGGCACGTTCTGTCAAAAGAAAGGGCTATGGGAAATCTGCGAAAACTTTCGCAGAAGTTTTTGTCATTCAAGAAAATACTCCTATCTTTGCAACCGATTTATTGAGTCGATATAATGTCTCACTTAATTAATTGAAACTAAACAATTTATTTTATTAATGGAAAACTTAAAGAATGTTGCTCCCATTGAAGATTTCAACTGGGATGCGTATGAAAATGGCGAGGCTGCAACCGCCGTGAGCCACGAGGACCAGGAGAAGGCCTATGACGGCACCCTGAACAAGGTGGGCGACCACGAAGTTGTAGATGGTACTGTAATCGCAATGAACAAGCGCGAAGTCGTTGTGAACATCGGTTACAAATCGGACGGCATCATCCCGATGAGCGAGTTCCGTTACAATCCTGACCTGAAGGTGGGCGACACGGTAGAGGTGTACATCGAAAATCAGGAAGACAAGAAAGGACAGTTGGTACTGTCGCACCGCAAAGCACGTGCAGCCCGTTCTTGGGACCGCATCAATGCAGCGTTGGAAAACCAGGAAATTATCAAGGGCTACATCAAGTGCCGCACGAAGGGCGGTATGATTGTGGACGTATTCGGCATCGAAGCTTTCCTGCCGGGTTCGCAGATCGACGTGAAGCCCATCCGCGACTACGATGTGTTCGTGGGCAAGACAATGGAGTTCAAGGTTGTCAAGATCAACCAGGAATTCAAGAACGTGGTTGTTTCCCACAAGGCTCTTATCGAGGCCGAACTGGAACAGCAGAAAAAGGAAATTATCAGCAAGCTCGAGAAAGGACAAGTTCTCGAAGGCACTGTCAAGAATATCACTTCCTATGGCGTGTTCATCGACCTGGGCGGCGTAGACGGTCTGATCCATATCACCGACCTGTCTTGGGGTCGTGTCAGCGACCCGCATGAAGTGGTTGAACTCGACCAGAAGCTGAATGTCGTTATCCTCGACTTCGACGACGAGAAGAAGCGTATCGCCCTGGGCTTGAAGCAACTGACCCCGCATCCTTGGGATGCATTGGATCCGAACCTGAAGGTGGGCGACCACGTGAAGGGCAAAGTGGTTGTGATGGCAGATTACGGTGCTTTCATCGAAATCGCTCCGGGTGTAGAAGGCTTGATTCACGTTTCAGAAATGTCTTGGTCGCAACACTTGCGTTCGGCTCAGGACTTCATGAAGGTGGGCGACGAAGTGGAAGCCGTTGTGCTGACGCTGGACCGCGAAGAGCGTAAGATGTCTTTGGGCATCAAGCAACTGAAGCCGGATCCTTGGGAAACCATCGAAGAGAAGTATCCCGTAGGCAGCAAGCACACGGCCAAGGTACGTAACTTCACCAACTTCGGCGTATTCGTAGAATGCGAGGAGGGTGTAGATGGCTTGATCCACATTTCAGACTTGTCTTGGACGAAGAAGGTGAAACATCCGTCGGAGTTCACGCAGATTGGTGCAGACATCGAAGTTGTTGTGTTGGAAATCGACAAGGAAAACCGTCGCCTGAGCTTGGGCCACAAGCAACTGGAAGAGAATCCTTGGGATGTATTCGAAACGGTCTTCACGGTAGGTTCCGTTCACGAGGGAACTATCATCGAGATGCTGGAAAAGGGTGCTGTGGTTGCCCTGCCTTACGGCGTAGAAGGCTTCGCTACTCCGAAGCATCTGGTGAAGGAAGACGGCACGCAGGCTCAGCTGGAAGAGAAGCTGCCCTTCAAGGTTCTGGAGTTCAACAAGGACGCCAAGCGCATCATCTTGTCCCACAGCCGTGTGTTTGAAGATGCTGCCAAGGCAGAAGAAAGAGCCGAAAGAAAGGCTGCGAAGAAGTCTAACAGCAAGAAAGAGGAAATCCCTGTAATTCAGAACCAGGCTGCCTCTACTACGCTGGGCGACATCAGCGCGTTGGCTGCATTGAAGGAACAAATGGAGGCTGAACAGAAGAAATAATAGGTTTCCATAAGATAAGCGGGAAGGCATCCGTGGCCGAAAGGCTCGGGTGCCTTCTTTTGTATTTGGGGGATTTGAAGTGAATTTGGCTGTGTAGGTTTGTTTTTCTTGTGCAATTTGTGTTCCTTTGCGGGATTATGTTTGAGTCGTTATGGAGAAATTCGAGTTATATATCTTGGGCTGTGGTTCTGCCTTGCCTACTGTGAGGCATTTCCCGACTTCGCAGGTGCTCAACGTGCGCGATAAGTTGTATATGATTGATTGCGGCGAGGGGGCGCAGTTGCAGTTCCGTAAGTCGCGCCTGAAGTTTTCACGCCTGAACCATATCTTTATCTCACACCTGCATGGCGATCACTGTTTCGGATTGTGGGGACTGATTTCTACTTTGAATTTGTTGGGGCGGACGGCTGAATTGCACATCTATTCCCCGCGCGGGCTGGAGAACCTGCTTCTTCCCACATTGGCTTTCTTCAACAAGCAGATGACTTACCGGGTATTGTTCCATGAGTTTGATACAGACAAGCCGTCGTTGATTTACGAAGACCGTTCGTTGACAGTGACGACTCTTCCTTTGCGCCACCGCATTCCTTGTTGCGGTTTTCTGTTTGCTGAGAAGCAGGGACTTAGGCATATTGTCCGCGAAATGGTGGACTTCTATGAGGTTCCCTTGTATGAGATGAACCGTCTTAAGAATGGCGCGGATTACGTGGCTCCCGATGGGCGGGTAGTGCCCAATCATCTGTTGACACGTCCGGCGGCTCCGTCCCGCCGGTATGCATATTGTTCGGACACGGTCTGCCTGCCGGAACTTGCCGGGCAACTTCGCGGGGTAGACTTGTTATTCCATGAAGCTACCTTTGCTGCCGACCATCTGGTACGGGCTCAGGAGACCTACCATACCACGGCAGCGCAAGCCGCTGAACTGGCCCGTATGGCAGGGGTGAAAAAACTGCTGGTGGGCCATTTCTCTGCCCGCTACGAAGATGAATCCGTCCTGCTTCAGGAGGCGCAGGCGATTTTCCCGGAAACCTTGCTGGCCAAAGAGATGTTGTGCGTGTCGGTGTGAATTTTCTTAGCTCCTTATTGATTTGTAGGGGATAAAGCCGTATCTTTGTCCGGTGAAAATGGAAATTTGGCGGGCTTTGCCCGTAACTGCGCATACTCTGCGCATAAATTATCATATATGAGTTCTTCTTATAACGAAAGTGAAGTGTTGGCCCTTTTGCAAGACGAGAATACGCAACGGAAAGGATTCGAGATGGTGGTGGCGCAGTATAGCGAGCAGCTTTACTGGCAGATTCGCCGGATGGTGCTTTCACACGATGATGCCAACGATTTGCTTCAGAATACATTTGTCAAGGCATGGGTCAACATTGACTATTTCCGGGCAGAAGCTAAGCTTTCTACCTGGCTCTATCGCATTGCCTTGAACGAATGCCTGACTTTCCTGAACAAGCAGCGGGCGGCCGCTACGGTTTCGCTGGATGACCCAGAGGCCGATGTGTTGCAGAAGTTGGAGAGCGATGCCTACTTCTCTGGCGACAAGGCGCAGATGATGTTGCAGAAAGCCTTGCTTACTTTGCCCGAAAAACAACGGATGGTTTTCAATCTGAAGTACTTCCAGGAGATGAAGTACGAAGAGATGTCTGAAATATTCGGTACTTCCGTAGGCGCTTTGAAGTCGTCCTATCACCATGCCATAAAGAAAATAGAGAAATTTTTGGAAGAGGCGCTTTAAACCTTTCTGATAAAGCAGTGTCTAACAATTGAACGAAAGAATGGAGGAAAGCTTATGACGGAAGAACAATTGAAAAAAAAGATCGGGACGGAAAACCCCTTCCGTGTTCCCGAAGGTTACTTTGAGGGCTTTGCTTCAGGGCTGATGGATCATTTGCCGGAGAAAGACCGGGTGGAGGCCAGCCGCACGCCCACAACGTGGGAGAAGTTGCGTCCGTTGGTGTACATGGCTGCCATGTTTGTCGGGGCCATGTTGATTATCCGCATTGCTTCGACTCATTATGTGCCGGGGCAGGAAGCTGCCGGAGGCGAAGAGATTGACCGGGAGATGGAATACATCAACATGGCAATGGAAAATTCGATGTTGGACGATTATTCTTTGTACGTCTATCTGACAGACGACGAGGAGAGTCGATGATTTTAATTTTGTGAATCGGAAGATGATAAAAAAGTTATTTGTTCTATTATGGGTAGTGGCGTGTGCGTCCACCTCTTTGCTTTGGGCGGCAGATGGCTGCGAACAGCGTTTGACGAAAGAAGAATTCCGTGCCAAACAGCAAGCGTATATCACGGAAAAGGCCGGGCTGACATCTGAGGAAGCCACGGCTTTCTTCCCCCTTTATTTTGAATTGCAGGACCGGAAGCAGCAACTGAATGAAAAGGCATGGGGCTTGCTTCGGGAGGGCAAAGACGGGAATGTGTCCGAAGAACGTTATGAGGAAATCCTGAACGGAGTCTATGAAGCACGTATTTCTGCCGATCGCCTGGAGAAGTCTTATTTTAAGAAGTTCAAGACTATTTTGTCTTGCAAGAAGATTTACTTAGTGCAACATGCGGAGATGCGTTTCCACCGGGAATTGCTGAAAGGCATGAGGGGTAAGGGTGGCCCGCGCAGGAATTAAGTTATATCCATCTCAAGGAAAGCAAGCATCACAAAAAGAGGGTGTATCGAAAATGAGCGTTGCAATCAAACTGTCATGCTGAACGCATGTGAAGCATCTCCCGTAAGCAAAAGTCAGCAGGAGATCCTTCACTACGTTCAGGATGACAGAGCAAAACGATAGTCAAAACTCATTCCGACACACCCTCTTTTTTATTGGTCTGCCTCGTCTGCCCAAGAGAGGGGCGGAGTGCGGTGGCTCTTATTCTGCCTTTTTCCTTTTCTTGATGTTTTCTTGGATGAAGCGGATTTTCTGATGGGCTTCGTCCTGTTGTTGCTTGATGTGGGTGATGGATGTGAGCACCTGGGAGAGGGCGTACACGTCGGCGGCAGCCTGGCGGTCGGCACGGGTGAGGCTCGTGTGGTAAGTGCGGTCGCCTATGTATTCTACCCGGAGATTTTTGTCTTTATTCAGGCTGATGAACGAGATGACTCCACCGTCTTCGCCTAATTTGTAGTCTGCTTTCTCTATTTTTCCCCCTAAGTCCGAAGTCTCGTAGCTGTCTTTTGAGGAGGGTGTTTGCGCGAATGTGCCGTCGGGCGCCAAGACTTTCACAGACGTATGGTGGATGTTTTGTTTGCCGCAATAGATGGAAGTCAGGCTCATCACTCCGTTTTCGTCCGTCTGGAAGCGGAGGTAGGAGCGGTGCAGTTTTTTTTCCAATACCTGCGACGGTGCCAGGTAACGGCCGATTTGCTGGTAAGCGGTATCTTTCTCAAAGGCAAAATCTTTGCGTAAAGTTGAGAGTCGCTTTTCTTCGGCTTGCAGCAGGCTATCCAGGTAGGCGAGGGATTTTTGCTGTTCGGCCAGTTCAATATCCTGCATCAGGTAGAGTCCTGCCCTGCGTGTGTCGAAGGCTTTGGGGTACAGTATCTTGATGCTGTCTATCAGTGATTTTGCTTGGCTGTACATGCCGCTCTCATAGGCTTGGCGGGCGGCTTGCAGTTTCACTCCCGCTTTTTCTTCCACATTCTCGCAGGCTGCCAGCAGGCAGCTAAGGGCTACTGAAAAAAGGTATATCCGTCTCTTCATAAGCATTGTTCTTCTGTTACAGGAGGCAAAAATAGAAATAATATCTGTATCTTTGCAGCCATTTATGAAAGAAAAACAAAACGGCATGTTGGAACTTACACCAGAGGAACTGAAGCTGCATTTCAAGGATGATATTTTCAAGCAGATTTCGGCTGTGGCGGATGCGCTGGGGCTGGAGTGTTATGTGGTAGGCGGTTATGTACGGGACATCTTCCTGCAACGCCCTTCGAAGGATATAGACGTGGTCGTGGTGGGCAGCGGCATTGCCATGGCAGAAGCCTTGGGAAAAAGACTGGGGCGTGGGGCGCATGTCTCGGTTTTCCGCAATTTCGGTACGGCACAGCTTAAATACCGGGGAACGGAAGTCGAGTTCGTGGGAGCCCGAAAAGAATCGTACACCCATGATTCGCGCAAGCCGGTAGTGGAGAATGGGACTCTGGAAGATGACCAGAACCGGAGGGATTTTACGATCAATGCCCTGGCTGTCTGTCTGAATGCCAATCGCTTCGGTGAACTGGTAGACCCGTTTGACGGCATCGGGGATTTGAAGGAGCGTACCATACGCACACCGTTAGACCCGGATGTGACTTTCAGCGACGACCCTTTGCGCATGATGCGTTGCATCCGTTTTGCCACTCAGTTGAAATTCTATATAGACGATGATACATTTGAGGCATTGGGGCGTAACCGTGAGCGTATCTCGATTATCTCGCGTGAACGCATAGCCGATGAATTGAATAAAATAATCCTTTCGCCTGTTCCGTCCAGAGGATTTATAGACTTGGATCGTTGCGGATTGCTGGAATTGATATTTCCGGAACTGGTTAAACTGCAAGGCGTGGAGACGCGGAATGGGCGTGGGCATAAGGATAATTTCTATCATACGTTGGAGGTGCTGGACAACATCAGCAAGCAAACCGACAACTTGTGGCTGCGTTGGGCAGCCCTGTTGCATGATATCGCCAAGCCTGTCACCAAACGCTGGGAACCGCGCGTCGGATGGACCTTCCATAATCATAATTTCGTTGGAGCCAAGATGGTGCCCGACATATTCCGGAAGATGAAGCTGCCGATGAACGAGAAGATGAAGTATGTGCAGAAATTGGTGGGATTGCACATGCGTCCCATTGTCATTGCCGACGAGGAGGTTACTGATTCTGCGGTGCGCCGCCTTTTGTTTGAAGCCGGAGACGACATAGACGACCTGATGCTGCTGTGTGAGGCTGATATAACTTCGAAGAACCGTGAGCGGAAGGAGCGTTTTCTGAACAATTTCCAGTTGGTGCGCCATAAACTGAAGGATTTGGAAGAGCGTGACCGCATCCGCAATTTCCAGCCGCCTGTCAGCGGGGAAGAGATTATGCAGGTTTTTTCTTTGCCTCCGTGCCAGCAGGTCGGTGTGTTGAAGAGTGCTATCAAAGATGCCATTCTGGATGGAGTGATTCCTAATGAGCACGATGCAGCCTACGAGTTCATGTTGCAGCGTGCCAAGAAGATGGGATTGGAAAAGAGCGAATAAGCTGTTGTTTTTTATACCGTTTAGTCCCTATTTTTTTATACTTAGTACGGGAACCATGACGGATGGAAGGAAAAACGTCTCCTTTCTCGAATACGTGTCAAATATTTTGTTTATATTTGCCTCCAAATATGACTGAATGATTTAAACCAAAGTATATGGATACAAGAAGTTTCCGGTGCCGTCTGTTTTTGGGCGGTGCTTTGTTTTTTTCTTTTGCTCTGATGAGTGGAGAAGTAATGGGTCAAGTGAATGAACTGCGTAACTTTGCTTCAAACAAACGGATTGCTGCCTTTGAAAATACAACATTCTGCACAGCTTTCCTGAGTGATGATGGCGGGTTGTACACGTTTAGGGATATTTCGATTGTAGATGTCAGGAATATCGATCAGATTGCATTCAATCCGACCGGTAACTCGCTGGCCTTGATGCGTGGGGACAAGAATGTGGCGATTTATTCTTTCCGTGAGCGCAATCGGAAGATGTTTGAGTTGAAGGATAAGCGTAAAGACGTGAAAGAACGCGAGGTGTTGCCTCTCAATGCTCCTTGCAATTTGACGGAACGCCAGTTAAAAGACTTGCAAAAGGGGAAATACATGCCTTTGGCCATGTGCTATGCTCCGGATGCCCGCCATTTTGTCGTATCCAATTCGTTGGGTGAAATCGTTATCTATGACACCAGAGCTTACGAACCACAAGCTTACATACAGGGAAAATCCTTGTCTACGGTGTTGGCGATGAGTTCGAACAATTATTTCATCGCAGCCGGTACGGGCAAGAATATCGATATCTGGAATTTCCAGACGAAAGAACTCCGTAAGTCCATCCCTATGGCTGGTAATGTGTTGGGTTTGGACTTCTCGGCCGATGCCTCCCAACTGGCCGTAGTCACCGATGAAGGCAGCCTGCTAATCTTGGACACGAAGACTTGGGAACAGACGGGAACCTACAACCAGTTTGGTGGCAAACTGGCTTCTCCTTCTTTCCATCCCGAAGGGAAATATATCAGCGTGGTGAAAGACGGGAAATCTATTTTGGTGGTAAACTTGCGGAATGGGGCTATTGAGCAGACGTTGGAAGAACCGGCCGGTGGCGTGGTAGCCAACCGTTTCTTCATTAATCGCCAGAATAGTGATGTGTTCATGATTTCCAATCGTCCTCAGAGTTTGGTCTTCTGGGATGCCAATGGCTTGAATCCTTTCTATGGCAAGTTGTTGAACAGGGAAGTAGATGCCCGTATGAACGAATGGGTGAAGATGATGCAGGGTGAGTCGATGGAAGAATATGCCATCCGTGTGAATGATGAGACCCGCTTGAAGCAACAACAACTGTTCTCGCAAGAGGTAGCGACGGAACTGGCCGGTGACCGTTTGGCTATTGAGAATCCTTTCGTGGGAGATTATGATGCTGCCAACAGCAAGCTGAATATCGGCTTCGAATCCTTGCCTAACATTGCCATTGAAGTGCCGCAAGGTGAATTGGGTGATTTCAAAGACGGAAAGAACCTGAAATTCGACAATGCGGTTTATGTCCTCAACGACCAGGATGAATTTGAATTGGCTTATGTGGAAGTGACGAACGAAACGAGCAACAAGGTATATATCTATGACAATATCGGCCGCACCAAACTGACTGCATTGGAGGCAGACGACAACTTTGTGCCGTTGGAAATCATGCAACAGGCCAGCCGTGAGGAAGTGCAATTGCAGGAAATCAAGGAGGCCGTGGTTGAGGAGAAGAAGCAGGATAAGTTGATCACCGAAAATACGCAGATTGATGTGAAGACGGAGGTAATGCCCGGTGTGGATGCTGACGGTAACAAGATATTGAACTATAAAGTAAGTTACCAATACGAAGTGATCAACAAGGCATTCTCCGCGAAGGAGGACTTCCCGTCGGGCGGTTATAACATAGAGCGTTCGAATGCGGCCATGTCTCTGATGAAGATTATCAAGAATGCTTTCGAAGGCGATTTCTCCAAATACTTGGCGGAAGGCAAGCAGGTGAAGATTGTCATCACTGGTTCGGCCGATGCCAGTCCTATCCGTGGGCGGATTGCCTATAACGGACAGTATGGCGAATTTGTAGATGAACCTTATTATAAGGACGGTAATCTGGATAATATCTCGGTGACCAAAGCATCGGGCATCACAACCAACGAACAATTGGCCTTGATGCGTGCCGCAGGTGTGAAAGATTATATTGAAAAGAATGTGCAGACTTTGCAAAATACAGCCAACCAATATGAGTATCATGTGGAAGTGGCCAAGGAACGTGGAGGTGAGTTCCGCAAGATTAATGTCGAATTTGTCATCACGGACGCCTTTCCTGTACAGTAATAACAGTATTGTAAATGATAAAATAAGACATGAAAAGTAGAATCACACTGACTATCATCTTGACATTGTTGGTAGCGTGTGGGAAAGTGGCGGCACAAAGTGCCGCCTCTGCTTCTCAACGAGCCAACCAACAATATGTGCTTTTTGAAAGCGAACGTGACAAGGGCGGCAATCCGGATGTCATGTATGCCTATTTGCTGGAGAGCTACCAGAAGTATTTGGAAATGTTGTCTGCTTCTGGCAATGAATCTTACCTGAACGGTGCCAAGAACCGTTTGCGCAGCATGTATCCTGCGTTGCTGGATGCTGCCATTTATTATTCTAACCAGAAGAATCAGGCCAAAGGCCTTGACTTTGCTTCTGCTTATATCGAGTTGCCTAAGTTGCAGATTTTCCGCAGCGAGTTGTTGCCCCGTGCCAGCAATTATTCTTCCGTAGTTTATTTTGCTGCCGTGTCGGCCTATGGGTTGGGGAAGTATGCGCAGGCGGCCGATTTGTTCAGGGAGTACCTGGCTACGGGCGACAAGACCCAGGAGAAGGACTGCTATGTTTATTTGAACCTGATTTATCTGTCGCAGAAGAATTATGCCGAGCAGGAAAAGATTCTGGAAGAGGCCATTGCCAAATATCCTGTGTCGCTCGATTTCTTGTATAATCTGGTCAATGTACATATCGCCACCAACAATGTGCCTAAACTCTTGGGAGCCATTGACCGCATCTTGGAGGTGGACCCCAACAATGTGCAGGTGCTGCCCATCAAGGCGCGTATCTTGGAACGCCAGGGGAAGAATATGGAAGCCCTTGACATATATAAGCGTATGTATGCCTTGTCTCCTGATAGTTTTGAACTGCTGACAGGGCTTGCGCGTGCCAATTTCAACGTTGCGACGGAAATCGTAAACAGCGGTCTGAAAGTGGCCGATGATGCAGAGTATGCCTTGATACGTCAACGTGCGTCCGGCTATCTGTTGGAGGCCAAGGAATTGTTCTTGAAAATCCTGGAGAAAGAGCCTACCTCCCAGATGTATATGCAGGGATTGGCCGGTGTGTACCAGTATATGGACATGAAGGCGGAATATGCCGTGTTGTCCAAAATCATAGAAGACGGCGCTTCTTATGATACATTCTCTTCGCGCCTGTTGGCCTATAACGAAGCTTTGAAGCAGACGAAACCGGAGGCTGGTGCTACGGAAGCGCCTGTGCCCGTACCCGTAGAACCTGCTATGCTGGTGATTCGGGTGGATAGCTTCATCGATGGCAATGCCAACAAGGTGATTGATGCCGGAGAAAGTTTTGCCATCCAGTTTACTATCGAGAACCAGGGCAAAGGGGATGCTTATAATATCCGCCTCCGTTTCTCGGAGCAGCAAGGATATGATGAGTTCTTCGACGGACCGCGTGAACTGGACGGGGGCAACATCCTGGCCGGCACGTCCAAACAATATACGTTCCGTTACCTGGTGAAGAAAGATATGCCTACGGCATTGGCCAAGATAAATATCTATGCCTTCGAAGCCAATGGTTTTGACGCTGACCCGGCGGAGTTGGTGGTCAACACGCAGGAGTATGCCATGCCGCGTCTGCGGGTAGCTGACTACCAGTTCTTGGCTGCCGACGGCTCTTCTATCACGTTGGGCAAGAACGGAAAACTGATTCTGGCCATCCAGAACTTTGGCGCCAAGACGGCTCATAACGTGCAGTTGAGCTTCAAACTCCCGAGAAACGTGTTTAATACGGAGGTGCCCGAGATGGTGGTGGATAGTATCCCGGCCGGTGAGGTGGCTACCGTAGATTATGATTTCCTGGTGAATAAGCGTTTTGACGGGGACTCTGTGGCTGTGATGGTAAGCGTGACCGAAGATTCTCATTCTTCTTACTTGAACGAGGCTTATAAGGTTAAGCTGGGCGAATATTTGACTTCTTCCAATACCATCAAGATTCAAGGCAATATGCGTGCCCGCCAAGAGGTGGGGAAATATACGATTTCCACCTACAACAGCGAATTGATGGAAGATGTGCCGGTAGGGGCTGTCAATACCCATCGTTATGCTTTGGTGATTGGTAATGAAGATTACAGCATGACCGGCGCCAATGCGGAAATCAACGTGCCCTATGCGGTGAATGATGCCATGCTGTTCCGTGAATATTGCGTGCGTACGTTCGGCGTGCCTGAAAGCCAGATTCATATTGTGCCCAATGCAACGGCCGGTATGATGCACGAGCAGTTGGACTGGCTGATGAACATGGCAAGTGCCGACCCGGAAGCTGAACTCATATTCTATTATTCGGGTCATGGCAACAATGATGAGGCTACGAAAGAACCCTACCTGCTGCCGGTGGATATCACAGGTAAGAACATCCATTTGGGCATCTCGTTGGCCGATTTGTACAAACGTTTATCCCAATATCCTGTCAAAGGCGCTTATGTATTCCTGGATGCCTGCTTCAGCGGTGGCTACAAGAGCAATGCTCCTCTGATAGCGCAGAAAGGTGTGCGTGTCGTACCCAGAATGGGGGTACCCCAGGGAAACACTTTGAGCTTCTCGTCCAGTAGCGGTGACCAGACTTCCAGCGTATTCCACGATAAGCAGCAAGGTTATTATACCTATTACCTGATTAAAGCCATCAAGGATGCCAAGGGCGACATTACGATGAAGCAGTTGTTTGAAAAAACGAATGCCGATGTCAAGCAGGCCACGGCTTTGACAGGTAAGATGCAGGAACCGCAATACATGGTTTCGCCGACATGGAATGGTTGGGAAGATATCCAGTTGCGTACGCCCCTGCCGGAGGAACTTTCTCCGGAACCGGCGACGGCTGCGCCGACAGGTCTCTGAGAATAACGAACAGACAGCAGAGCGGATTTTTTATCCCCGTTATGGGGATAGGAAATCCGCTCTTGTCATATCCTCATCCTGCTTCTGCTTGCTAAGGTAGGGCGAATGTAGGATTTCTATAATGAAGGTTTAGCTTTCTAAAGTGAAGGTTTAGGCTGCTAACCTTGAGGTTTAGATTTCTCAGGTTGCTATTTCGGAACCAGAACTTATCCTCTCGACTTGCCTATACTCTGTTTCAGTTTGTCTTTATGTAATCTCATAGTTGTAATTCTTTGGTTTACGATGCAAATCTCCGCTGTTTTCGGTCGCAATACCGGCGGCATTGCACGCAGATGTCATATCCTAACATTGCTCCTAAAATGAAATCCTCTTCCGGTGTCAGTTTGTTCAGCGGGCGGTTGACCAACAGGCGGATGGCTTCGATGCATTCGTCACACCCGAAAAACAAGTTGATGCGTTCGTCATCCACTTGCTGCACAATGAACTTGATACGTTGGTTCGCCAGACGCTTGACGGCGAAATCTTCGTATTTTTTATTGGTGGTGTACAACACCATGCGGCGTACTCCTTTCTTAAATTCATAAATGTGGTTCAGAAAGACTTTAAGGTCGGCGGGATTCAGTTCCATGTTCAGTTGATGGTTTATGGTTGGATATAATCAGTTGATAGCTGAGATAGAGGATCTTTTG
>CASEKR010000004.1 GCA_949288585.1 uncultured Bacteroides sp. | reverse complement strand
CATCCAGCCGCCCAAGGTGCGGATGGACTACGTCATCATGTTCGTGCCGCACACCGGTGCGCTGTGGACGGCACTGAACGCGCAGCCCGACCTGTGGCGGAAGGCGATGGACCGCAACGTATTCATAGCCGACGAGCAGACGCTCTTCGCCGCCCTGCGCATCATCAACCTGACGTGGACGCAAATCGCCCAGGCGCAGAACCACGAGAAGGTCTATGCCCTGGCCAACGAGATGCTGGACCGCGTGGGGCAGTTCATGAAGAAATACCAGGCTCTGGGGAAAGCCTTGGACAGCGCGGCCAAAGCCTACGAGGACGGCGAGAAGAAACTCCTGCCCACGGGCCAAAGCATCCTCCAGACTTGCGCGAAGTTGAAAAAGCTGGGGGCTAAGACGAGCGAGAAGAACCCGTTGCCCCAGTTGGTGGATGTGGACGAAATCCCGGGCATCGAAGGGGAAGCCGCACCTGCGCCGGAAGAGACACCGGAGACACAGGCGGAATAAAGTCAACGCATTGCCATATACTTTTTCCTTTCTTCGGGCGGAAAATGCTCAATGGCATAACGAAGCATCGTGCGTGGCATCTGCGCACTGAAAGCCTCCAAGAAAGCAACCAAGCAGCCTTTGTCGCGTTTGCCCACCTCGCGCAGCATCCAGCCCAGGGCTTTCTGCATGAGGTCGTGCATCGTGGTTGTCCTGCGTTTCGCCCCAGGTTGCAGTTTCCATCCCTGTTTGGAGAGGAAAAACGTGGCCAGGAAAGTGATGCCGTCAAAGTTGCCCCGGCGGATAAAAGCGTGGGTGGAGACCACGGCTATGCGCTGTTCCCACAGCGAAAGGCTTTCCGCCAGCGGAAGAAGCACCTGGGCAATGGACGGGTTGGACTCCCAATCCCCCGGAAGAGCCGCCAGGTATTCCCCTACGATGTAAGGCGCGCTCAGGTCGACCAGGTCCCAGTTGTTGATGCGGTCCGTCTGCGCCAAGTAGAAACCGAATATTTCTTTTTTCTCCTGGGGCGTGGCTTTCTTAAAGCGTTCCACCAGCATCAGCAGGGCGCAGAGACGGCATTCGTGCCACGGGCTTTGCAGCAAGCAGGCGGCCACAGCCAAAGGTTCTTCGCGGTGGAGTTTCGCCACGCGGCGCGTGTCGGGCACGACGATGCCCAGGAACCGGTCTCCTTCGCCATACTCGCCTTTCCCGGTCTTGAAGAAACGGGGCAGGAAGTCGCGCTTCTCCGGCTTCACATAAGTCTCCAGTTCGCGCTGGATCTGCGCGGCCCGGGTAGTGGCATCGGCCGCAGGCAGAGGGTCCAGAAATGTTTTTTCGGGTGCCATATACGATAAAGTTAGCAATTAACAGAACAAAAATAAGACTTTCCCCCCAACAGGCCAATGAGTTCCAAAAGTATTTCCTACTTTTGCAAGGAGAACAACACTTTTCAAATGCGAAACAACATGTACAGAAAGATTTGGGGCATCTGCCTCCTCGCCGCAGCATCGCTGGGAGCATCTGCGCAGACGCCTGTGGAGAAAGGCCTGCAGAGCATCAACCGCGAGAAGGCGGAAGCCATCGTTGAGTTCTTAGCTGACGACCTGTTATTGGGACGGGAAGCCGGACAGCCGGGCGCACGCATTGCGGCACGCTACTTGGCGTCGGAACTGAAGGAAGCCGGCATCCGCCCGCTGGCGGACGGCAACTACTTCCAACCCTTCGAAGCCTGCGCCGTCGAGCGGCAACAGAAAGGCCGCTGGCAGGTGCATCCGGACTCCATAGCCCGGTTGAAACAGGGCACGCACCGCCGCTTAGAATTGGCCAACGTCTTGGGATGGATTCCCGGCGAGCGCGAGGACGAGTACGTCATCCTGGGGGCGCACTTCGACCACTTGGGCATCGACCCGACCCTGGCAGGCGACCCAATATACAACGGGGCGGACGACAACGCCTCGGGCGTGTCGGCAGCCTTGCAGATTGCGCGGGCCTTTGCCGTGTCGGGGCAGAAACCGTTGCGCAACGTCATCTTTGCGTTCTGGGACGGGGAAGAAAAGGGGTTGCTGGGTTCCCGGTTTTTCGTGCAAAGTTGTCCTTTTGCCGGACAAATAAAGGGCTACTTGAACTTCGACATGATAGGCCGCAACAACAAGTCCGAGCAGCCGCAGCACGTAGTTTACTTCTTCACGGCGTCGCACCCGGCCTTCGGGCAATGGCTAAAGGAAGACATCGAACGCTACGGCCTGAAGCTCGAACCAGACTACCGTGCCTGGGACCGCCCCGTCGGCGGCAGCGACAACGGTTCGTTCGCCCGGCAGGATATCCCCATCATCTGGTACCACACGGACGGGCATCCGGACTACCACCAGCCATCGGACCACGCCGACCGCCTGAACTGGGAGAAGCTGACGGACATCACCCGTGCGGCTTTCCTCAACCTGTGGAACTTGGCAAACGAGGAAAGCTACTAACTACTGTCTACCTCCTACTAACGACTAAGCAATGGTACTGAATTACATCTGGGTAGCGTTCTTCCTCATCGCCTTCATCGTTGCCCTGGGCAAGCTGCTCTTCTGGGGCGACACGGAGATTTTCACCGAACTGGTGAACTCCACCTTTTCTTCGTCGAAAAACGCTTTCGAGATTTCGTTGGGGCTGACCGGCCTGCTCTCGCTCTGGTTGGGCGTCATGAAGATCGGCGAGCGCAGCGGCATGATAAATGCCTTGTCGCGCTGGCTCAGCCCGGTGTTCTGCCGCCTGTTCCCCGACATTCCCAAGGGACATCCTGCCTTAGGCTCCATCTTCATGAACCTCTCTGCCAACATGCTGGGCCTGGACAACGCCGCGACGCCGCTGGGCCTGAAAGCCATGAAGGAGTTGCAGGAACTGAACCCGAAGAAGGACACGGCCACGAACCCGATGATCATGTTCCTCGTCATCAACACCTCCGGGCTGATTCTCATCCCCGTCAGCATCATGATGTACCGCGCGCAGATGGGCGCGGCACAGCCCACCGACATATTTATCCCTACCCTGCTGAGTACGTCTGTCTCGACCGCCGTCGGCATCCTGACCGTCAGCATCAGCCAGCGCATCAACTTGCTGTGTAAACCCATCCTGCTGCTGGCCGGGGGCATCAGCGTGTTCTTCGCGGCGCTCATCTGGGTATTTGTCCGGGTGGGGCGCGACGAGATGGGCACCTACTCCACGTTGGCGGCAAACATCATCCTGTTCTCCATCATCCTGCTGTTCATCCTTTGGGGCTTGTGGAAGCGCACCAACGTGTACGATGCCTTCATTGAAGGCGCGAAGGAGGGGTTCAGCACCGCCGTGCGCATCATCCCCTACCTGGTGGCTTTCCTGGTAGGCATCGCGGTGTTCCGCGCGTCGGGAGCCATGGATTTGCTGGTAGATGACCTCATCCGCCCGGCCGTGGCGGCATTGGGAGTGAACACGGAGTTCGTGGGAGCCTTGCCCACGGCACTGATGAAATCGCTGAGCGGCAGTGCGGCCAATGGGCTGATGATAGACACGATGCAGCAGTACGGGGCAGACTCGTTCGTCGGACGCTTGAGTTGTGTGGCGCGTGGCGCATCGGACACGACATTCTATATCCTGGCCGTCTACTTCGGCAGCGTAGGCATCACGCGGACGCGCAATGCCGTGACCTGCGGCCTGATAGCCGACTTCTCAGGCATCATCGCAGCAATCATCATCAGCTACCTTTTCTTTTTCTGACATGCACCCCGCAAGGCGTTTGCAAACGCCGCACTGGGGAGTTGCTTCGAGTGCGGAAGAAGCGACTCCCCAGTGCGGTGGAAGCAAGCGCGACAAGGGGGCGGAAAAGACTTACACTTAATAAACTGAAAATAAATAAGATATGATTACTTACCAAACAGAGGGCGTGGAAATGCCCGACATCCGGAAACGGGAGACCACGGAATGGATAAAAGCCGTGGCGGCGACTTACGGGAAGCGCGTGGGAGACGTGGCTTACATTTTCTGCTCGGACGAGAAAATCTTAGAGGTGAACCGCCAGTATCTCCAGCATGATTATTATACGGACATCATCACCTTCGACTATTGCGAGGGCAACCGCCTGAGCGGAGACCTCTTCATCAGCCTCGACACGGTGCGCACTAACGCCGAACAGTTCGGCGCAGCGTATGACACGGAACTGCATCGCGTCATCATCCACGGCATCCTGCACCTGTGCGGCATCAACGACAAGGGGCCGGGCGAGCGCGAACTCATGGAGGCGGCAGAAGACCGCGCCCTGGCGATGTTACCCAAAAAATAAGGGAAAGAACGCCCCGAGGTTGGGGAGCCCTTTCCCTTTCAGCATGCGTCCAGCCGCCGCCCGTTATTTCTCTACCGAGAAACGGAAGATGCAGTGGCTGTCATACTTTTCGCCCGGACGGAGCACAGCCGTAGGCCACTCCGGCTTGTTGGGAGTGTCGGGATACTTCTGCGTTTCCAGGCAAACGGAAGCACGGCGTCCGTAGGTGATGCCCTTCTTGCCGCGCAGCGTACCGTCCAGGAAATTCCCTGCGTAAATCTGAATGCCCGGCTCGTTGGTGAAGACTTCGAGCTTGATACCCGTCTTGGGCGAAACAAGCGTGGCACAAGCGCGCGAGTCGTCGCCCTTGGTGTTGAGCACCCAGTTGTGGTCGTAGCCCAGTCCGTTCTTCAGTTGGTCGAAGTCGTCGTCGATGCGGGCGCCCACGGCTACCGGCTGGCGGAAATCCATAGGCGTGCCTTCTACGGGGACAATCTCTCCGGTAGTCATGAACGTGCTGTCCACGGGCGTATAGTTGTCGGCATCAATAGTCAGCAGGTATTCGGAGTTATTCTGCGAGGGGTCTCCGTCGAGGTTGAAGTACGAATGGTTCGTCATGTTGACGATGGTCGGCTTGTCGGTCTCGGCAGCGTAATGGATGTCGATAGCGTTGTCGTCCGTCAGCGTAAAGGTCACCTGGCAGTTCAGGTTGCCGGGGAATCCCTCTTCACCATCCTTTGCCAGATAGCTCAACTGCAGCGTGCGCTGGTCGGGCTGCACGGCGTCGAAGACACGGTATTGGAATCCCTTCGGGCCGCCGTGCAGGCAGTGGCCATAGTTGTTCGTGGGCAGTTGGTAGTCTGTGCCGTCCAACGAGAATTTGCCTTGGCCGATGCGGTTGGCGTAGCGTCCGATGGTCGCGCCGAAGTCAGAAGGATACTTCACATAGTCGGCGATGGAGTCGAAGCCCAGCACCACGTCGCGCATGACGCCATCTTTATCCGGCACCATGACGGAGACGATGCGTCCGCCGAAATTGGTGATGCATACTTCCATGCCGTTGGCATTCTTCAGCGTGTAGAGCGCCGTCTGCTTGCCGTCCACTTCTGTCTGGAAATCGGCAGGGTTCAGGCCAGAAACAGTCAGTACTTCCTGCTGTTTCCCGCCGCAGGCTGCCAGCGTCAGGAGCATGGCAGCCACGGAAAGTTTCAGAATCTTTTTCATTCCAAGTTACATTATTATTTGATTAAACATACTGTATAGCCAGTCTCATTTCTTCCCTTGGAGGAATTGCTCGGCGCGTCCCGGCGAGAAAAGTTCCCACAACGAGGCCACCGTCCATCCCGGGGCGAAGATGACGTTGTAGTATCCTTTGCCGTTGCGGCCATAGTCCCAATGCGTGTGTTGCACCACTTCGGGATAATAACCTGCCTTTCCCATGCCGCAGAGGTAACCTTCGCGCGGCAACAACTGGCGCATGGAGGTGGAGATGACTTCGGCAAAATCGGAGAAGCGCTGTTCGCCACACTCCTTGGCCAACCAATGCAGCACATCGGCAAAGTCGAAGATGAACACGTCGATGTGGTTATTCTCTACCGATACGTTGCCCCAGCCGCGCGTCTTCATGCCAAGTTCGCCCAACATTTGCCCTTGGGCAAAGGGAACGTCCCACGTGTAATACCACGACAGGGCGAAGTACGTGGCCTTCTTGGCCAACTCGACGTAGCGGTCTTTTTCTTTGTCGCCGGACACGAGAGCCAGGTAATAGATGGCCGTGGCGGCATAAAGCGATGCTTCCTTGTCTTCGCAATTGGCATCAAGCGTAGAAGAGAAGTAGTCTGCCTTCGAAATGATTTCACGCTCCAGGTAGTCCACCGTGCGGCGAGCCGATTCGAGGTAACGTTTGTCCTTGAAGTATTTGTAGCCCATCACCAAAGGCAAGGTAGCCGAGGGGGTACTTCCGCCGCTGGCATCGACCAGCGAATAGTCGTCGCGGAACTTGCGGGGGAAGCTGCCGTCTTCATTCTGGATTTCCAGGAACTTATCCAGCATCGTGCGCACCCGTTTCTCCCACTCGGGATGTTTGCGGCCTTGGGTCTTTTCGTAAGCCAGGTAGTAAAGCAGCGCATACACGCCCTCTGACTGGCGGCGGATGCTATGAACCGGGTCGACCCAGCCGCGCTCAGGACGCGCCACTTCGTGGAAGAAGCCGGCCTCAGACAGGCCATTGGCCAGGTAAGAGTCGAAGATGCTTTGTGCCTGCTCCACCATTTCGGTGTGGTTCTGCTGCTCGCCATATTCCAAAGCGTTGAAGGCGTTCAGCAGCGTGCGGCCGACAAAGCCCACTTCGGCCTGGTCAATGCTGGCGCACGTAGCTACCACCATTTCGGGGCTGGAATAGAAACAGAGTTTGCCGGGCACGTAGGCGTTGAGGAAGTAGTTGCTCAGCACCTCTTTCATGTAGGCAGGCGTGTAAGGTGTCTGTACGGGCTGCGGGCGGTTCGTGTCGTAACAATACTCCCACGTGCGCTGCACACACTCCGAGAAGTCTGCGACTTCACGCTCGCTTACTTCCCACGTCAGCAGGATGCTTTCGCCCTTCGGCAGGTATTGGAATGCCTTGACGGCTGGAGCCAGGGTGCACTTGCGGATGTAAGTACGCGGCTCTTCGCGGTAGGGGAAGCCATAGGCCAGCACTGTCTCGCCGCCCTTGTTCAGGAAGCCGGTATAGCCGATGGAGGTCTCGCCGGAAAGGATGACTTCGCCTTCCTCGTGCGTAGTCAGCGCGTCGGTGGCGAAGTCGCTGAGGTGGATAACGGAAACGGAGCGGCCGTTCTTCTCGTCGAAAGCGGCAGTCAGCGGAGTGCTGAGACGGTCGTCACGCACCAACCAACTGTCGGAGGTGTGGAACGAGGGGGCTTCTTTGGGCGAACGGAGATTGCGGCGATACCAGAAGCCAGGCATGTAGAACTGGCAATCGTCGTGGCGGAATCCCGTCTTCACCTCTTCTCCGTAGTTGAAGTAGAGGTCTTCCTGCGCGGTCAGCGTAACGGTGATGCGCTGCCGCCCGTCAATGTTTTCCACTTGGCGGCTGACCAGCAGGGGCACATCGGCCGACGGCATGCCGGCGTAAAGCCCCGGACGCAGTTCGCGGAATGTGAGGGAGTAATCCTGAGCCGGATTGCCCGGCACTTTCAGGCTGACAGATGCCGACGCGTCTCCGCCACCGGCATTCACGGCCCCCGCCCCGGTTGCCCCGGCAAGGGGGAGAAGGAGGGCCACTAATAACTTCTGCAACTTCATAACAATAATAAAAGGATGAATATTGGTTTTACTTATACATTACTTATATGTCTATTGTTTCCGCACATCCGTCGGCGGCGGCCGGCTGGCGACGGGGGATGATGACTTCTCCTCCCTTCACCGAGATGTCGTAGATGCCGTCGGCACGTTTCGACAGGTGCAGGGGAACGATGCGTGTGCGGCGCGGGGAAACTTCATCGCCGGAGGCATGGACATGGTAGACGTAATAGAGACGGCCGTCTTTTCCTTGGAAGAGGTCTCCGTGGCCGCTGCCGTTCTCGCCCACGGTGTGGCGACTGATGATGGGGTTTCCTGCGTACTTAGTCCACGGCCCGCAGGGCGAGGACGAGGTGGCATAGCCCACGGCATAGTCGACGTTCATGAAATGGTTGGCCGAATAGAACAGATAGTACACGTCGTCCAACTTCACGACCGTAGGTCCTTCCATGATGGGGTCGGAGGGATAGGCCGGGGTGTTTTCCCACGGCTCGGTGTTGTCCAGGCAGCGGTGCAAGGTTCCGGGCTTGATGGTGCCGCTTTGCAGGTCGAACTCGGCCACCCAAATGTAGTTCCCCTTGCCGAAGCGGACGTGGTAGAGGTAATACTTCCCGTCGTCATCGCGGAAAAGGTAGGGGTCGATGTTCTTCTCCGAAGCGTCTATGGCCTGCGGTTGTTCCTGGCGGAAAGGTCCCGTCACGCTGTCCCCCCAGGCCAAGGCAGTCTGTTCGTTGGCGGTGTAGGCCAATCCCCAGGAATCGTTGCCTGCCTGTATCCACTGGGGCGCCCAGAATCCGGTGGTGCCGTAGGCATCACCCTGGGTGAGCAGGTAGCGGGCATCGCTGGCAGTTCCGGTGCGCCAAGGGCCTTCCAGACGGTCCGACTGGAGCACGGTGAATCCGGCAGGCGTCTGCGAGGCAGTGCCTGTCAGGTAGTAGGTGTCGTCCACCAGGACGATGGTTGGGTCGGCATAGGGAATCTCCTGCTGGAAGGAGTCCTGGCCGTAGGCAGCCGGGGTTCCCGCCAGCAGGAGAGAGATGCCGCATAGTATCAGTTCTTTCTTCATCAGGCGGCAGGGTTATTTCTGTTCGTCCAGCGAGTGGATGAGCCGGAGGTTGGCTTCGCGCACGCGGTCGATGTCTACCTTCACTTCTTTGCGGTCGTAGGTCATGAGTCCGTTGACTTCCACTTCGACGTCGGTGGTCTGCGTGTAGACGCCGGCAGAGAATCCGCGCTTCACGAGTTCGTAGAGTTGGCCGGCGTATTTGACGTACTCGTCAGTGACTTCCTTCGGGGAGTTGAACTGGACGTATCCCCAGTTGCGGTCGGGTTCCCACAAGTGGTCTTTCATCACCAGGCCGATTCCGCCGAACTCGCCCAGTACGGTGGCGCGCTGCGCGTCGTACAGGAAGAGGTTCGGATGCGGATAGTGGTGCAGGTCAAGGATATCCCCACAAGTGTAATGGTTTCCTCCGCTGGCGGGATTCAGCACACGCGTGGAGTCGTACTGCTTTGTCCACTCGGCGATTTCAGGCGTCTTGAACTGTCCCCAGGCTTCGTTGAAGGGAATCCAGACGCCGATGCAAGGATAGGAATAACAGGCGTCGATGATTTCCTTCCATTCTTTCCTATATATAGCTTCCGACTCGGCCGAGCGGGTCAGTTCCGTGCCGTTGAAGTACTGGCGGGGTTGCCATTCGGGGCTGCGGTCACCACTGGGCATGTCTTGCCAGACGATGATGCCAAGCTGGTCGCAGTGAGTGTACCAGCGGGCGGGTTCCACCTTGATGTGTTTCCTTATCATATTGAAGCCCAGTTTCTTGGTCATTTCCACGTCGTAGCGCAAAGCCTCGTCGGAGGGGGCTGTGTAGAGGCCGTCAGGCCACCAGCCTTGATCCAAGGGACCGTACTGGAAAATGGGGCGGTTGTTGAGGGCGAGGCGGACGATTCCATTGGCATCGCGCAGGGTAGAGAACTTACGCATGGCAGCGTAGCTGTCTACCTGGTCCAGCGTCTTGCGTCCTTCTTTCAGGCTCACCTTCAAGTCGTAGAGGAAGGGGGTTTCGGGGCTCCAGAGTTTCATGTCTTCCGGCATACGGATTTCCACGGGCTGCGCATTGATGCTCTTTCCTGCGGCAACGAGGGTGTTACCATCATATACTTCGACTTCGAGCAGGGTGTTGGCGTTGCATCCCGTCGTTTCGGCCTGCACGCTGAGAATGCGCTGGTCGATGTCGGGTGTGATGCGCAGGCGGCCGATGTGTTGCGGAGCCACCGGCTCCAACCACACGGTCTGCCAGATGCCGCTGACGGGGGTGTACCAGATGCCTTCGGGATTGCTCACCTGCTTGCCGCGCGGTTGCGGGCCACGGTCGGTGGGGTCCCACACGCGAACGGTCAGCGTATTGTCGCCCTTGGACAGAAGGGCTGCCGTCACGTCGAACGAGAAGGGTGCAAAGCCGCCTTCGTGCCGACCCACCTTCACGCCGTTAACCCACACGTCGGCACGCCAATCCACAGCGCCGAAGTGCAGCAGGACGTTCTGCCCGCGCCAGTCGGAAGGCACAGTGAAAGTGCGTTGGTAGACCAACTCCGAATTTTCGCCCAAGCGGCGACCTACGCCGGAGAGGGACGACTCGATGGCGAAGGGCACAAGGATTTCGCCTTCGAACTCCTGGGGCAGGGCGGCGTTTTTCGGGATGACGGCATACTGCCACAGCCCGTTCAGGTTTTTCCAATCCTGACGCTCCATCTGCGGGCGCGGATACTCGGGTAATACATTAGCGGGGTCAATCTGTTCAGCCCACTTTGTCTTGATACGATCGCCCGCCGGTGACCATTGGGCCGAAGCGTTGCCAGCAAGAAGCGCCAGCAACAGCGAAAAGGTAACAATTCGTTTCATTAGTTTGGATGTGTTTTATGTTCGCTAACAAAGGTAGGCTTTTTCCGCTACAAGCATTGACACTATTCAGCCAATAAATGTAACATTTTGTTCAAAAACGCATTTCTGCCCCCATCCGGCCGCATAAATCAAGGAAGAAACCGAAAGATTCTCTCCTTCCGTCCTCTGGCGTGCCCGAAGGAGAGGTACTAAAAAGAACTAACATTTTGAAAGCAAAACGACGCCATCCGCCAGCAGAGAATCGCAATAGTAAAAAGAATCCAGGCAAAAGTCGGACCGTTCGCGCCAGCCCCCCCACTCCACTTACTTTTTGTTTTTCCCTAACGCCCCGTGGCTGCGATTTTTCCGTCCGCCCGTCCCCTTCTACGCGAAGAAGGGCAGGAAAACGCAATAAGACGGGGCGTTTGCCAGGCATTCCCCCACTTTTTAGTATCTTTGCCCCGGATACTTAAAAAGATTCAGAAACAAGAATGGAATTTAACTACGACGTCATCGTGATAGGAGCCGGGCACGCCGGATGCGAGGCGGCTGCGGCTGCGGCCAACCTCGGCTCGCGCACGTGCCTCATCACGATGGACATGAACAAAATCGGGCAGATGAGTTGCAACCCGGCCATCGGCGGCATCGCCAAAGGCCAAATCGTACGCGAGATAGACGCCCTGGGCGGATGGACGGGACGGGTGACCGACCAGACCGCCATCCAGTTCCGCCTGCTCAACCGCTCGAAAGGCCCGGCCATGTGGAGCCCCCGCGCCCAATGCGACCGCAATAAGTTCATCTGGGCATGGCGCGAAATATTGGAGAACACGCCCAACCTCCACATCTGGCAAGACACCGTGCGCCGGCTCCTGGTGGAAGACGGCGAGGTACGAGGCGTACTCACCGTGTGGGGCTGCACCTTCCGCGCGAAGTGCGTCGTGCTCACAGCCGGCACATTCCTCAACGGCCTGATGCACATCGGGCGCGTAATGCTCCCCGGAGGGCGCATGTCCGAACCCGCCTCGTACGAACTGACTGAATCCATCGGACAGCACGGCATCTCCTACGGGCGGATGAAGACCGGGACACCGGTTCGCATTGACGGGCGGAGCGTGCACTTCGAAGATATGGAAGAACAGCAGGGAGAAAACGACTTCCACCGCTTCTCTTTCCTCAGCACCGGCGTCCGTCCCCTGAAGCAACTGCCCTGTTGGAGTTGCTTTACCAACGAAGCCTGCCACGAGACGTTGCGGAAAGGGCTGCCGGATTCGCCCCTTTTCAACGGGCAAATCCAAAGCATAGGCCCGCGCTACTGCCCCAGCATTGAGACGAAAATCGTCACTTTCCCCGACAAGCCCCAGCACCAACTCTTCCTCGAACCCGAGGGCGAAAGCACGCAAGAATACTACCTGAACGGCTTCTCCTCGTCACTTCCCATGAACATACAGATTGAAGCCCTCAAGCAGATACCGGCCTTCCGCGACCTGGTAATCTACCGCCCGGGATACGCCATTGAGTACGACTACTTCGACCCAACGCAACTGTTGCACACGCTGGAAACAAAGAAAATCAAAAATCTTTTCTTCGCCGGACAAGTGAACGGAACCACCGGCTACGAAGAAGCCGCCGGGCAGGGCATCGTGGCGGGCATCAACGCCCACATCAACTGCCACGGAGGCGCCCCGTTCACTCTGGGCCGCGACGAGGCATACATCGGCGTCCTGATAGACGACCTGGTGACGAAAGGCGTAGACGAACCCTACCGCATGTTTACCTCCCGCGCCGAATACCGGATACTCCTCCGCATGGACGATGCGGACATGCGCCTCACCGAACGCGCCTGGCAACTGGGCCTCGCCAGCAACGAGCGCCACGCGCTCCTGGCCTCAAAACGTGAATCCATCGGCCGGATTGTCGACTTCGCCCGTTCCTACTCCATCAAACCCGCGCTCATCAATCCCGTGTTGGAGCAACTGGGCACCACTCCCCTGCGCCAAGGCTGCAAGTTGGTAGAACTCATCAACCGGCCGCAAATCACGCTGAAGAACATCGCCGCCCACATTCCCGCCTTCCAACGCGAACTGGACCGGCTGACCGAACGCAAGGACGAAATCATCGAAGCGGCAGAAATTCTCATCAAGTACGAAGGCTACATCGGACGCGAACGCATGATTGCCGACAAGCTGCAACGTTTGGAAGCCATCAAGCTCAAAGGACGCTTCAATTACGACAGTCTGCAATCGCTCTCCACCGAGGCAAGACAGAAGCTCTCGAAGATAGACCCGGAGACCATCGCGCAAGCAAGCCGCATCCCCGGAGTCTCCCCCAGCGACATCAACGTGCTGCTCCTCCTGTGTGGACGCTAAGGAAGCCGTTCCACGTGAAACCAAAGATTCAATAAACCGCATAAAGTAACTGATTATGAACAAAGAAGAATTAGTAAAAACCATCCGGACAATCCCCGACTACCCGAAGAAGGGGATACTCTTCTACGACGTAACTACACTGTTCAAGGATCCGAAGGCCTTGCACGAGGCGGGCGAAGTCCTCTATCAGATGTACAGGGACAAAGGCATTACGAAAGTGGTAGGAATAGAGTCCAGAGGGTTCATCCTGGGCGCCATCCTGGCGGAGCGTCTGGGTGCCGGGTTCATCATGGCACGGAAGCCGGGCAAGCTGCCTGCCGTGACCATCGAAGTAAGCTACGAGAAAGAGTACGGGACCGACACCATCCAGATACACAAGGACGCCATCGGCGAAGAAGATGTAGTGCTGCTGCACGACGACCTGCTGGCGACGGGCGGCACCATGAAAGCCGCCTGCCAGATGGTGCAGAGTATGCGCCCCAGGAAAGTCTACGTCAACTTCCTTATCGAACTCAAGGCGTTGGAAGGCCGCAAGGTGTTCGGCAACGACGTGGAACTGGACACAGTGCTGGCCTTGTAAACAGGCGGCATCCTACACACGAGAGACGGGGCGGATTGCGAAGAACACAACCCGCCCCTACATATATCCACCCTTAACCAGCCGTTTGCCATGTACGAACTAAAGACGAATGAATACCTGCGGGGCATCGTGCAAAACCTGCCCGACAGCCCGGGAATCTACCAATACCTGAACGACGAGGGCACTATCATCTACGTTGGAAAGGCGAAAAACCTGAAGAGGCGCGTGTCTTCCTACTTCAACCGCGAACACGAACCGGGAAAGACGCGCGTGCTGGTGAGCAAGATTGCCGACATACGCTACATCGTGGTGAAGACCGAGGAAGACGCCCTCCTGCTGGAGAACAACCTTATCAAGAAATACAAACCACGCTACAATGTCTTATTGAAAGACGACAAGACTTACCCGTCCATCTGCGTGCAGAACGAATGGTTCCCGCGCGTATTCCGCACCCGGAAAGTCGTGCGGGACGGCTCCAGCTACTACGGGCCGTACAGCCACGTGCCAACGATGTACGCCCTGCTCGACCTTATCAAACACCTGTTTCCACTGCGCACGTGCCACCACAACCTTTCGCCCGAAAACATCCGTTCGGGCAAGTACCAGGTCTGCCTGGAGTATCACATCAAGAACTGCGCAGGCCCTTGCGTCGGGAAGCAGTCTCACGAAGAATACATGGCGAACATCGCCCAAATCAAAGAAATCCTGAAAGGGAACACGCGCCAGGTGGAGCAGATGCTCTACCAGCAGATGCAAGACCTGGCCGCCGAACTGCGTTTCGAGGAAGCGCAGAAGGTGAAGGAGAAATACCAACTGATAGAGAGCTACCGCGCCAAGTCGGAAGTGGTGAGCCACGTGCTGCACAACATCGACGTCTTCTCCATCGAGGAAGACAGCGACGGAAAGTCAGCATTCATCAACTACCTGCACATCACGAACGGGGCGGTGAACCAGGCATTCACCTTCGAATACAAAAAGAAGCTGAACGAGTCGAAAGAGGAACTGCTCACGCTGGGCATCGTGGAAATGCGCGCCCGCTACAAAAGCCATTCGGGCGAAATCATCGTCCCCTTCCCGCTGGACATTGAACTGAAAGACGTCGTTTTCACCGTCCCGCAACGGGGCGAAAAGAAGACGCTGCTGGAACTGTCGCAACTGAACGTGAAGCAATACAAGGCGGACCGCCTGAAACAGGCCGAAAAACTAAACCCCGAACAGCGCACGACACGGCTCCTGAAAGAGATACAAGAGACACTCCACCTGAAGCACCTGCCCATCCGCATAGAGTGCTTCGACAACTCGAACATCCAAGGCTCCGACGCCGTGGCGGGGTGCGTGGTATTCGTCAAAGGCAAGCCGTCGAAGAAGGACTACCGGAAGTACAACATCAAGACGGTGGAGGGGCCGGACGACTACGCTTCCATGCAGGAGGTCGTGAGGCGCAAATACACGCGCGCCCTGGAAGAGAGCATTCCCCTGCCCGACCTGCTCATCACCGACGGTGGAAAGGGACAAATGGGCGCCGTGAAAGAAGTGCTGGACGAGTTGGGGCTGGACATCCCCGTGGCCGGACTGGCCAAGGACAACCGCCACCGCACGTCGGAACTGCTCTTCGGCTTCCCCCCGCAGGTCATCGGCATGAAGCAGACCTCGCCGCTGTTCCAACTGCTGACACACATCCAGGACGAGGTGCACCGCTACGCCATCACCTTCCACCGCGAAAAGCGCAGCAAGCGGCAGATTGCATCGGAGTTGGACTGTATCAAAGGCATCGGCCCCAAGGCGAAAGAAGCATTGTTGAAGGAGTTCAAAAGCGTGAAACGCATCCGCGAGGCAAGCACGGAAGAACTGTCGGCCGTGGTAGGAGCCAGCAAGGCGCGCATCCTGCACGAGCATTTCCAGGAGAAAAATCAGGACAACGAAAAAGAAAACGGCAACTAACAGTTAACCAAGCTGTTACTGCCCGCACGCGCCGTGTTTGCACGGAGTGCACTCCGTGCATCTCCCGAGTGCACCCGGCGCAACTCCCGGACGCACTCGGCGGAAACACCGCCCGCACGCCCGCCCGGCAAGCCTCCCGGACGAGAAAAATCCATGACAACCCGCGCAAAGAATGGAAGCAACGGAAAAGATTCGTATCTTTGCAAGGAGAAAAACATCTACTAAAGAAAGAAAAATGAGAGTAGTGATACAACGCACCGCCCACGCCTCCGTCGCCATCGACGGCCGGGAGAAAGCCGCCATCGGCCCCGGGATGCTCATCCTCGTGGGCATCGAAGAAGCCGACGGCGGAGAGGACATCGACTGGCTGTGCCGCAAGATAACCAACCTGCGCATCTTCGACGACGATCAGGGCGTCATGAACCGCAGCATCCTCGAAGCCGGGGGAGACATCCTCGTCGTCAGCCAATTCACCCTGCACGCCTCGACCAAGAAAGGCAACCGCCCCTCGTACATCCGCGCCGCACGACCCGAAACGGCCATCCCGCTGTACGAACAGTTCTGCCGCTCGCTGTCCGCCGCGCTGGGCAAGCCCGTCGCCACCGGACAGTTCGGCGCGGACATGAAGGTGACACTGCTGAACGACGGGCCGGTCACCATCTGCATGGATACCAAAAACAAAGAATGATGACGATAGAAGAAGCACAGAAACAAGTGGACGCCTGGATACGCACCTACGGCGTGCGTTACTTCAGCGAACTGACCAACCTGGCCGTGCTGACCGAGGAAGTCGGCGAGCTGGCCCGCGTCGTGGCCCGCCGCTACGGCGACCAATCGTTCAAACCGGGCGAGAAGGACAACCTGAGCGAAGAACTGGCCGACGTACTCTGGGTGCTCATCTGCCTGGCCAACCAGACGGGCACCGACCTCACCGAAGCCTTCGCCCGCACCCTCGAGAAGAAAACCAACCGGGACCGAACCCGGCATCTGAATAACCCCAAACTAAGAGAACAAGATGGAAAAGAATGAACCCACCCAAAGCAAGTACGACGACGCCCTCAGCCGCTACGACATCCTGCTGGACGACGCCGAAGTGGCCGCCAAAACGGCTGAAATCATCGAAAAAAACAAGGCCGCGAACGACACGCCGGAAGTGAAGAAGTTCCTGTTCAACTGCATCGACCTGACCACGCTGCGCTGCGAAGACAACGACGAAAGCGTCATGCGCTTCACGCAAGCTGTCAACCGCCTGGACGAGGAGCACCCCGACCTGAAGAACGTGGCCGCCATCTGCGTCTACCCCAACTTCGCGGAGATTGTGCGCGACACGCTCGAGGTGGAGGACGTGCAAATAGCCTGCGTGGCCGGAGGCTTTCCCTCGTCGCAGACCTTCCCGGAAATCAAGATTGCCGAAACGGCCATGGCCCTCAACGACGGGGCGACGGAGATAGACATCGTTATCCCGGTAGGCAAGTTCCTCGCCGGAGACTACGAAGCCATGTGCGATGAAATCGAGGAAATCAAGGACGCCTGCAAGACGCACCGCCTGAAAGTCATCCTCGAGACAGGCGCGCTCCGCACCGCGACGAATATCAAGAAGGCCTCCATCCTGGCCATGTATGCGGGCGCCGACTTTATCAAGACCAGCACCGGCAAACAGCAACCCGCCGCCACGCCCGAAGCCGCCTACGTCATGTGCCGGGCCATCAAGGAATACTACGAACAGACGGGCCGCCGCGTCGGCTTCAAACCCGCCGGCGGGCTGAACACGGTGGACGACGCCCTCACCTACTACACCATCGTCCGCGAAGTCCTGGGCGAAGATTGGCTGAACAACTTCTACTTCCGCCTCGGCACCAGCCGCCTGGCCAACCTCTTGCTCAGCGATATCCTGGGCCGGGAGACGAAGTGGTTCTAACCCTCCGCCCCCGGCAAGAAAAAGCCCGGCGACAGTCGTTCGCGACCATCGCCGGGCTTTCTATTTATCGGAAGGAATGCGGGCAACTACTTCTCCCGCTCCACCACATAATCTATGTACGCCGTCAGGGCGTCCTTCACCTCGCCCGCAGGGACAACGGCCAGCAGTTCCAGCGCCTTCGCGCGGAAAGCGTCCATCGTCCGCCAGGCATGTTCGATGCCGCCGTGCTCCTTGGCAAAGGCAATCAACTCGGCAATCTCTTCCGCCGTCGCCTGCCCCGCCTTCACGCGGCGCGCCAACTGCGTGGCCCGCTCGTCGCGCGTGCTGTTCAGCGCGTAGAGCACCGGCAGCGTCAGTTTGCCTTCCAGCATGTCGTTGCCCGTCGGCTTCCCTATTTTCTTGCTCTCGTAGTAGTCGAAAACATCGTCCTTCACCTGGAAACACAGGCCGATGTACTCGCCGAAGCGGCGCAAAGCCTCGGTCTTGTCCTCGTCCGCTCCGACCGACAAGGCCCCTGCCTTCGTGCACGAGGCAAAGAGCGCAGCCGTCTTCTTGCGGATGACGTCGAAGTAGACCTCTTCCGAGAAATCGGGGTTGCTGACGTTAGAAAGCTGGAGCAGTTCGCCGTCGGCCAAGTCCTGGCCCAGGCCGGAAATGAGGTCGATGATGGCCAGGTTCTTCGTCTGGCTGGCTTGAATCAACGACGTGGCCAGCAGGAAATCGCCCGCCAGGACGGCCACTTTGTTGTTGAACAAAGCGTTCACGGACAACTGCCCGCGCCGCTCCGTGCTGTCATCCACCACGTCGTCATGCACCAGGCTGGCCGTATGCAAGAGTTCCAACGAGACGGCCGCATGGAGCGTGGCCGGGCGGACACCGCCCAGCAACTTGGCTGCGAGCAGCACCAGCATCGGACGCATCATCTTCCCGTTCTTTTGCCGGATGTGTCCGATGACTTCCTGCAACAAAAGATTGGAACTGGACAGGGAACTTCCGAACAGCTTCCGGAATTCCTCCATTTCCCCACTGATAGGCGCGCTTATTAAAGATGAACGATTCATATACTTAATTTGTGCACAAAAGTAGTAATAAAACAGGTAATACCGTATTTTCTTCGTACTTTTACCACGAAAAAAGACTAAAAACAATGGAATCTACCGAGAAACTCTTCCTGCTGGACGCCTACGCGCTCATCTACCGCGCCTACTACGCGCTTATCAAGAACCCGCGCGTCAACTCCAAAGGGTTCAATACGTCGGCCGTCCTGGGCTTTGTCAACACCCTCGAAGAAGTGCTGAAGAAAGAACGGCCCACCCACATCGGCGTCGCCTTCGACCCCGCCGGCCCCACCTTCCGCCATGAAGCCTTCGAACAATACAAGGCCCAACGCGAGGAAACGCCGGAGGTCATCCGCCTGTCCGTACCTATTATTAAAGACATCATACGCGCCTACCGCATCCCCATCCTGGAGGTGGCGGGCTTCGAAGCCGACGACGTTATCGGCACCTTGGCCACCGAAGCCGGACGCCGGGGCATCACAACCTACATGATGACGCCGGACAAGGATTACGGGCAACTCGTCGGCGGCAGCGTCTACATGTACCGCCCCAAACACACGGGCGGCTTCGAGAAGATGGGCACCGCCGAGGTAAAGGCGAAGTTCGCGATAGAAGACACCCGCCAAGTCATCGACATGCTGGGCCTGATGGGCGACGCGTCGGACAACATTCCGGGCTGCCCGGGCGTCGGCGAAAAAACGGCGCAGAAACTCATCGCCCAGTTCGGCAGCATCGAAAACCTGCTGGAGCATACCGACGAACTGAAAGGCGCCTTGAAGGCCAAGGTCGAAGGCAACCGCGAACAGATAGTTTTCTCCAAGTTCCTGGCTACGATTAAGACCGACGTCCCCATCGCGCTGGACATGGACGCGCTGGCCTGCCAAGAGCCTGACGCGGACGCCCTGCGCAAACTGTTCGACGAATTGGAGTTCCGCTCGCTGGCCGAACGTGTGCTGGGCAGAGCCTCCGCTTCCGCTTCCTCCCCTACCCCGCCGGACGCCTTCGCCGGCCCGCTCTTCGCCCAAGCTGGCGGAGCAAGCAGAAATCCGGCTCCCGTCCAAGGCGATTTATTTGCGATATTTCCGGCCGAGGGGACAGGCGACGCCGAAAATTCGATTCTCGACACGTTAGAATCCATCACAGTGGACTACCAACTGGTTGACACAGAAGAAGGTATCCGCCAAATGCTTCAAAAGTTGTTGACATCCGAAATCCTCTCAATAGACACGGAGACCACGAGCACCGAACCAATGGAGGCCGAACTGGTCGGCGCCAGCTTCAGCGATGCCGAAAACCGCGCCTGGTACGTGGCCATCCCGCACGACAGGGAGAAGGCCCGGCAAATGGTGAACCTGCTCCGCCCGCTCTACGAGAACGATCGGAGCCTGAAAGTAGGGCAGAACATCAAGTACGACATGGTGGTGCTCCAGAACTACGGCGTACATGTCCGGGGACCGCTGTTCGACACGATGCTGGCCCACTACGTCCTCCAGCCGGAGTTGAAGCACAACATGGATTATCTGGCAGAAGTCTACCTGCACTACCGCACCATCCACATCGACCAATTGATTGGCCCCCGGGGCAAAGGACAGAAATCCATGCGCGACCTCCCGCCCGCCGACGTCTACCGCTACGCCTGCGAGGATGCCGACGTCACGCTGAAGCTGAAGAACGTCCTGGAGAAGGAACTGGCGAAGAACAACGTCACCCATCTGTTTGAAGAAGTGGAGATGCCGCTGGTGCCCGTGCTGGTCAACCTGGAAAGCAACGGCGTGCGCATTGACACCGAAGCCCTGGGCCAAACCTCGCGCCACTTCAGCGCGCGCCTGGCGGAAATCGAACAGCAGATTTACGAACTGGCGGGCGAGCGTTTCAACATCGCATCGCCCAAGCAGGTGGGGGAAGTCTTGTTCGAGCACCTGAAGATTGCCGGGAAGCCCAAGAAAACGAAGACGGGACAGTACGTCACGTCGGAGGAAGTGCTGGAAAACTTGCGCGGAAAGCACGAGGTGGTCGGAAAAATACTGGAGCACCGGGGCCTCAAGAAACTGCTCGGCACGTATGTGGACGCGCTGCCGCAGCTCATCAACCCACGGACGGGACGCATACACACGTCGTTCAACCAGGCAGTGACCGCCACGGGCCGCCTGAGTTCGAGCAACCCGAACCTGCAGAACATCCCCGTGCGCGACGACGACGGCAAAGAAATCCGCAAGGCTTTTGTGCCCGACGACGGCTGCAGTTTCTTCTCGGCCGACTATTCGCAAATCGAACTGCGCATCATGGCCCACCTGAGCGGCGACGAGAACATGATAGAAGCCTTCCGCAGCGGGCACGACATCCACGCGGCCACGGCAGCGAAGATTTATAAAATAAGTATAAGCGAAGTGACGGCGGACATGCGCCGCAAGGCGAAGACGGCCAACTTCGGCATCATCTACGGCATATCCACCTTCGGGCTGGCCGAGCGGATGGGCGTCTCCCGCCAGGAGGCGAAGGAACTTATCGACGGGTATTTCGACACGTACCCCCAGGTGAAAGCCTACATGGAACGGAGCATCGAAGTGGCCCGTGCACAGGGGCATGTGGAGACCATCTTCGGCCGCAAGCGCTACCTGCCGGACATCAACTCGCGGAACGCAACGGTGCGCGGCTATGCGGAGCGCAACGCCATCAACGCCCCTATCCAGGGCAGCGCGGCAGACATCATCAAGGTGGCCATGGCGCGCATCTACCGCCGCTTCGAAGCGGGCAACCTGAAAGCGAAGATGATTCTGCAAGTGCACGATGAACTGAACTTCAGCGTCCCGGAAGAAGAAAAAGCCATCGTGCAGCAAATCGTCATCGAAGAAATGGAGAACGCCTGCCCCATGCGGGTGCCTCTGAAGGCCGATTCCGGGTGGGGGGCGAACTGGCTGGAAGCCCATTGAACCGGCCGAAGCCCGGCACAGGGCACCGGACGGCGCAGGAAAAGGGCGTGCCGACATGGGGGAAACCGCATGTCGATGGCACGCCCTCTTCTTTTTTCTGCCCCCGGAAGAGCGGATGTTTCCCGGCAAAAGCGTATTTTTGTCCCGTCAAACCCTAAAAAAACTTTTATCCCAATGAACTACGTCATCGCATCCTACCTCAATCTACTGTGCTACCTGCTGCTCGGCGCCTCCCACTACCTGGGCTACACGTCGCTGATGCACGTGGCCCTGCTGGCCGCCCTGGCCTCGCTCTACTTCACCGTGAAGATGTTCCGCTACCACCGCCGCCACAAGGCCGAATCGCCCCAAGGCATGGCTTTCCGCATCGGATTCTCCTTCTTCTGCATCGCCTTCTTCGTGGTCTACTATGCCATGAAGGTGGGCGCTCCCGTCCAAGGCTGACGGCGCCGGCCCGGCCTGTGGCAGGAGTACGGCGTTCATTTGCGCCGAGTGCGGCGTTCATTTGTCCCGAGTGCGGAGTTCATTCGCGCCGGGTGCGGCGTTCATTTACCCCGGACGCAGAGGCTTTCCGGCACCTCCGGAGGGGAGGCAGGCAGCAAAAACCGGGATTGCTTGGCGTATGTCCGATAAATGAGTACCTTTGCACGGATAAAACAGCAATTATATAGAACAACAAATACATACGCTATGGCATTAAAAGCAGGTATCGTGGGTCTGCCCAACGTGGGCAAATCGACCCTTTTCAACTGCCTGTCCAGCGCAAAGGCGCAGGCGGCAAACTTTCCATTCTGTACCATCGACGCCCAGATGGGTCAAGTGTCCGTACCCGACGAACGGCTGACCCGGCTGGCCGAACTCGTGCATCCGGGACGCATCGTGCCCGCCGTGTGCGACATTGTGGACATCGCCGGACTGGTGAAAGGCGCCAGCAAGGGCGAAGGCCTGGGCAACCAGTTTCTGGGCAACATCCGCGAGTGCGACGCCATCATCCACGTGCTGCGCTGCTTCGACAACGGCAACATCGTCCACGTCGACGGCTCGGTCAACCCTGTGCGCGACAAGGAAATCATCGACACCGAACTCCAGTTGAAAGACCTGGAGACGGTGGAGAACCGCATCAAGCGCGTAGAGAAACAAGCCAAAGTGGGCGGCGACAAGCAGGCCAAGACCGAATACGCCCTCCTGCTCCGCTACAAGGAAGCCCTCGAGCAAGGCCGCAGCGCGCGCACCGTCGTGCCCGAGAACGAAGACGAGGAGACCTGCGCCAAGCAAATGTTCCTCCTGACCACCAAGCCCGTGCTCTATGTCTGCAACGTGGACGACACCGCTGCCGCCACGGGCAACGCCTACGTCGAGCAGGTGCGCGAAGCCATCAAGGACGAAGACGCCCAACTGATGATTATCTCCGCCCAAACCGAGGCCGACATCGCGGAGTTGGAAACCTACGAGGAGAAGCAAATGTTCCTCGAAGACCTCGGCCTGAAAGAAAGCGGCTGCAACCGCCTCATCAAAGCCATCTACAAGCTGCTGAACCTCGAGACGTTCATCACCGCCGGCGAGATGGAGGTGAAGGCCTGGACCTACCACAAAGGCTGGAAAGCTCCGCAATGCGCCGGCGTCATCCACACCGACTTCGAGAAAGGCTTCATCCGCGCCGAAGTCATCAAGTACGACGACTATATAAAATATGGTAGCGAGGCTGCCGTGCGCGAAGCTGGCAAGCTGGCTGTGGAAGGCAAGGACTACGTGGTGCAGGACGGGGACATCATGCACTTCCGGTTCAATGTATAGCCAACCAAGACATTCTGCATCCCAAGTTTGAACGTTTCTTTGAGGTCACAAATTGTGGCCTCAAATGATAAACAATAAGAATCAACCATGCTACCGACACTCATCATTCAACAGAAGATATTCGTCATCCGTGGCGAACAGGTGATGCTCGACTACGACTTGGCAGGATTGTACGGAATCGAAACACGCATACTCAATCAAGCCGTAAAACGCAATATCAAACGATTTCCGCCTGACTTTATGTTCCAACTGACCAAAGAGGAATGGGACAACTTGAAGTCACAAATTGTGATATCAAGTTGGGGCGGAACCCGTAAACTTCCTTACGCTTTCACCGAACAAGGCGTGGCCATGCTGTCCGGAGTACTGAACAGTGACATCGCCATCGAGATGAACATCGCCATCAAAACCTACTAACCACTCATCGCTAACCACTAAACACCATACTGTCATGAACTACTTAATAGCAGGAACCGGAGGCGTAGGCGGCTCGATTGCCGCCTTCCTGGCACTGGCGGGCAAGGACGTGGCCTGCATAGCACGCGGCGAACACCTGGCCGCCATACGCACGCAGGGGCTGCGCCTGCACAGCGACCTGAAGGGCGAACACACGCTGCACCTGCCCGCCTCGACGGCCGAAGAATACCAAGGGAAAGCCGACGTCATCTTCGTCTGTGTAAAGGGCTACTCCATCGACTCCATTACAGAACTTATCCGCCGGGCCGCGAAACCCGAAACAGTCGTGATTCCTATCCTCAACGTTTACGGCACGGGGCCGCGCATCCAGCGGTTAGTGCCCGGCGTGACGGTGCTCGACGGCTGCATCTACATCGTGGGCTTCGTCAGCGGGAAGGGAGAAATCACGCAGATGGGCAAGATTTTCCGCTTGGTCTACGGCGCCCACCGGGGAACAGAAGTGAGCCGCGAGACGCTCCTGGCCGTGAAGCGCGACCTGGAAGAGAGCGGCATCAAAGCCGAACTGTCGGACGACATAGACCGCGACACGTTCGTGAAGTGGTCGTTCATCTCCGCGATGGCCGTGACGGGCGCGTACTACGACGTGCCGATGGGCGAGGTGCAGAAGCCGGGCGAGGTCAGGGAAACTTTCATCGGCCTCTCCCGCGAAAGCGCCGAACTGGGCCGGAGGCTGGGCATCGACATCCCGGACAACCTGGTGGAATATAACCTGACGGTGATAGACAAACTGGACCCGCACAGCACGGCCTCCATGCAGAAAGACCTGGCGCGGGGACACGAGAGCGAAGTGCAAGGCCTGCTGTTCGACCTGATTGACGCAGCCGAGGCGCACGGCGTCAACATCCCCACCTACCGCCGCGTGGCACAGAAATTTATTCCTCATTCTTAATTCTTCATTACTTCGTTCATTCTTACACCATGGACTTGCTACTCTACATCCACTGGAATCCCGACCCGACGTTTTTCCACCTGTTCGGGTTCCCCATCCGCTATTACAGCCTGCTCTGGATAGTGGGCATCGCCTGCTCGTACCTGATAGTAAGGCGTGAATACCGCGACCTGAAACTGGGCGACGACAAGTTCGACCCGCTCTTCCTCTACTGCTTCGTGGGCATCCTGGCCGGTTGCCGCCTGGGTCACTGCCTGTTCTACCAGCCAGAGTATTACCTCTCGGGCGTGAAGCCGTTCGCCGAGATGTTCCTACCCATCAAGTTCCTGCCCGACGGGGGCTGGAAATGGACGGGCTACGAAGGCTTGGCAAGCCACGGCGGCACGCTGGGACTGGCCATCGCGCTCTGGTTCTACTGCCGTAAGGCGCGGATGCACTTCATGGACGTGCTGGACATCATCGCCGTGGCCACGCCCATCTGCGCCTGCTGCATCCGCCTGGCCAACCTGATGAACTCGGAAATTATCGGCAACCCCACCACGGTGCCCTGGGCCTTCGTGTTCGAGCGCGTAGACATGCAGCCCCGCCATCCGGGACAGTTATACGAGGCCATCGCCTACTTTGTCTTCTTCCTCTGCATGATGTACCTGTACCGCCGGGGCATCCGGAAGCGGAAGGAGGAGACCATCGGCATGAAACGGGAGGCCGTCGCCGCCCTGCCCGCCGCCTGGCCCCGCAAGCGCGGTTTCTACTTCGGCCTCTGCCTGACGGAGATTTTCACCTTCCGCTTCTTCATCGAATTCCTGAAGGCAGACCAGGTGGCATTCGAACAAGGCATGGCGCTGAACATGGGACAGTGGCTCAGCATCCCGTTCGTACTGGTAGGAATCTACTGCATGTTCTTCTATGGGAAAAAGAAATAAGAGGCAGGCCTTCCAGGCATAGCATACTTCGCAAGCGCCGATACCCCACCCGGAACGCAGAAAAAGGTGCCGGCGCTTCCGTATTTTTTGTACGATTTCTTGCCATTTTTGTATTAATTTCGCCTCACGCACGGAAATCGACACAAAAATGGCAAGAAATCGTACACATACTTCGCAAGAATCCGTTTAACTTCGTGGGCAAGAAATCCATTAAGCAACTCTCAAAGACACGCTCATGAAAAACTATCTGACGAGACTGGTTCTCCTTGCAGGCGCCGCCACTTGCCTGGCCGCCTGCCAACCGAAGCCTGCCGCCCAGGCTCCGGAATTGTTCAGGGCTGCACAAACACTTGACTCCCTATATGCCCACTACGCAGTGGAAGGCACCTGCCTGCTGCGCGAGAATTATCCCTCCGAAGCCGGAAAATATACCGCAACGTACCTGGCTACGCAACCCGCCGGAGACCCCAACCCTTATTCTTACCTGTGGCCCTACTCGGGCAGCTTCTCGGCGGTGAATGCCCTGCTGGAGGCTACGGGCGACGCACGCTACAAAGATTTGCTGGAGCAACGCGTCCTGCCGGGACTGGAAGAATACCGCGACACCACCCGCACGCCCGAAGCCTATGCCTCGTACATCCGCACGGCAGCGCCTTCCGACCGCTTCTACGATGACAACATCTGGCTGGGCATCGACTTCACCGACCTCTATGCGCAATGCGCGGAGAAGAAGTACCTGGAAAAGGCACAAGCCATCTGGAAGTTCATCCAAAGCGGCACAGACGACCAACTGGGCGGGGGCATCTACTGGTGCGAACAAAAGAAGGAATCTAAAAATACCTGTTCCAACGCCCCGGCATCGGTTCTCGCCCTGAAACTATTCCGAGCCACGCAAGACAGCAGCTACCTGGCACAAGGCCGGGCACTGTACGAGTGGACGCAGACGCATCTGCAAGACTCGACGGACGGCCTCTACTTCGACAACATCAGCCTGGACGGGAAGATAGGCTACGCCAAGTTTGCCTACAACAGCGGGCAGATGATGCAAGCCGCCGCCCTGCTCTACCAACTGACCGGACAGGACAAATACCTGGCCGACGCGCAACGCCTGGCACAGGCCTGCCACAGTTATTTCTTCTCAGACTTCACCCCGAACGACGGCCAACCCTTCCGCCTGCTGAAAAAAGGAGACGTATGGTTCACCGCCGTCATGCTGCGCGGTTTCATCGAGCTTTGGCACGTGGACCACAACCCGCAATACCTGGCCGACTTCCGCCAAAACCTGGACTACGCCTGGAACCATGCCCGCAACGGGCAAGGCCTGTTCTATACCGACTTTAGCGGTCGGAACAAGGACGAGCGCCAATGGCTGCTGACCCAGGCGGCCATGGTAGAGATGTACGCGCGGCTGTCTGCCGTTACAGAGAAAAGTAAACAATAATATTTAACAAGAACTATCCAAGATGAAAAAGAACCTTAGTTTCCTCAGCCTGGCCTTACTCTGCATGGCCGGCTACGCCGAAGCCGCCGAATGGCCCATGCCTAAAGACAATACGGCCGTCGTCAACCACGCGCAGGCCCGCGCCGCCTACCAGTGCAACCGCCCGGCTGTTAAAGACCGACTGTTCACTTCGAAAGCCGTCGAAGCCGAAATCAAGCGCGTCAAGCAGTTGCTCACCAACCCCAAACTGGCCTGGATGTTCGAGAACTGCTTCCCCAACACGCTCGACACCACTGTGCACTACCGCGAACGCGACGGAAAACCCGACACCTTCGTCTACACAGGCGACATCCACGCCATGTGGCTGCGTGATTCGGGCGCACAAGTCTGGCCCTACGTTCAACTGGCCAACCAAGACCCCGAACTGAAGCGGATGCTCGAAGGAGTCATACGCCGCCAGTTCCTTTGCATCAACATCGACCCCTATGCCAACGCCTACAACGACGGCCCCACGGGCGGCGACTGGATGAGCGACAACACCGACATGAAACCCGAACTGCACGAACGCAAATGGGAAATCGACTCCCTCTGCTACCCCCTGCGCTTAGCCTACCAATACTGGAAAGTGACGGGCGACGCCAGCATCTTTGACGCCGACTGGATACAAGCCATCACCAACATCCTGAAGACCTTCAAGGAACAGCAACGCAAAGACGGCAACGGCCCCTACCACTTCACGCGCAAGACCGAACGCGCCCTCGACACGCTGAACAACGACGGACTGGGTGCCCCCGTCAACCCCGTAGGCCTCATCGTCTCCAGCTTCCGCCCCTCGGACGACGCCACTACCTTCCAGTTCCTCGTTCCCTCCAACTTCTTCGCCGTCACCTCCCTGCGCAAGGCAGCCGAAATCCTGACGGAAGTGAACGGTGAGAAGAAACTGGCCGGCGAATGCACCGCCCTGGCCGACGAAGTGGAAGCCGCACTCAAGAAATACGCCGTCTACCAGCACCCCGAGTTCGGCCCCATCTACGCCTTCGAAGTCGACGGCTTCGGCAACCACATGCTGATGGATGATGCCAATGTCCCCAGCCTCCTGGCCATGCCCTACCTGGGCGACGTTGACATCGACGACCCCATCTACCAGAACACCCGCCGCTTCGTATGGAGCGAGAGCAACCCCTACTTCTTCAAAGGAACAGCCGGCGAAGGCATCGGCGGCCCCCACGTGGGCTACGACATGATTTGGCCCATGAGCATCATGATGAAAGCCTTCACCAGCCAGGACGACGAAGAGATTAAATGGTGCATCCGCTCGCTGATGGATACCGATGCCGGAACCGGTTTCATGCACGAATCCTTCCACAAAGACAACCCCGCCAAATTCACCCGCGCCTGGTTCGCCTGGCAGAACACCCTCTTCGGCGAACTTATCCTGAAGCTCGTGAACGAAGGCAAAGTAGACTTATTGAACAACTTATAAAACACACCCAAAGAGCCATGAGAAAGAACCTACATTGCATCTGGCTCGCCCTCTTCTGCCTGTGCTTCGCATGGGCAGAGGGGCAAGCCCAAAACCAGGACTGGGGCGGTTTGAACCGCTATGCCCAGGCCAACCAAGAACTGCCCGCACCGGGCAAGAAAGAAAAACGAGTCGTCTTCCTGGGCAACTCCATCACCGAAGGCTGGGCCAACCTGCGCCCCGACTTCTTCACCACAAACGGATACATCGGCCGTGGCATCGGCGGACAAACCTCCTACCAATACCTGGTACGCTTCCGCGAAGACGTCATCAACCTCCAGCCCAAGCTGGTCGTCATCAACGCCGGCACCAACGACGTAGCAGAGAACACAGGCCCCTACAACGAGGACTACACCTTCGGAAACATCCTCTCCATGGTCGAACTGGCACAAGCACACGGCATCAAAGTCATACTGACCTCTACCCTGCCAGCCGCTGCCTTCGCCTGGAATCCCCGCATCAAGGACGCTGCCGACAAGATAGCCGCGCTGAATGCCCGCGTCAAGGCCTACGCCAAAGAACACAAGATTCCTTACGTGGACTATTACCAGGAAATGGTACACGGCCAGGAACGCGCCCTCAACCCCGCCTACACCAAAGACGGCGTGCATCCCACGGTTGAAGGCTACGAAGTGATGGAAAGGCTCATTAAACCAGCCATAGACAAAGCCCTGTAAAGGCGGAGACGCCCGCAAGCGCCCGCCACGGCACCGACATCCTGCTCCACCGCAGCCGTTGTCCGATGGAACAGGATGTTAAATTCTACACACACAAATACTTTTTGCAATAAAACTACAATTTAAAATAAAGAAAGAAGATTTGTTACCCAAACTATTTCAAACACTTTAAAAACAAACTCTAATGAGCATGGAAAATGAACATCGTTTCAAGAAAGCATGGTGGCTGAAATACCCGCTACTGTGCTTATTGGCTTATCCAATGCCAAGCATGGCCGAACATTTTGTATCGGCAGAGAACCAGGCAATCATTGCCGCCACAACAGAAAGCCCCGAAAACCAAGATGCCCAACAAAGCAAGCGGACACGTACCTTGGTTGGAACCATTGTTGACGATGCAGACGGGACACCGATTATCGGCGCCAGCATCAAAATCAAAGATTCGCAGACAGGCGTCATCAGTGATATGGACGGACACTTCGCCTTATCTATTCCGGCAGGGGAAAGCCTGACTGTAGAGATTACCTACATCGGCTACAAGCCTCAAAGTTTCTACGTGACTGACCAAGGCGAACTAAACGTGCGCTTGGTGAGCGATAACGAAATGCTGAGTGAAGTCGTAGTTGTCGGTGCCGGTACACAGAAGAAAATTTCGGTGACGGGTGCCATCACTTCGGTGGAAGGCGCCATGCTGAAAGCTCCCAGTTCTTCGTTGACCAACAGCATTGCCGGCAAACTGGCCGGTGTGATGTCCTTCGCCAACAGCGGCGAACCCGGTTCTACGTCTTCCTTCTACATCCGAGGCATCAGCACCTTCGGCGGCGTGGCCACGCCTCTTATCTTGCTGGACGGCGTAGAAATCTCGGCCGGCGACCTCGACCGCATTCCCTATGAAACCATCGCCAGCTTCTCCGTACTGAAAGATGCCTCGGCCACGGCCATCTATGGTGCGCGAGGTGCCAACGGCGTTATGCTGATTACCACCAAAGACGGTGAAATCAACCAGCGCGCCAAGGTGAACGTCACGGTAGAAGCCTCACTGACCCAACCGGTCAACATGGTGGAATACGTGGACGGCGGCCGCTGGATGGAAATCTACAACGAAGCCTCTTTGGCACGAGGTGGCAATGCCCGCTACACCCAGGAAGACATCGACCTGACGCGCAGCCATAAGTATCCCTACCGCTATCCGGACGTAGACTGGCAAGACGTGATGTTCAAAGACTACACCTGGAACGAGCGCGCCAATGTGAACGTTTCGGGCGGCGGTTCCAAAATCACGTACTACATGAGCATCCAGACCAACCATGACACCGGTATGCTGGACGTACCCAAGACATACTCCTACGACAACAACATCGACCGCTGGAACTATATTTTCCAGAACAACCTGAAATACAACTTGACTTCGTCTACGAAGATCGGACTGCGCATGAACGCGCAAATTGGTAAGCTGAAAGGACCCAACTACTCTACCAGCGACCTCTTCGGCTATGCGCGCGGCGTGGCACCCGTCCTGTTCCCTGCCACCTATCCGGCCCAACCGGACGATACCCACATTCGTTTCGGTAATGATGTCCTCTCCGGCAATGAGACTTACACGAACCCTTATGCCTATATGCTCAGCTCGTACAAGGAAGAAAACTACAACACGCTGAACACGACCTTAGACATCGAGCAGAAACTGGATTTCATCACCAAGGGATTAAAGGTAACAGCCTTGGTCAACTTCAAGAACTGGTCATCGTCTAACTTCAACCGAAGCATCGAACCGTATTACTACCGCATGATTAAAGACACCTGGAGCGCAGACGACCCCAATAACTTTGAATTGGAACGCCTCACAGACTCCGGTACGGACTACATCACAGAAACCAACAACGGCTATTCTTCCAACAGCGAGTTCTATTTCGATGCCCGCTTGGACTACAGCCGCTCTTTCGGTGACCACAACGTGTCCGGTATGTTGATGTACATGCAACGCGAGAAGCGCGAAAGCATCCGCCCCAACCGCCTGCAAGGTTTCTCCGGACGCTTCACCTATGACTACAAGCACAAATATCTCGTAGAATTCAACTTCGGTTACAACGGTTCCGAGCGCCTGGCCAAAGGAGACCGCTTCGAGTTCTTCCCCGCCATGTCATTGGGTTGGACAGTCAGTGAAGAAAACTTCTGGAAACCGCTGAAAAACTATGTCAACTACTTCAAAATCCGTGGTTCTTACGGTGTAGTTGGCAGCGACCAAATGGACGATACCCCCGGTCACTACCTCTACGTGGACAATATCATCCTAAGCGGCGGCGGCTTCCACACCGGTTACCAAGGCGAAAACTATGCTACCGGCCCCGGCTTCAACACATTCGCCGTAGAAGGTGCCAGTTGGGAACGCGTCAACAAGTTAGACATTGGCGTGGACTTAGAACTGTTCAACCAGTTGAACATCACCTTCGACTACTTCTACGACCATCGTCACCGCATCCTGATGTCACGCGGCTCTTGGCCCAACATGCTCGGCTACTGGGGCACTCGTCCGTGGAGCAACATCGGTAAGGTAGACAACCGAGGAGTGGAGTTCAGCGTCAATTGGCACAAGGAAGTCATCAAAGACTTGGTGATGGAACTGCGGGGCAACTTCACTTACAACAAAAACGAGTATGTCTACTACGACGAGCCCAACTACGAAGCATCTTGGAAACGTAAAATCGGACAGCCTCTCAGCAACTCCTGGGGTTACGTGGCCGAAGGTTACTTCAAAGACCAAGCCGACATCGACAACCATGCCGACCAGACGGGCTTGGGCAGCCAGGTTCGCCCGGGCGACATCAAGTACCGTGACATCAACGGCGACGGCACCATCAACAGCGACGACCAAGTCATGCTGTCTCCTTTCGGCACGACGCCACGCATTCAATACGGCATTGGCCTGAACTTAGTCTACAAGAAGTTCGACTTCGGCGTATTCTTCAACGGCTCCGCACAGCGCAAAATCATGATTAACGGGGCAATGACCGCCTTCGGCACCAAGAACGAGAATGTCATGAAATGGATTGCTGACAACCACTGGTCGGTAGAAGACCCCGACCCCAATGCTGCCTTCCCCCGCTTGGGCTTGGTAGACTCTGACATCGCCAACAACAACCAGGCCAGCAGCCACTGGCTCCGCAACGGCAACTTTATCCGCTTCAAAACGCTGGAAGTCGGTTATTCATTCCCCTACTGCCGCGTGTACCTTAGCGGCGACAACTTGGCCGTCTGGAGTCCCTTCAAACTGTGGGATCCTGAACTTAGCTGGAATGCTTATCCTTTGCAACGCACTTTCAACATAGGCGTGCAACTTAATTTCTAAAACCTTATAAAAGACAATATATGAAACCTACTACTATCAAAAAGCTCTTTGTCGGCAGCCTCCTGCCGCTAAGCATACTGGCTTCGTGCGACTACTTGGACGTAGTGCCGCCCGAACAGGCCACCACCGCCGACACGATGAAAGACGCATCGGATGTCGAAGGATTTATCAATAGCTGCTACCAAGCTGTTGAAAGCACCGCTCCATTCCCTTATGCCACCTATGAAAATTCCACTGACGAATACGTGTTGCCCCCCTTATGGAACCATGAATGCCAGCAAACAGCTTGGAACCTGTATTCATCTACCAATGCAGGCGGCTATTGGGATAACTTGTACAACTGCATCGGACACTGCCACATGTTCGAAAACATTTTGGCCACAGCCCATCCCAATGGCGCCACCGAAGAAGACATGGCCGCCTGGAGAGCGGAAGCCAAGTTTCTGAAGGCATTCTACCACTTCCGCTTGCTGGAAATGTACGGCCCTATACCTATTGTTGATTACCGTGTACCGCAATCGACCATGCCCGAAGACTTTCCTGGACGCTCGCACTTCGACTACGTGGTCGACTACATCGTAAACTATCTGGACCAAGCAGCCGCCGACTTGCCCGCTGCCAGAGGTTCCGGAGACTGGGGGCGTGCCACCTCAACTATCGCCAAAGCTATCAAGGGAAGAGTATTGCTGTATGCAGCTTCCGACCTGTGGAACGGCAAGTTCCCGTATAACGACTGGAGGAACAGCAACTATGAAACTCCGGGCTACGGCACGGAATTGGTAAGCCATACTTACGACCCGACCAAGTGGGAACGCGCCCTGCAAGCCAACCTGGAAGCACTGCAATATGCTGAGAACGAAGGCGAACGCAAACTGATAGACATGGACGACGATATACAAACCTTGTATGGCGTCGACCTGCCCTACATCCCCGGCGTGGATACGACAACTCCCGAAGGAAAAGAATTTGCCGAACGCGTGCTGATGCTGCGCACTATCTTGAACTCGTTCGAAAACGGCGGCAACCGGGAAATCATCTGGGGCGTATTCATGCAAGGCGACCGCAACCGGAACAACTTTGCCTGCTGGCCCAAACGCATCGTGCAGTACAACAACCAGTGGTCCGAAGGATGGTGCGCCATCAACCCCACCTTGTACACGGTGGAACACTTTTACACCAAAGACGGGAAACTGCCCGAACAAGACCCCAACTTCTCGGACAAATCCCAATGGCTGACTTCGGCCAACATCAGCGACCGCCCGGAAGTCATCAAACTGAACGTAAACAGGGAACCCCGCTTCTATGCCGCCATGTCCTTCGACGGCGACGACTATTCTCCGCTGATAAAAGACGGCCAGCCGTTAAGAGTCAACTTGCGCGACGGCAACCAGCAAGGCTACAACCCCGACCTGTTCAACAGAGACTATACCGTCACCGGATACTTCTGCAAGAAATACTGCAGCCCGAATATCCAGATTAACAGTTCCAACGGCGGAGACAACCGCACTAACTACCCGATGCCCATCATCCGCCTGGCTGAACTTTACCTGAACGTGGCCGAATGCTACGCAGCCTTAGGACGGAATGCAGAAGCTATCCAATACTTGAACCCCATCCGCCGACGCGCCGGTATCCCCGAACTGACAGAAGCCGACATTACGGACGACATGACGATGATGGACTGGGTACGCAACGAACGCTTTGTGGAACTGTGGGGCGAGGGACACCGCTTCTACGACGTGCGCCGCTGGATGACCGCTCCCGAAACGATGGGCGCCAACATGCGCGAAGGCCTGAACGTGGAAGGCGCGGGAGTAAGCCCGTCTTTCGAAGCGCTGAACCAACGCGCAGTGGTCAACCAGCAGTTCCAATGGGCGACCAGCATGTACTTATGGCCCATAGCCTCTAACGAAATCTACAACAACCCGCGACTGCTCCAAGCACCGGGTTATTAATCAACCAGCAGTAAAAACAATAAGAAGATGAAAAACAAACTATACTTCCCCTTGTTTGCATGTGCGCTGCTCGGCATGACAGCCGCCTGCGATAGCGGAGACTTGGATCTGGAAGGCCAGATTCCCGAAAGGTTCCATAAAATATTGTACCTGGACGTGTATGGCAAACAGTCACAAGTACTGTATGACACCAACGAAGCCAATCTCTATGCGCTCTCCATAGTCAAAGGAGGAAGCGACCCATCTACCAATGCCAGTGCGAAAGTAGAAGTTTTGTCCCAAGAAGAAGTAGAGGTCGAATATAGCAACCTGGAAGGCGTAAACTACCAGGTATTGCCCGCTGCGTCCTACACCATCGACCAGCCGGAGTTGCTCTTCGAAGCAGGCGAGGAATACAAAATAGTAAACGTCGCCATTGACCCCGACCAAGTGAAAACAGCCATGGAGAACGGCGATGCGGACGCGCACTGGGTATTGCCCCTGCACGTAACCAGTGAAACTGACTCCATCAATGCTAACCGCGACGAACTATTCTTACAAGTGACAGAAGTCATCACACCGACTATCGGATTCAGCAACACCTCCATTAATGTCAAGCAGTACACGTATGGCCGCGTTTCAGACATTACAGAGAATGTAACTTTGGGCCTCAGCACCGACAACCAATGGAACATTGACCTTGGTTTGGGCATAAGCCAAACATACGTTGACAATTACAACAGCCAGAACGGCACGGTATTCCAACTTGTCCCCGAAGGTCTGTATGACTTCCCCGCGTCTCTACAATTAGCCTCTGGCACTACCAATGCCGACATGACCATCACCGTAGAAGGCGGCAGCCTGCAACCGGGCGACTACATGTTGCCTGTGGAGATTGCCAACACTTCCTTGTTTGAAATCTCGGCCTCCAACGGCACCTATCCGATGGCCTTCCGTATCATGGGCGAGGAACTCGACCGCAGCAACTGGAGTATGTATTACTTCAGCACAGAAGAACCGACTGGCGAGAGTAACGGCAACAACGGCCGTGCTCCCCACATGATAGACGGGAACACCGGTACCTACTGGCACACCCAATGGCAAGGAGAAGGTGCCAACCCGCCGCTGCCCCACCTGCTCATCGTCGACACGCAGAGCGAGCACACCTTCACGCAGTTCGCACTGATGCAACGTGAGAACAGCTTCTACACAAAAGGTGGCAAATTCTACGTCACCAACGACCCCGATTCCTTCGTCGAGAGCTACGAGCAAGACAAGAACAGCGTCTCCCAAAGCTGGGGAGAGGGCATCGGACGTTTCAACCTGGCCCAGGAGAACGGCGCACAGACCTTCGGCGTGATGCCCGCCACGGGACGCTACATCGTCATCCTTGTGACCGAGAGCTACCGTAGCGAAGGCCTGGCTTGCATCGCAGAACTCTATGCCTATGGCTTGAACAACTAATCTAAAAACAGTTTGAACATGGGGGCGCGCCTTCCCTTTGGCGCGTCCCTTTCTCAAAAAACGAGACTATGACATACCTCAAATACTTACTATTCTTCTTTCTGCTGGCCATCGTGCCCGCTTCGTGCAGCAGCGACGATCCTACGGAAGAGAAACCGCCCATTGAAGAGCCGAAACCAGATCCCGACCCAGAACCAGATCCAGAACCCGATGATGAAATCCCGGCCAGCATTGCCGACAGTTCGTACTACTATTACAACAAGGCTTTCCTGCTGGAAAATTACGGCGAAAAGAGCCTTACTTTCTACCGCGACATGCAAGGTTCCAACAACTACGCCTACTTCTGGAACCAGGCGCTCATCATTCTGATGGTGGAAGACCGCTACTACTGCCGGGAAGACGAATCGCTGAAACCGTTCATCACCGACCTGCTGGATGCCTTCCGCGAACATGAGAAGAACTCGGCCACCGGACTCATCTATGACTGGACTTGGAACGACTATACCGACGACCTGCTTTGGGCAGGGCTGGCCTTCATCCGGGGCTACCAAATCACGGGCGAGGAACGCTTCCTGGAGCAGGCCAAGTGGGACTGGGAATTTCTCTACAACCGCGCCTACGACACGCAACTGGGCGGCGGCCTATGGTGGAGCGTGGAAGAAGGCAACAAATCCGGCCTGAGCAACAACCCGGCCGTATCCATGGCCTGCTACCTCTATGAAGCCACCGGGGACGAAATATACAAAGAACAAGCCATCGATATCTACAATTGGATTTACAACACACTGCGCCAGCCCGACGGCTCCATCGACGAGAACATCAGCAAAGAAGGTACGCTGACCCACTCTTATAACGTCTACAACGTCGGCGCCTTCATCGAAGCCGCCAACGCCCTGCACCGCATCACCGGCGAAAGCTATTACCTGACCGACGCGCAGAAAAGCATCGAATACGTGATGCACAACAAGGTCACCGACCAGGGCATCATGTCCAAGTGGCACCGCGACGGCACCTGGCAATCGGAGTTTGCCCGGGGTATGGGTCTCTTTGTCAAAGATAACAACCTTTGGGACTACGAAGCGACTTACACCACCAGCCGGAAGCCCATCACCTACTACGAGTGGATGAAGTTCAACGCCGAAGCCGCCTGGAACACGCACAACTCGGACTACCTGACCTTCAACGAATGGGAGAAGCCAACGCCCGACACTCCTGGCGACGGCAAGACGTGGACTGCCCTCGAAATGGTCAGTTCGGTAGTCATGACGCAAGTCACCCCGGACGAGCGGCCGGAATAAACCCGATAACGACGGACTATGGCCGTGGCTCTTCCGGATGGGAAGCATGTTTCTATCAACCGGAAACCGCCGGATGCCGCGTAGAACTGGTTGTCACTTTGAAATTAAAGCTGTAACTTTACGCCCAAGAAAAGGCTGCTTCACAAAGCATCCGGAAGTATTTATTCACTCAAACATAAACAACAACCCATGAAGAAGAAACATTTGATTTTCGCCCTGCTGTGCTGCTCCTCCACGTACATCTTCGGGCAAAAGACTTACGAACTGAGTTCGCCGGACGGACACATCCGCTTGGCCGTCACTCTGTCCGACGCCATCAGCTACGACCTCATCTGCGGAACGGATACCCTGCTGCGACAGTGCACGCTCCAAATGAACTTAGACGACCAGACATTGGGACAGAAACCGCGCCTGGCCAAAGCCACACAAAAGAAGAACGTGAATGAAACCCTTACCCCCGTCGTCCCCCTGAAATACTCCACCATCAGCAACCGCTACAACCAACTGCTGCTGAAATTCAGAGGAAACTATGCAGTCGAGTTCCGCGCTTTTGACAACGGAGTGGCCCACCGCTTCGTCACCAGCCTCAAGGACAGCATCAACGTAACGGACGAGACATTCCGTTTCAACCTGACAGGCACCTGCCTGCTACACATGCAACAGCCAGGCGGCTTCAAGACGGCCTACGAAGAAGAATACACCCACATAGACAGCCACGACTGGCAACCCGGCTCCAGAATGGCCCTGCTTCCCCTGCTGATAGACACGCGCCGGGGCTACAAGCTCTTGCTCAGCGAGTCCGCCCTCAATGACTATCCGGCCATGTTCCTGGAAAGCGAAGGAAACGGAAACATCCGTTCCACCTTCCCCAAAGTGCCCTTGGCATTCGGCGAGGACGGCGACCGCAGCCTCAAAATCCTGAAAGAGGCCGACTACATCGCACGGACTTCAGGCAAACGCAGCTTCCCGTGGCGCTACTTCGTCATTGCCGACGATGACCGGGAACTGATAGAAAACACCCTGACTTGCCAACTGGCCGAACCTTGCCGCCTGGAAGATACCTCGTGGATAAAGCCTGGACTGGCCTCGTGGGAATGGTGGAACGGAGCGACCCCCTACGGAGAAGGCGTGGACTTTGAAGCCGGATGCAACCTGGAAACCTACAAATACTTCATAGACTTCGCATCGAAGTTCGGCATCCCCTACATCGTCATGGACGAAGGCTGGGCCCAAAGCACGCGCGACCCCTTCACGCCCAACCCCGACGTAGACCTGCACGAACTCATCCGTTATGGCAAAGAGAAGAATGTCGGCATCGTCCTTTGGCTCACCTGGCTGACCGTAGAAAACTACCCCGGCCTCTTCGCCACCTTCGAAGAATGGGGCATTAAAGGCCTGAAGATAGACTTCATGGACCGCAGCGACCAATGGATGGTGAACTACTATGAACGGGTGGCCCGCGAAGCTGCCAAGCACCACCTCTTCGTCGACTTCCACGGTGCCTTCAAGCCCGCCGGATTGGAATATATGTATCCCAACGTCCTCTCCTACGAAGGTGTGCGCGGCATGGAACAAATGGGTGGATGCCGTCCCGACAACAGTGTCTACCTGCCCTTCATGCGCAACGCCGTCGGCCCCATGGACTATACGCCCGGAGCCATGCTCAGTATGCAGCCCGAAGTTTACAGTTCCAACCGTCCCAACTCAGCCAGCATAGGCACCCGCGCCTACCAGATGGCCCTGTTCGTGCTCTTCGAGAGCGGTCTCCAGATGTTGGCAGACAACCCCACCCTCTACTACCGCAACGAAGACTGCACCCGCTTCATCGCCTCCGTGCCCCAGACCTGGGACGAGACCCGAGCCCTCCACGCAAAGGTGGGCGAGTATGCCATCGTCGCCAAGCGTAAAGGAGACACCTGGTACATCGGCGGAATAACCAACAACCAAAAGGAAGAAAGATTCTTCGAATTAGACCTCAGCTTCCTGGCCGAAGGTACTTCCTACCGCCTGACCTTCTTTGAAGACGGCCCCAATGCCAACCGCCAGGCCATGGACTACAAGAAGAAAGAATACCACGGAGTGAAGAAAGGAGACAGAGTCGCCGTCTGGATGGCACGCAATGGCGGGTTCGCAGCCGTTCTCCAACCTACTAACCGCTAACGACTAAAAACAACTACCAACATAACCACAACACTTATGAAAAAACTACTCTTATCCGGCCTGCTGCTGGCCGGCTTGACTCCTCCCGTTTCGTTGCTGGCACAACAAGAGGCCGGCTCCGTGGAATGGTGCGACCAATACGTCTCTGGGGTCAACAAAGAAGAAGCCTGCCAAATCGCCATCCCCTTCGCGGACGAGCAACAGGCTAAACTACAAGGGATGGAAGAGTCCCCTTACTACAAAAGCCTGAACGGAATCTGGAAATTCCACTGGGTGCCCGACCCCGCCGAACGTCCCATGGACTTCTACCGGCCCGACTACGACGCCAGCCAATGGGACGACATCACCGTGCCCAGCCCTTGGCAGATCGAGGCCGTACGCCGGAACAAGGAATGGGACAAGCCCCTGTACTGCAACACCATCTATCCCTTCGCCGACTGGCGGAACGTGCAATGGCCCAACGTCATCCAGCCTCGCCCGGCAGACTATACCTTTGCCAATATGCCCAACCCCGTAGGCAGCTACCGCCGCGAGTTCATCCTGCCGGAATCGTGGAAAGGACGCGACGTGTTCATCCGCTTCAACGGCGTGGAAGCCGGCTTCTACCTCTGGGTAAACGGCAAGAAAGTAGGCTATTCGGAAGACAGCTACCTGCCCGCCGAGTTTAACCTGACGCCTTATATCGACGAAGAAGGAACCAACACCCTGGCTGTGGAGGTGTACCGCTTCACCGACGGAAGCTTCTTGGAATGCCAGGACTTCTGGCGATTCAGCGGCATCTTCAGGGATGTCTTCCTGTGGGCCGCGCCCAAGACGCAAATCAGGGACTTCTTCTTCCGCACCGACTTGGACGAGGAATACAAGAACGCCACGGTGCAGTTAGACATCGAACTGGCCGGAAAGAAGAGCAAGGGAGACATCGAGGTCAAACTGAGCGACGCCCAAGGCAATGTGGTGTACAGCCAGACCATTGCAGGCAAGATGGGCCTCAACAGCCTGTCCTTCCAAGTGGAGAACCCCGCCAAATGGACGGCCGAGACGCCCAACCTGTACGACCTGACCCTCTCGCTGATACAGAAAGGAAAGGTGACCGACCTGCGCAACATCAAGGTAGGATTCCGGGAAATCGGATTCGGTAAAGACGGACGCTTCTTAGTCAACGGGAAAACAACTCTCCTGAAAGGCGTGGACCGGCACGACCACAGCCCTTGGACGGGTCGTACCGTCTCCAAGGAAGAGATGGAGAAAGACATCCAACTGATGAAAATCATGAACGTCAATGCCGTGCGCACGTCCCACTACCCCAACAACCCGTACTTCTACGACCTGTGCGACCAATACGGCATTTACGTCATGGCCGAAGCCAATGTAGAATGCCACGGCTTGATGTCCCTCTCCAAAGAACCCACATGGGAGAAATCTTTCGTAGAACGCAACGAAAACCAAGTGAAACGTTACAAGAACCATGCCTCCATCGTCTTCTGGTCCATGGGCAACGAATCGGGCAACGGAGAGAACTTCTTAGCCGCCGCCAAAGCCATCAAACGCCTGGATACGACCCGCCCGGTGCACTACGAAGGCAACAGCGCCTTCTGCGACCTTACCAGCACCATGTATTCCAGCGTGGACTGGTTGGAGAACGTGGGCAAAGACCGCTTGCAGAAGTTCCAAAGGGGAGAAACCGTGCAGGCACACGTGGTCTGCGAATACGCCCATGCCATGGGCAACGCCGTGGGTAACTTCAAGGAATATTGGGAGACCTACGAACGCTACCCGGCCCTCATCGGAGGCTTCATTTGGGAATGGGTAGACCATAGCATCAAGGTGCCGACGCCCGACGGGAAAGGCTACTACCTGGCCGTGGGAGGCGACTTCGGCGACAAGCCCAACGACGGCAACTTCTGCGCCGACGGACTTATCTTCTCCAACCGCACACTCTCTGCCAAGGACTACGAGGTCAAGAAAATACACCAACCCGTCTGGGTGACGGCACGGGGCAACGGCCAATACGAAATCCGCAATAAACGTTTCCACACCAACCTCGACGACCTGTACGGACGCTATGAAATCGTGGAAGACGGCCGGGTCATCTCGTCCGGCAACTTGGACGAACTGAATCTGGACGCTCAGGAGAGCAAAGTCGTAACCATCCCCGACAACCTCGCGAAGCGAGTGCCCGGCGCGGAATACTTCATCAATTTCAGCTTCCGCCAGAAGGCTGACACCCCGTGGGCAGAGGCCGACTTTGAAGTGGCATCCGAACAAATCAAGCTGGCAGACAGCCCGAAGCCCCTCTTCATTGCCGAAGACGGAGACATCGCCGTGCGTGAGACCGCCGAAGGCTTCGTGGTGGAAGGAGACCACTTCAAGGCCACCTTCTCGAAGGCAGACGGCACACTTTCGTCCTACCTGCTGAACGAAGTGCAACTGCTCAGCAAAGGCCCGGAACTGAACCTTTTCCGCACACCCACGGACAACGACAAAGCCATCAGCCGCGACTGGCAACGGAAGGGCCTCTACCACATGGAACAGCAACCCGGCACTTGGAGCGTGCGCGAAGAAGCAGGCAAGGTCATCCTGCAAATAGGCAATGACTACCAAGGCAAGATGGGCTTCGATTACCACACGGAAATGCAATACACCGTGTCACCCGACGGTTCCATCTTGGTGAACAGCGTCATCACCCCGGCCGTGACCGGCGAAGTCATCCCGCGCGTGGGCTACCGCATGGAACTGCCCGAAGGCTTCGAACGGATGCGCTGGTACGGCCGTGGCCCGTTGGATAGCTATGCAGACCGCAAAGATGCCACCTATTTCGGACTTTACGAGAGCACCGTGTCCGACCAATGGGTCGACCTCGTCCGCGTACAGGAAATGGGCAACCACGAAGACACCCGCTGGATTAGCCTGACCAACCCGCAAGGCATGGGCTTCGTGTTCGTGGCCGCCGGACAAATGTCTGCCACCGCCCTCCATGCACGGGCGCAAGAGATGACCGATCCCGACAACATCCAGAAGATGGTGCACCCCTACGAAGTGCCCCTCTGCAAGGAGACTATCCTCTGCTTGGATGCCGCCAACCGCCCCTTGGGCAACGCAAGCTGCGGCCCGGGCCCGCTGAAGAAATACGAACTGACCTCGCAGCCCGTCGTATTCAGTTTCCTCATGCTCCCGCTGGAAAAGAGCTACCGGAACGACGAACTCAGCCGGAAAGCCCGTGTCCGGATGCCCGTCTGCATGCCCGTGCTGATTGAGCGCGACAACAGTGGCTACCTGCACATGAGCACCCAGACTGCCGGAGCGAAGATATGCTACCGCATCGACGGCGGCGAATGGCAAACGTACGGAGACTCGTTCGAGATGATAGACGGCGGACGGGTGGAAGCCTACGCCACATCGGACGACTTGGGCAAGAGCCTGACCACGTCCGCCGAACTTCCCATCTACGTTGACCGCTCGGCTTGGAAAATCGTGTCCGTCAGCAGCGAGAACAGCGGGGAGGAAGCGCGCAACGCCATCGACGGCGACCTCTCCACCATCTGGCACAGCCGCTGGAACCACGACGAAGCCCAGCCCCCGCACAGCATCGTGGTAGACATGGGCTCCAGGCTCGTAGTAGACCGCTTCATCTATACGCCACGCGACTCAGGCAACGGCCGCATCAAGGACTATGAATTGTTTTTCAGTGAAGACGGCAAAGAATGGCAAGAAGCAGCCAAAGGCAAGTTCGAAGACTCCTCTTCGGCCCAAGTGGTGAAACTGGGCACGCCCCTCACCGCCCGCTACTTCAAGCTCGTGGCCCTGTCCGAAATGTATGGCCGCCCCTGGGCCTCGGCAGCCGAACTCAACGTCGGCATCCTGAAGAACCTGACAGGAGGCAGCGCGCAGAACAAGCAGACCGTCATCCAGGTAGACAGCGAAGCCGCAGGCAGCATGCGCCTGGCCAACGACGGCGACGTGAACACCTGCTGGCAGACCGTGTTGGACGGCTATTACCGCGCGCCCTACCCGCACGAGATACAGATAAGCCTGTCGCGCCCGGCCACGGTGAAAGGCCTGAGCTACACGCCCCGCCAGGACAGTGAAGAAGGCCGTATCGCCTCCTACGAAGTCTACGTCAGCCAGGACGGCAAAGAATGGGGAAAGCCCGTGGCCACCGGCACCTTCCGGAAAGGCAAACAGACACAAACCATCCCGTTTGCCCCCTGCCGGGCCAAGTACGTCAAGCTGACCGCCCTCTCCGCCCTCGACAATGGCAAGAAAGCCGCCATCGCCGAGTTGAGCATCATCCTTGACGAATAACCACAAAAGAAGCCCGAAGAAAGGCGCTTCCTGCGGAGAACCATTCTCCCGGGAAGCGCCTTCCTTTTACCAGCCGATCCAGTCCCTACCCAGACCTATCAAAGCCGTATCTCCCTCCTACCTCGCTCTTACCTCGCTCTTGCCTATACACAAGAGCGAGGTGCGTAGTCTCTCCCTCCCAGGACCGTCCTGACAACCTTCTTGTATTTTTCCGGAGTCTTTCTGCCGCCAAACCTCCATTGTTTCAAAAACAATGCGTAACTTTGCGACATTTAGCAACCTCCGGACAAACACATGAACAACCTTATTGCTACATACCGGCACATCGTGGCGTGCTGCCTGTGCGCCCTGCTCTCCGTGGCCGCGCAAGGCCAAAGCATCCGCCAACTGTCTAACCGGGACGGGCTGTCGAACAGCGCCGTCCTCTCGCTGTACCAGGACGAAAAGGGCCTGCTATGGATTGGCTCGTGCGACGGGCTGAACGTGTTCGACGGCACGGACGTGCGGCTCTACACGACGGCGGGGCCGTCGCACGACCTGCTCTCGGGCAACCTGGTCAACGGCATCTATGGGGCACAGGAGCACGTGCTGTGGGTGCAGACTAACTACGGGCTTGACCGGCTGGATACGGCAGAGGAGACGAGCCTGCACTTCACGGATTTCAAGGATAACAGTTTCATCGCCCAAAGCCCGGACAGGGGCACGTTCATCCTCAAAAACGACGGGTGCATCTACCATTACGACGAGGAGGGGCGGACGTTCCGGCAACTGACGGCCCCCGTGGCGCCCTTCAACCGGGTGCTGGCCATGACTGTCGACGAGCGCGGCATGCTGTGGATATTCACCACGGGCGAACAGGCGGCGCAAAGTTTCCGGATAGAGCCGTCCGCCGAGGGGATGCGCCTTGTCCCGCAACCGCTCCCGCAACAGGCACTCCGCCTGCGGCATGTGTTTGCCGAAGAAAGCCAGGTGCTCTTCATCGACGAGCAGAACAGGCTGTATGAGTATGACCCGGCCAACCGGAACGCCTATTTCATTGCCGACCTGTCGGAAGCCATCGGCCGGCGGGGCGAAATCTCCTCGCTCATCAAGCAGGACAATGACTACTACATCGGCTTCAAGAGCAACGGGCTGATGGTCTTGCGCTTCCGTCCCGACCAGAAAATAAGATACCAACTGGAGGACACCGCCATACGCTGCGGGGTCTTCTGCCTGATGGAAGACCGCTTCCAGAACATAGTCTGGGTGGGCACCGACGGGCAAGGGGTGTACATGTACCTCAACGAGGCTTTCTCCATCGGCAACACCCTGCTGGATGTGCCCCCCTATTCCGTCAACAACCCCGTCCGTGCCCTCTATTACGACGCCGGACAGACGCTTTGGGTGGGCACCAAGGGCGACGGCCTGCTGCGCTTCCCCCGCTATGAGTTAGGCGGCACGCCCCCTCCCGCGTTCGAACGGCTCACCGCCACCAACAGCGCCCTCTGCGACAATTCGGTCTACTGTTTCGCGCCCAGCCGCAGGGGATTGTTGTGGATAGGCACCGAAAGCGGGCTCAACTATTATTCATACGCCACCGGCAGGCTGCACCGGCTGCCCGTCACGGCCGACGGGGTGAGCCTGAAGTTCATCCATGCCATCAACGAACTGAACGACACGACACTCTGGATAGCCACCGTAGGCGAAGGAGTGGTAAAAGTCACCCTCAATGCCCCGGGCCGGCAGGCGCCCGCCGTGAAGTCGGCCAGGCGGCGCACCATAGACCGGGGCAGGATGGCTTCGAACTACTTCTTCACTTCCTACCCCGAGGGCGACTCGCTGCTGTGGTTCGGCAACCGGGGATACGGGGCCTATTGCCTGGACGTCCGCGACGGGCAATGGCAGGACTACCGCTTCGACAGCATCGTCAGCAGCCGGACAGCCAATGACATCTTCGCCATCCACAAGAACCGCGACGGCTATTGGATGGGCACCAGCGCGGGGCTGCTGCACTTCCCGCCCGACAGGACAAGGACCGGGGAAGCGGCCTTGCTGACGCACGGCACGGTGCACGGCATCCTCGAGGACCGCGACGGGAACCTCTGGCTGAGCACCAACCAAGGACTGGCATGGCTGGACCCGGGCACGGGAAACATTTACAGCTACAACAAGCAAAACGGCCTGGAGGTGACGGAATACAGCGACGGGGCTTCCTTCAAAGACCCGCAAAGCGGATGGATGTTCTTCGGAGGCACCAACGGCTTCGCCACGCTCCGGCCGCAGGCCTCGGCCACCAAGGCGTACATGCCGCCCATCCGCCTGCAAGGCATGGGCATCTTCGGCAAAAAAGAGAACGTCCACCGCTTCCTGCGGCGCGAGGGAGACGAAACCGTCCTGCAACTGGACTATGACCAGAACTTCTTCCAGTTACGCTTCAAAGCCATCGACTACATCAACGGCAACAACTACACGTATTTCTACCGGATGAAAGGGATAAACGACCAATGGATAGAAAACGGGGCCTCGGCCGACATCGTGCTCTCCAACCTGGCCCCGGGCGCCTATACGCTGCAAGTCAAATACAAGAACAACAGCAACGGGCAGGAAAGCCAGCCGCAGGAACTCGCCATCCGCATCCAGCCCCCTTGGTACCTCTCCGGCTGGGCGTATGCCGCCTATGCCTTGCTGGCCACGGGACTGGTGACAAGCATCATCGGGCGCGTGGCCGGACGCTACCGCCGCAAGCAGGCACGGGCCATCGAGAAAATCAACCTGCAAAAGAAGGAGGAAATCTACGAGGCGAAACTGCGCTTCTTCACCAACATCACCCACGAGTTCTGCACGCCCCTCACGCTCATTTACGGGCCCTGTGAGCGCATTTTGTCCCATCAGGGTACAGATGGCTATGTCCGGAAATATGCGGCGATGATACGGCAAAATACGGAGAAGCTGAACAGCCTCATCCTGGAACTTCTGGAGTTCCGGAGGCTGGAGACAGGAAACAAGGTGGTGGACATACAAGAGGTGCCTGTGTCGGAAAGGCTGGAGGCCACCGCCAACCTGTTCAGCGAGCTGGCCGAACAACGCAGCATCAGCTACCGGCTGGAAATAGCCCCCGGCATCCACTGGAACACAGACCAGGGATGCTTCAGCACGATTGCGGGTAACCTGTTGTCCAACGCCTTCAAGTACACGCCTGCCGGAGGGCATATCTGCCTGTCGCTGACGGGCGGCCGCGAACTGGTCCTGCGTGTCTCCAACTCCGGGAAAGGCATTGCCCGCGAAGACTTGCCCAAGATATTCGACCGTTACAAAGTGCTGGACTCTTTTGAAATGAACGGGAAGGAGTCGCGCACCGGGCTGGGGCTGGCCATCTGCAAGCACATGGCCGAATTGCTTAAAGGGGAAATCGCGGTCGAAAGCGTCGTAGACGGCATGACGGTCTTCACGGTCACGCTGCCTCCCCTGCCGTCCGGCAAGGCACACGCCCCGGCCCCGGCCTACCAGGAGGCCTTCAAGCCGGCAGTGGAAACGCCGGCCGTGGAGGCCAAAGACCACACGCAGGCTTTCGACGACAACAAACGGACGGTGATGGTCATCGACGACGACCCTTCCATGCTCAGCCTGGTCTCCGAAATCTTCTCCGCCCAATACAACGTCCTGCCGTTCGGCAACGCCGAAGAGGCTCTGGCCGGCCTGGAAAAGAAACAACCAGACTTGATCATATCGGACGTCATGATGCCCGGCACGGACGGGTTGTCCTTCGCCCAGCGGCTCAAGCAAAACAAACTGTGGGCGCACATCCCCCTGATGCTGCTGTCGGCTTTAGGCCACGAGGACGACCGCATGAAGGGCCTCGAATCGGGAGCCGACGCCTACATCACCAAACCCTTCAACGTCCATTACCTGGAGAAGATGGCCGGACGCCTCATCCAGCGGGAAAACGAACTGAAAGACTATTACCATTCCGCCTTCAGTTCGTTCCAGGTAGAAAACGGGAAACTGCAGAACATGGGAGACCAGGAATTTATGGACCGCCTGCTGTCCACCATCGAAGACAACCTGACCAATCCCGAACTGTCGGTCGAGATGCTGGCCCAGCACATGGGTTACAGCATGAGGCAGTTCTACCGCAAACTAAGGAACTGCACGGACAAATCGCCTTCCGAACTCATCAAGGAGTGCCGCCTGGCCGTGGCCGAACGGCTGCTGGTTGCCAAGCGCCTGACCATCGAACAAGTCATGCAACAGACCGGGTTCACCAACCGGGGCACTTTCTACAAGGCCTTTACGCAACGCTACGGCATGTCGCCCTCGCAACGCAAGAAGCAACAACGGCAACAGGTGGAACAGGAAAAAACAGAGCGGCAGGACGCGCCGGACATGCCTCCTGCATAAATGGCATCAACGCCCGGGAAGTCCCTTGCGCCCCAACACCAGTAGCGGCAGGAAGAAGAAGATGCCTGCCACGGAAAGCACCAATCCTCCAATGGTACCCGCCGCCAAGGGAAACCAGAAGGCTTCCTTGTCCGTCCCTACCAGAAAAGGGATGAAACCCAGGATGGTGGAGGCCACCGTCAGGAAGATGGGCACCACCTTGGCGTTCCAAGCCTTGAGGTAGGCCCGCAGGGGGGAGAGACGCGGATGCTGCTTGCGCAAGCTGTTGTATTCGGCCAGGATGTAGATGCCGGCATTCACCGTGATGCCGCACAGCAAGACGAACGAAGCGAAGCCCCCCTGGTCGAAATTCAAGCGGAAGAGATAGAAAGTCAGGAAGACGCCGATGTAGGACACGGGGATGACGGAGAGGATGGCCAACGGCTGCTTCAACGAGTTGAACAGGATGCCCGTGATGAAAAAGATGATGGCGGCAACCACGCCCAACAGCAGATACTGTTTCCCGCCGCCTTGCCCCCAATACCAATAGGCACCGGATGCCCGGGCAGTATAGCCCACGGGAAGCCGATCGTTGAACTCCTCCAAGGTTTCCTCCTGAAGGCGGCGGCCCATCTCGCCCGAACCGATGTACTCGTATTGCAGGCAGAGGCGGTATTGCTGGTCTTCCTTGGCTATCTGCTGGGGCATCCGGTCTTTTTCCACTTCGGCCAGTCCGGACAGTTTGTAATGCCTGCTGCCGTCCATGCCGTAGGGGAAGAAACGCAAGGCCCAGATGTCATACTCGCCGGACTGGCGCGAAGAAAGTTTGATGGCCTCGGCGCCCTCGTCTGTGGGAACGGTGCCAATCTGCATGTCCCGGCCGAAGATGGGGCGCACGACATTGAACAGCGTGGAGGCAGCCAGATTTTCTTCGGCCATGCGCTGCTTGTCGATGTGGAAATAATATTCCTGGTAGTCGTCCTTCCACCACGAGAACTCCGAGTTGATGGTCACTTCCTTGATACGCCGGTGGGACAACAGTTCCGCCTTCAGGCGTTCGGCCCATTCGTACAATTCGTCGTAGTTGTAGCCATACATCTCCACACGGTAACTACCGGCACTTTCGTGCACATCGTTGCTGAAGCCTTGGTCTTGCAGGCCGTAGATGCTCCAACTGCCCCCGCCCAGTTGCAGAGCCTTGCTGATCATGTTGGCCTTAAGCGTATAGGGGAAGCCGCTATGCCGGTATTCTTTCTTGAAATAGATAGTCAGCGAGGCGCGGCGGGCATCGTAGACCGAGGTATGGAACTGGCGTATCTCCTTGAAACCACTCAGGTAGGCTTCCATGCGTTGCATCAGGGAATTCATCTGCTCCAGCGTGCTGCCGTTAGGTAGGGTGGCGTTGGCATAGAGCACCACTTCCTCGTTGCGAGTGAAATAGCTGCCTTCGTACACCTTCTCCGCGAAGAGGCGCAACGTGCCGCCTAATGCTTTGTCCACGATAGGCTTGATATCCTCCTGGTAAATCGAAGAGCCCAAGGTCTTGTTATATAGTTTCGCCCAACGTCCGTCGCCTTCCACCTGTTCGGGCAGCAGGAAGACAGGCAGGCCGAAAGCCAGCACCAACACCAGCCACACGGCCCAACGACGACGGCGGAGCAGGCATATCAGGCGGCCATAGAAACGGGTGAACCAGACGGCAGGACGACGGCCGGACAGCGGACGGGGCAGACGCAGCTTGAAGCGGAAAGGCAGACGGAAGGGTTTGTCCTTCTCCAGCCCGATCTTCTCCATCAGGGAGGGCACGAAGAAGAGAGACACCATCAACGACACGCCCAAGTTGACGATGACCACGGCAGCAAAGTCCTGCAAGTTGGCACGTATCTCCTCTTTCAGGAAGAAGATGATGACCAGGGCGCCCATGGTCGTCAGTGTGGCGGCCAGCACGGAGAGGTAGGCCTTCAAGTTGTGGCGATGCAGGATGTGGTCGGCCATGACGATGGTGGCGTCTATCACTAGATTGAGCGAAACGGTAATGCCAGCCAGCGAATAGAGTTGCATCTCTAATCCGAAGAGGTAATAGAAGATGACGGCCACACAGATGTTCACCGAGAGACTGGCCACGATGAGGAGGAGGTAGCGCAGACGACGGGTGATGAGCCAGACGAAGGCCAGCAGGATGACCACCGTAAGACCCGAGCGCCAGTATATCTTTCCCAGTTCGTCACGGATATAGTCCGTCGCGTCGTAACTGGTATGTACTTCGTAGCCGGGGGGCAGGGAGGCGCGCAGTGCCTTCATCTCGTCCATCACCCGGGTGGAGAGGCGAAGCTGGTTGGCGCTTTCTTCGGCGGTGACGGAGAGGTAGACGGAGTTAAGCCCGTTGATACGGTAATAACTTTGGGGAGCCGCCTCGGCATGAGTGACACGGACTAATTGGTCTAAGCGGAGCATCCGACCGTCGGAGGTAGCCACAGGGATGGCGGAAGCGTCGAAGCGGGAGGAAACGCCTTCGGGCACGAGAGCCAAGCGTATCCAGCGGCGACCGGAGGGACTGTCACCCACGTCGGCCGTGCCGAGGAACTCGCGACGGTAGTGGTTCTGCACGGCGCGGGTGATGTCGTCCACCGTGACGCCCAGCAGGCGCAGTTGCTCGCTGTCGTATTCCAATCGCCATTCCAAGGGAGTGGCCCCGGAGACATCGACACGGTAGATGCCGTCCAGGCGGGCCAGGCGGGGCTTGATATGCTCCTCGGCATACTGCTGGATGAGGATGGGCGAGGAGGGCGCGTTGAGGGTGAAGGACAGGAAGGGGCGTTGCGACTCGGCATCGGGCACCTTCATCTGTATGGAGGGGTAAGAGACGCCTTCGGGCAACTCGGGCCAGGTCTGCCGCACGATGGTAGAGGCTTCGAAGCGCACGGCGTCTACGTCGGCATGTTTGTCGAGGTCTACGGTGATGTTGCCCCAGCCGTTGCCCGACGAAGAGCGCATCTTCTCCACGCCCCGGATGCGGGCCAGCATGGCCTCGAGGCGGCTGGTGACTTCCATCTCAACGACGCGGGCCGAAGCTCCGGGCAGGGTGTAGCCGACGGTGAACCCGGGCAGGCTGCGCGAAGGGTTGAGCTTGACGGGCAGCCTATGCACAAGAGCCAGGCCCGCCAAAGCCAGGCAGACGAAGCTGACAATGAGGGTGAAGGGCGACAGGCGGCGGCGTGTGGTTTCCATGGGCAGGTCAGTTTAGGGTATTCCAGTCGAACTTGTCGGAGAGGGAGAAGCCGCTGGCGAAGTCAAAGAGAGTGAGGCGGCGTATCTTGTAGTAGCTCTCCCAATAGGTCTGGAGGGCGGAGATGTAATTGCGCTGCGCCTCCTGGCGGCGGTTCTGCGAGAGGGTGAGGCTGTTGACGTCGGCCTGTCCGATGACGAAGCGTTGGCGGGTTTGCTCGTAGGCCAGGTCGGCGAGGTCGAGTGCGCGGGAGGCGCTCTGCACGAGGGACTGCTGGAGATTGAAATCGCCCACGGTCATGATGACTTCTTCCTCGACGCTGATCTCCTGCTGGCGGGAGGAGATGCGCACGACATTGAGGTTATTCTTGGCCATGTTGTACTTGCCTTTGCGGACGCCCCAGTCGACCAAGGGGATGGAGACGGAGACGGAGACCATGTCCTGCTGGAGGGGGCGGCGGTAGGCGGCACCGAGGTCTTCGGCCACTTGGTTGAAGCCGATGCTGGCATTGATGCTGGCGTTGAAGCGCGACTCCTTGCGGGTACGGTCGACTTCCTGCTCGGCTTCGAGGACATCCTGGCGGAGTTGGAGGAAGTCGGGGTTGTTGGCGCGGGCCATGTCGAGGGCCTTGTCGACGGGGACGGTGAAGCCCCTGGGCGGGCCGGGCAAGAGGAGGCGGATGCGGGTGTCCTTGGGGAGGTTGAGGAAGGAGGCGAGGGTGAACATGGCGCGCTTCAGGTCGCTGGCGGCGGTCTGGAGGGTGTTCTGCGCATTGACATGGTCCAATTCGAGGGTCAGCAAATCGGCACGGCTGATGCCGGCTATCTTGAATCGTTCGCGGCCGATGCGCCACAGGGTATCGGTGCTGGCGGCTTGGTCGGCGGCCAGGTCATATTCGGCCTGCGCCTGGGCGAGTTGGAAGAAGTAGGTAGTGGCCTGTTCGCTCACCTGCTCGGCGTTGTAGAGGTATTGCTTTTTCACCTTCTCATATTTCAGCGGTTCTATCTTGCGCTGCCAGCGGAAGGCGTTGTAGCCCACGAGGTCCTGCGAATAGCCCACCTGGAAGGGGACACTGGTGTATTGCGTGTAGCGGTTGGCGCCGAAATTGCGCATGTATCCCAACGAAGTGTTGGCGTAGAAGGTGCCGCCCGTCAGGTCGAAGTTCTGCTGGAGCGACAGGTTGCCATAGGCGTAGAACGACTGCTGGGTGCGATAGACGTCGATGTCGGCCTCCGAATCATAGCGGCGCGTGATGTCGCGGTAGTACTGCGCGGGGGTCAAGTCCAGCGTCAGGCTGGGCAGGCGGCCGGCACGGTAGGCACGGTACTCCCAGTATCCGCTGAGGTACATGTTCTGTGCACGGAAGGCTTCCAGCGAACTGTCGTTGGCCAGGCGGATGGCTCCGGGCAAGTCCAGCGTCAGGGTTTCCTGTGCCGGCAGAGCGGCGGGCAGGGCCAGGAGGGCGAGGATAAGTATCTTCTTCATTATCATAAATATTTACACATCCGGACGAAGGAGGGGAAAGATGCCGCCTTAGGCAAGAAAAGGTGCCACCTTTGCCTACCAAAGGTACTACCTTTGGCCACCAAAGGTACCACCTTTGGTGGCCTCTGTCCGGATGCCTGATTATCAAATAGTTGCATTTTCATCATTTTTCATCCATTATTCTTTACAAATCAGGGCGCGTCCCCGATCCGCCCGGCGGTAGATGAACCAGTAGAAAAGCGGGATGACGAAGAGGCTGACGGCGGTGCCGATGGCCATCGAGCCGAGCATACTGATGACGAAGGGGTGCTGAAGTTCCGAGCCCATGTCCGAGTCGAACAGCAGGGGCACCATGCCGCAGACCGACGTCAACGCCGTCATCAGGATGGGGCGGAGGCGACGGCGGCCCGCTTCGTGGATGGCCGGCAGGAGCGCCCAGCCCTGACGGCGCAGTTCGTTGATGGCATCGAGCTTCAGGATGGAGTCGTTGATGATGATGCCGCAGGTGACGATAAGGCCGATGGCCGACATGAGGTTCAGCGTATGCCCGCACACCCAGAGCAGGACGAGGGCGAAGGCCAGGTCGACCGGTATCTCCAGCAGGACGATGAGCGGCTGCAGGAAGCTCTCGAACTGGGCGGCCAGGATGAAGTACATCAGCAGGACGGAGACGAGAAGGATGACCACCAAGGAGTCGAGCATCTGGCGGTTGGAGAAGAAGCTGCCGCCGAACTGCGCCTCCCAACGCCCCGTGGCGTCGGCCTCCTGCTTCACCCGGCGCATCATCTGCTCCGGATCCCGTACGTCGGGGAAAGGCAGGGGGACGTACTCACCGTTGCGCCCGGCAGTGATGGACTTCAGGTCCTCACCCGGCGAAAGGCGGACGAAGTAGCTCAACGGCAGGTGGTCCACCTGCCCATAGGCGTCGGGCTGCGTGCGCACCAGCGTCGTCCGCAGCACCTCGTCCACCGTCTTGTCCTCGCCCACGATGCCGATGGGCAGGTATTGCTGGTAGGAGTGGAGCACGGCCACGTCGTTCTCCTTGAACGCCGATCGGAGCGTGCGCACCACCTCGTCGTAGCTCACGCGGTAGAGCAGCAGCCGCTCTTCGAGGATAGAAATCTCCACCTGCTCCTCGAAAGCCAGGCCCACCGGCTCCGTGCCCGCCGCCTGCGACAGCCGCCTCTCCAGGTCGCGCAACTCTCCGGGGTCGGGATCCTCCTGGCGGTTGCGGGCATAGAGTTCGGCTACCACCTCGGCCTCGCCCGTGTCAAACAGTTTCTCGAACACCGTCTCCGGCGGCGAGAACGACACGACGGCCTGCGGATGGGCGGCCTTCACCAGCGCATGTATCTTCTCTTGCAGCGGGGCGATGTCTTCCGGTTTCCCAGTCTTGAAATACAATTCCGCCTCCGACGACGAGAGAGCCTGCCCCCTGTTCAGCAGGTAATCCTGCTGCCCTACTTCGGCCGTCTGCTCCGCCACGTCCGCCCGGAGCCGCCCCATCAGCGTCTCCACCCGGCGGCGGTTCTCGTCTACGTGGATATTCTCGTTCCAATCCACCCGCACCGCCAGTTCGGTCTGGTCCACCCGAGGCATCCGTTCCTTCTCCATGAAGAAGAACATCCCCACGCACAGCGGCACCGACACCGCGCAGAACGACACCGCCAAACGCTTGTGGGCAAACACCCAGTCTACCCCCGCATCATAAAAACGGTCCAGCGCATGTCCCTTCAACGGGTTGTGCAGATGCACCGGCAACCGCCACCGCCGACGCCTTCTGCCGAGACCCGTGCGGTAGACCAAGTAGTAGAGAACCGGCAAAAGCAGGATGCCCGTGAAGTATGAAGTCACCTGCCCCACCGTCACCGAGAAGGCCTGGTCGTAGAACAACGCCCCGCCGATGCCACTCATGAAGACCAGCGGGACAAAGACAGCCACCGTCGTGAGCGACGAACTAATCATGGGCGTCAGCACTTCCTCCGTGCCCGCCACGCAAGCCCTGCGGAGGCTATACCCCCGCTCCCGGTACTGCGAAATGTTTTCCGCCACGATGATGCTGTTGTCTATCATCATTCCCAAGGCCAGAATCAGACCCGACAGCGAAATAATGTTCAGCGACAAGCCGAACAGATAGAAGAAGATGAATCCCGCCACCAGCGACACCAACATGCTCAACCCGATGATGAGCGGCGACTTCACATCGCCCAAGAACAACATCGCGAAGAAACAGATGAACAGGAAACCCTGCAAGAGATTCTCCTGCAAGTTGTCGATGGTATAGTCCAGCAGTTCCGTCTGGTTGCGACTCACGCTGAAGTCGATGTCGGGATACGTGCGGCGGAAGTCGTCCATCGTCCGACCCACAGCCTCCTTCATGTCCGCCATCGTCTCGTCCGCCTGCTTGATAACGGCCAGGGCCACCGCTCTCTTGCCGTTGCTCAGCACTAAGCCCCGCTCCTCGGCAGGCACGACGCGCACGTCGCAGAAGTCGCCCAGACGGATGATGCGGTCTTCCTTGCGCAGCAGGATGTCGCGCACATCTTCCTCCGTACGCAACACGGTAGAGAACTTGATGTTGTATTCATAATAACCGTCGCGCACGGTCATACTGCCCGGCTCCACATTGTTTTGCGCCAATGCCTGCTCAATGTCCTCGGCAGAAAGCCCCAACACAGCCAGTTTGTCCTCGTCGGGCACTATCTGCAATTCGCGTTCCAGCACGCCCGTCACGTCCACCATAGCCACCTCGGGCAGTTGCTCGATGCGCCTCCGGATGACCCCCTCGGCAAACTCGCATAGGTTCAGAAAGGCTCCCTCGTCCGTAGAAGCAAAGGCGCTGTCGTTCTTCAATGTCAGGTAGAGGTAGAACACGGGGATGTCCGTCGCGCTGGCCTTTACCACCTTGGGGCGGTCCACTTCCTTGGGCAGGTAGTTCATGGCGGCGTCTATCTTCTCGTTCACCTCGATAAAAGCCAAGTCCGTGTTCGTGCCATAGTCAAAGCCCAGACGGATCAGGCCGGCCCCGTCGCGCGTCTCGCTGTGCATGTCCTCCAGCTTCGATACCTGGATGAGTTGCTGTCGCAGGGGCTTCACCACGGTGTTCTCCAACTCGCGCGCCGAGGTGTTCTCCGCCGTCACCTGCACCGTGATTTCCGGGATGGCAATGTCCGGCAGCAATGAGACAGGCAACGTCACGTACGTCACCACTCCCAGTATGAAGCAGACAGTGAAGGCCATCAGCACGGCTATGGGCCGCTGTATAAGGAACTTTATCATGCGATGATAGTTAAATTAGTGGTTGATGGTCAATGGAAGTTCTCCAGATTCTTATTTTTCAATTCTTAATTCTTAATTTCCAATTACCTTGACCGGCGATTCATTGGCCAGGTTGATATTGCCCGTCACAATCACGGTATCGCCTTCTTCCAGCCCGTCAGCCAGGCTGTAGTTGTCTGAGTTCTCCAATGCCGTATGCACATAGTTCCACATCGCCTTGCCGTTCTCTAAGGTGAAGATTACCTGCTTGCCCGTGCGGAGCACCACGGCACTCTTGGGAACCACCAATTGCTTGCCCAACGAGCGATGTACGCTGACACGCACGTTCATCCCGCTGAACAGCCTGCCTTTCCCGTCCACCACAGCCTTGACACGCACCATGCCCTTCTCGTCTACCAAGGGATTGATTTCCGTGACATGCCCCGCATAATGCGACGCCGCGTCCGAATAGGGAGTCACCTCCACGCGGTCGCCCGCCTTTATCAGCGGCAGTTCGTTCTCCAGCACTGTGAAATCGGCCTCCATCTGCTGCGTGCCTACAATCGTACAGAATGCCTTCGAAGCGTCCGGTTCGTTGTAAGGTTTGGCAAACAGATTGGCCACCACGCCGTCGAAAGGCGCCTTCAGCGTCGCGTTCTCCTCTTCCCGCTTGGCCAGTTCATAGTCGGCCACGCTGCGGTCGTATCCGCTCTTTACCCGCGCCAAGCGCGCAATATCGGCAGGCACCCCGACCGAATCTCCGGCGGAATATCCCTGCCCTATCAGCACATCCTGCATCTGCAGGCGCGCCTGTTCCATGGCATCGCGGGCTTGCGCCACCTTGCGCGTCAGCGTAAACTTATCCAACTCGGCCAGCTTCTGCCCTTTGCGCACGTGCTCGCCGTTCTTCACATAGACGGCCGCCACCACGCCTTGCGTCTCAAACTTCAAGTCGGCCTGCTGTCCGGCCACCAATTTGCCGTTGCTCACCAACTCGTGCTCGAAATCCTGCGCCTTCAGCACTTCCACGGTCACTTCGCTTATCATGTCCGACATGACGGAAGTTTTCTCCTCCCGATCCTCTGCCCCGTCGTCGGCCTGTTGTTCTTCACCGCCTCCCGAGCAAGAAAGCGACAATGCTGCCCATCCTAAGCAGAGCCATCCTTGCCATTTCCTGATACATTTTGTCATATCTATCGTTTTATTTTCTGTTCCCGTCAGTCCTTCCCCGGCCGAATACCCGTCGATGCCCCCAAGAGCCATGGCAGATATCCCGTCCCGGCAAAGTTCCCGCAAAGGAACATATTATATTCAATTCCTACAAACCAAAATCAAAGTTACTCCAATTCTTCCACCTCCTCGCGCATCTGCCGGACGGCCGTAGAAGGCACCTTCGGCTTCTTGCTCCTGACGAGGCGTTTCATCTCTTCCAATTTCTCCGGATGCCTATATCCGGGCGAGGCATACAACTTCGCCAACAGGTAATACGGGTAAATCCGTCCCGGCAACAGGTGCGCCGCCCGGAGGAAACACTCCTCCGCCTGTCCGTATGCGCCCATCGCCTGGTAGTTCTTCCCCCGGATGTTCCATATCATCGGGTCGCAACTGTGCCGGGCGGCGATGCGCAACATCCGGTTCGATTCCTTATACTTCCCCTGCTTGTGCAGCCCATGCCCGTATTCAAACAAGAAAGGCGTCCGGTCTTTCAACTGCGGATACAGCCGCTCGTATGCTTCCTCCGCCAAGGCATACGCCCCGGCATGGTACAACGTCCGCGCATTCGGCCAATCACGGCAAGCCTCTACCCTTCCCCGGTCGTAAGAAAGGCGCGCCAGCCCCACCGCCACTGCTAACAAGGCGACCGCCCACCATGCTTTCCGGCCTTTTCCCATCAGGCAGGCAGCCAACAGGCAAACGCCCGTCACCAAAAACACCGGCAGTTGAAACGGATAGGACGAACAGGAAAATATCCCCAGCGACACCAAAGCACCAAGTATGCCGAAACGCCCTTTTCTCCAAGCTGCAAAGATACAAATAAAAACACCAATCAACCCGACTATGGCAATGGGAACGCCCATCACCACCGCCGCCTGCAAATATTCATTGAACGCATACTCCGGACTGCCCGCCACGCGCTCTTCCCACTCGGCATAATCGCCTGCCGCGAAGTAAGCAGCCTGCGCCTCGCCGTAAGCTGCCGGGAAACTCCCCGGCCCATAGCCAGTCCAAGGCTTCTCCGCCACCGCGCGGGCGGTTATCTTCCACATGAACAGGCGTCCCCGCGCCGAATCGGGCTTCAAGTAAAACAACGCCGCGCCCGCCAAGCAAAACGCGAAGAACACGCCGCCCGCCACCAGCAGGCACCGGCGACGTCTCTCCCTCCAGGCTTTCCTCAACCGATTGCCCCAGCCTGCATGGCAACCATACACCCACAAGCACGACACGCCCGCCGCAAAGTAGGCCGAACGGCTCATCGTGGCCGGCAGCACGCAGAGCAACAACAGTCCCACACCGCCTGCCGCATAACGTCTCCAGTCTGCCTGCCGCAGGTATTCATGCAGGCACACCGGCAACGCCATAGCCAGATAGCCCGCATACGGCCCCGGATTGAAAAAGCTGCCCGTCAGCGCATACAGCGCATGTCCCGACGCCTCGAAGCCGAACACCTGCCGCAAGCCGATGACAGCCTGCACTGCCGCCCAGCCCATCAAGGCCCAAGACACCGTCGTCGGAAAGTCCAAAGCCTCCTTCCGGCAGAGCAACAGCCCGACAACTATGCACGCCGCAGCAGCCAAGGCCGCCCGGTCGAACCACAGCCACTGAAAGGCAGTTTCGCCAGAAGGCAATGTCGAACTGGTAGCAATAACCATACTCAACAGAAAACATATTCCGCCAAACAAGAATCCTATGGAAACCAATTTCCTCATATCAATCTATCCCCTCCGAAGCAAACACCTGTTTGCCACCTTCCAAATAAAACGGTAATTCCTCCTCTCCTCGCGTCCAATCATGCAAATGCAGCAAAGCCCCGATCGGAACATCTTCATAAACCAAGCGAATCTCCGTTGCCTGCTGTCGTCCCAACGACTGCCACTTTCCTTCACCCCAATAAAACAACTCATACTCATCGCCTATCCGGATAAAATTATCATCATTGCGAGGCATAAAAGCAAAACTGTCTATCCATACTTCCTTTCCAAAATCAATGGTGATGGAAGCTCCGCCTTGTGAAGAAATATAATGTGTCAAAGGATTATGATCATACACCTGATATGCTCCTGTCCCTATTGAAGCCGGAGCATCGGCCCAACTCCCCACCGGTATCCATTCATGCCCGTCTTCATAAAAGTGCATTTCCGCTACCTCGGCATATTCGTTCGGAGCAGAAACATAGCGCACATATCGACCACTTACAGGCTTCGCCAATGAAACCTTGTTCCAATTTACCTGCGGCGCTTCCTCTACTCGTCCTATCACTGCCGACTGGCGGAAATCTTTATTATTCGAGATCTCGAAACGTCCACCCTTCATTCCCGCCATATACGCCTTTATTCGTTCAGAAAGAGGATATTTCCGATACAGCACGACAGAATCGCGCCGCTTGGCATCGGCTTTAAATTCCCGCATCCCGTTCCCTTCAAAATAGAACGGATTGCCCTGCGGAACATATAAACCGTCCTGATAACCCATCAAAATATAAATCTGCTTGGATCCTATATTCCTGAAAATCGCTTTCCCATGCTTCACTTTAGCTATGTCTATCCCCCGCCACCCTCGGACGCCAAACACACCCAAGCAAACATACTCTCCTGAAATCCCTTGCACTGGAACCTCCAAATCCGTCTGAAAATAATTCTCCGACACCTTTTCGCGAAACACATTCTTAAATTCTATCGGCACAGCCGCATCTTCCAACCATTCGCGAGACCTATTCCACCGACGGCCGAAATATTGCCTGTAAATCACACTGGGACGCCGATTGTCTATAAAGTAGTTCCCAGATTCCGGAAAAGTATAAGGAAAATTGAAAGGAAGCCAACCACCCACTGTGTCTTTCACGACCGTCCAAATATGCCCCATGCGATTTTCGGCACTATACGTATAGAAATCGAAAGCCACCGGAATCCCCAAAGCCCGTAATACATAGGCGATAAAGTCGCAAGCCTCCCTGCATTTCCCGATACGATACTCCAAAAGGAAGTTTCCACCCAAATGCGGATAATTGAACATCCACGACAGACGGAAAGGACGCTCTTTCTCCAGATAGTTACATACTACCTTCACTGCCTCAATCGGGTCATTGCCCGTATAAACCGAATCCAACAAAAAAGAATAGCGTCTATAGCAAACCTCCCGCCAATTCTCCAACGGCTCGTTTCCCACCCGATAAGGCAAAATAAACTCACAAAACTCTTCCCACGAAAGTTCTGTGTTCCAAGGCCATTTTTTCCAGACCTCAAATGCCAGATCGATGTTTCTTATCAGAAAATCAGCGGTAATAACTTGTACGTCTTCTATCCGCTGCAAGTTTTCAGGCGCATACGAGGGCCAGTTCGGATAATACCACGAAGGACCTTGAATGACCCCCAATGAATCGGCCGAAGCCAATACCTCTTTCAGCGAATCCAACTTCTCCCCTTGTTTCGAATGATAGTATGGCATGTTCTCTATCAGAAAACGAGCCGCCTTCTGTTTCTCCGGCTCGTCCTCATAATATGCCAGTACCCGCTCCAACTCCGCCCGGTTCTCTCCAGCAACCTGCAAAGCATATTCCAGACGCATATCATCCCGGCATGCCCCCAACAACATCACCAGTAGCATCCCGAGACAGATTAGCCTATTCCACGCACTCTTATTCATCGCTTTTTATTTTTATAACTGTTCATTCCACTTTCTTCAATATTCGTTCCCAACGTATGCGTCCGTCTTCATCCACCGACTTCCATATCCGCCAAGCCCTTCCCACTATAAACGGTTCCGGCAACAGCCCCCAGTAACGGGAGTCCTGCGAATTTAAGGCCTTGTCCCCGCCCACGAAATAATAATTCTCCCGGAAAACATAACTCCTTATCAAGCTGTCTCCCAAGTACACATCTCCCCGGCTATCGGCATACAATTTACGATTCTGTTCCCATTCTACCAATTTCCCATAGAGCAAGCAATTCAACCCATCCATCGTCATTAGCATGCCTTTGCACGGTACCACTAACGGGCCAAACTCCTTTATCGTCCACCCCAACCTTTTATCCCAGGGGTAACACTCCATCGCCACGCCCATCCGTCCGCTGTCCGGCAATTGGGCAATCTCCCGTTGCCCAGCCACATAGCCCAAACTCTCCTGCATGTTCCGTATCCGATAATATCCACCCCGGATTTCTAACGTATCGCCCGGCACAGCGATGCAACGCTTGACAAAATACCTTCGCACATCCATCGCAATACTGTCCCACCGGCCTTCCCTATAAGGAAAATTAAACACCAACACATCGTTTCGGTGAAAATCGCGCCAACCAGGCATCCGCCGGATTAGAACCTCTTTCCTTTCCGCAGCATCCCACAAATCGAACAGGCGGGCACCACCAGAACACTTATCCACCCAAATCCGGTCGCCCGGCCACAAAGCCGGCATCATCGAATCCGAAGGAATACGGAATGAAGTTACTACAAACACCTGCAATAATACATAGGCCACTGCAAGTACACAAAGATAAAAACAAACGTTCAGCAACACATTCAATGAAGAACAGAACAAACAATGTTCGGTTTTTCTTGCTTTTTCTTTTTTTGAAGAAAAAGAAATCCAATCTCTATCCTTCATGTTCAATCCTTCATTTTTTAGTTTCTATTTCTTATAGATATTCTTTCAACAGATTAAAGACATATCTATTGCAACCACCCGATAATCTCCATGTTCTTTGCTAATCCCTAACAATATCAACCGATTATTTTCTTCATCATACGCCATATTCTTATATACTTGATCTAATGGCACTATTGTTACAGGTTGCCCATTCCAATCAAAAAACAATCGTAGAGGGCGTCGATGGCGTAGGGCGAATATTGTTACAGGTTGCCCATTCCAATCAAAAAACAATAATTTGTCGCCTCCGTACTCTGTTCCGAAATAAGATTTACCTCTATATAACACTACACAATAATCCGGAGTAGACTCCATTTCTACCACTCCCAAAATATTCTCACGGTCAAAAATCACTCCATCTTGTGCAGGCTTATATTTCGGAGAACTGCCTATATACTCGGCCAGTAACAAAGGAGCGCTTTTATTCTGTAAATCATAAAAAGAAATACCTTCTCCAAAGCAGTTTCCTACTGCCAGCACCTTATGAAAAAACGAATAAGTCATAAAACATTGATAAGCAAACCCTTTCTCCATGCAGCTTTTCTCCTCATCATCAGGATAATCCCCAAAAGACTTCCATACTTTACCTTGCATATCTATCCATATCAAACGTCTCGACGAAGTTAACCCTGTAACCATTAAACCATCATCTGCTAATGAGATTCCATTAAATGCGGAAATTAGCTCCTCAGAATGGTTTGGCAAATCGATTTCCGAATCAAATTGCAAGCCATCATAATTCACCGTGTAATATTGCATAACCCCTGACCCCATCGTTGCATCAAAAACAGCTAACTGTTTTCCTGCGCTGCTTATGCTGGAGATAAATAACAATTCATTCGGTCCTACTCCTTTTGAAATAAAGTCCCCTATAAAGTTCCCTGATTTCAAATCAAACATAGAAACCAATTTATCCATATTCCTATTCACAAAAAACAATTTGCCTGCTACACTTCCCATCAAATACGGATTGCGAATACTATCTTTCTCTATCGACAATTCTTGCAAAACAACACTATACTCCAATGGAAAAGACGAAAGCATCGTCTGCTCCTTAGAAACGCAAGAAGACATCACCAATACAATAAATATCTGATATAAAAATTTTTTCATGAATTCCCCCGTTGAGAAAAAAGCGGATAACAAACTCAAAAACATTATTCAACATGTTATGCTTATTTATAATTTGCTATCCGCAATGTTAGATGATTTATTTATCTATTCGATACCCTGGGACTCTTATTGATCCTTCTTGAGAACATTTAATAGTATAAGGCTCAACACAATCATAATTCCCACTTTCCCCGGCGGCTAAAGCTTCTACATTCTCCAAAGCCAAAGCCGGTATACTATTTCTTATTTGACTTTGATAAATCTCATATCCTGCAACAGCCATAACTACCGCAACCATTGCTATTTTCTTTTTCATGACAATATTTTTCTTCTTAAGTTTTTATAAAATCATTTCCTTTCAACGGACAGGCAACCGCATTGCCTAATCAAAAAATCTTCGTATTTTTGTCTTCAACCTCCTTTTTTAAGGGTTATGGAGCACCCGGTACTTACTTGCGCCCACAAATAAATCGGCCGGGTGTCTCCTTCTATTTTTCTTTTTATTATTTGCGAATTTAGGCATCCCCATGCATCCAAACAAATAAACAGACCAAAATCCAAGGTTACCATTTTTTCACCTTATATAATATACCAATAATCAAAGCATTACAGTATTCTCCATATTGTGCTGCGCAAGATTTCATTCCGCTTCTCCCTTCACCCAAAATTTCACCGGCGAACCTTTCGCGTTGCAATACACCTGCACCGTCTTGCTGACATACCCCGGATTGTCCGCCTTATAGGTCAAATGCAATATCGCTTCCTTGCCCGGACGCACCGGCTCTTTGGAATAATCCACTTCTAAGCAGCTGAAAGTCGCCTGCTGCTCCTCTTGCCAGGGGAATTTGCCTAACGAGAGGGTAGTGGTGTCAAGGGAAACAGTGGTCTGCACTCGCTTTTTCTCGTCCTCGCCTTGTAAGGTTTTTCCTTGGATGATCTCCTGATAAAGTGCTTTAACCTTCGGATTTAAGACCGGATTACCTATGGCAAGTATCTCACTATTTTTATTCAGCAAAAAAGTCTGAAACATATTGTTTTTAGGAACATGATTTTGTTTATTAAAAAGATTATCCTCATCTATACACACTGGATAATCAAACTGGTATTCTTTTAATAACTGTACCAACTCTTTTCGATCAAAAGGATGCATAATAAATAGGAATGTAACTTTTTGAACATAAAGAGTATCAAAAGCATTTATCAATTCCTTCCATCTGTTCAACTGTAGTTTACAACTCGTACATCCTATGGAATCCGTATAAGAAACAACAGCGTAATCCCATTCATTTTGCAACAATGAAGTTACCTCTTTATCATATAAAACAAACTTCAAATTAGAAGGAAAAGAAAGCGTTTTTCCATACCATTCCTCTACCATATTTGCTATTTGTGGTCTGGTGCTATCCATACAAGATAAAAACAAAAAAGGCATGAGCACTAAAATCTGTCGAAATCTCATATCTGCTAAATCTAAAATATCATTTTTTTACTAATTCCACACGTTCAAAAGTCATGTAATCATCTGATTGATTCCCATAAAGCATCTGATAATCGCGGCTGATATACAAACCGTCCTCACGCACAAAAAACACATAAGAATTGTAAATAGATTCAGGGAACAACGTTTCGCCTATAATCTGAAAGTCCTTATTCAGTATAATAACAGAGAATTTTTTACGACCAAAAATCGATTTTCCCCACCAATTCATATCATTTTCCAAACTGACTTTCGGATAAGCAAAACGATAATACACTTCCCTATAAGGATCATAAATCAAATCTCCATAACGCGCTAACTCCAAATTCTGCTTAGGTCCCCATTCCGTATCTTCCTGCACCCTCGTTACATCACCCAAATAACGGCTCGTCACTTTTACTTGTTTTACCACACGATGATCAAGAGAAGCTATGATAATATCTTCTTTCACACGAAAAGAATATATAAAATTTTTCCCATCAAATATGCGGCTGAACGTACCATAATAATTAGTTCCTTTTTCTTTCTCACTCAATATTTCATAAGTTAATGGTAACGATACGGAACTATGTCGAACCGTATCTATCAAAATAGATAAAGGAGTTCGTTCTATTGGGAAAAACCGGGATGGAGGTTGCGCTATATATATGCTATCACCCATAACCACAGGAGCATTATAGGCAAAAGAGGAAGGAGCATATGATTGAAAGATCTCATAGCCGTCTTGGGTTATGCCATAAGGTATCTTTTGCACAATATGTGCCGTCGTATCCACTCGAATCAAACCTGGATAAGCATAATTAGTAACATAGATATTATCAAAATCTTTCACATAATAACCGGAGCATAGCACAACGCCATCAGGCCCTTCGGCATCTAATTCCAGTTTCAATATGCACTCTGCCGTTTTCCAATCATAAAAATAAATCTGATTCGTGCGATAATTCAAGAAAGACAAATAATCACGTCCAGACTTATCTTTAAAAAGGTAAAGGTAAAAACAATTATAACGCACATCAGTATCCAAAACAAATTCCTTTATGTCTCCAGTAGGTCTCAACTGATGCGTATCCAAACGCACTGCCTCTTGCGTTTTTTTGCATGAAAACAGGGTGCAAAGCAATAATAATAACAATATCCTAAGCATAAACTACGATTTTTTTCAAGATGAGGATATCAGCATAAAGCAAATATCCTCATCGTTTCACGATATCATCCTAAAATCCACAAGGGCAAAGTGGGCCATTTGCATAATAATTGCAATATTGGGAATAATTCCAATCAATATGACAATCAAATCCACTCTCACCGGCAGCCAAGGCTTCTACATTTGCCAAAGCAAATTCAGACATCGCATTTCCTGTTTGAGCTTCATAAATGCCATATCCCGCAACAGCCGCAACGATAGCGACAATTGCAATTTTCATTATTTTCTTCATGTTTCTTACAGTTAAAGTTATACAACTAAAATTCCGTCCGTATCTATCCTTTCAACGGACAGGCAACCGCATTGCCCCATCAAAAAAATATACTATCTTTGCACACCTCCTTTTTTACAGGGTGATAGAGCACCCGGCACGTACTTGCGCCAACAAATAAACACGCCGGGTGTCTCCTTTCAATCTCGCTATTTCCACTCGCCATAAAGTTATTTACTCAAGGCTATATCCAGTCAGTATCATATAAACATTACGCCCGGAATAAGGACAATACAGGCTACCTGAACCCCAACATTGGTAAGCACTACCGTATTCTCCTGCAGCCAAGGCTTCTACATTTTCTGACATCAGGTCATTCAACATCTTTTTCCGGTTACCTGAATAAACCATAAACAAGGTAGCTATAGATGCTACCGTCACCATCACTAATAAGATTTTAAGTTTCATAGCTTTTCTGTTTTTACGTTATACTTTAAGGTCTTGCTTAAAAATCGCTTTCTCTGTCTAAGGGAGCGGAACGAAACATCTCCTGAATGTCTTCTCGCTCGTCGGGAGATCCTTCGCTTGCGCTCAGGATGACAGAGCAAATAAAAATTTAAACGACAGGCTATAAAGCATTTAATCGGTTTTGCGCCCTAAAGTTCTAAAAAAGAAACGAAAATCCACCTATTTTTTGTCTGACAAAGTCTGACATTGCTGCAAAAACATTTCTAAAACCAGTTTGTTACGAAATGTCAGACTTCTCTAACAACTGATTGACCGCCACCAAGCGATAAACACCCCGCCTATTCTCAACCTTGCAAGCAGAAATGCTCTTTAATGACTTGTTCAACCGACTAATCGCCTGATGCAACCGAGCGTCATTTCCACTGCCATCCGGCCATAATCCATCTATCAATTTTTGAATGGAAACAGTTTCTTCATGAGCTTGAACCAACAATAGCAATAACTCTGCACTCTGAGAAGTCAAACTAACCCGAGACTCATTTTTCTCCAAAGACAAATCATCCCGGTTGAAAATGGTACCGTCCATCAATTGATAACAACAGGGATGTTCCTGTTCTACCATTACTACCGGAATTTTCCGCACAAAATAGCGATCATAGAAATAACGGGCATTCAATGACACCCATGTAAGCAACGAACAGAGACTAAAACACAACAACAAAAGGCCTCCATCGCTCCACGAATAAAGTTGATAAGACTGAATTTTTGCGAAAGCCGTTATCTCTATCTCACAACTATGCCCAATCGTGAAATAATCCAGACTATCCGCCTGTGAGAAGCCTTCAGATGCAGAAGCCTGTTCCGTCCCCCCTACATTTACCCGCAAGGTTCCTTCACCCGGACAACCATCCTTCTTCAATTCCGCATTCCAAAGGATACGCAATGAATTTACATCTAAAGGATTCCTCTGAAACAAATAAGTATGAAAGCCACGTACTATCGGACTTTTTTCGATGTTATGTTCATCCTTATAGGAAGAAAAAACATATTTATTTTCTCCGGATGAAAACCAAATAGAAGTTTCTTTAAAAGCAGTATCAACGGCTACAAATTCATCAGTAGAAATCTCTTCTTTTACATAACAAGAATAAACAGAACCTTCTTTCTCGCTTCGTTTCTTAATTTCCTGCGCAACAACCCCGCGCAAGGCTTCTCTTGTTTCCGACTTCCAAGCCTCCAACCGATAAGAATAGATACAGTCACTCACAAGGCTTGTTAATGCAATCCCCGCAAACAAGGCTATACTCATGGTCAATATCCGGTTTTTCATCGTGATATTATGATTTTCAGCATTTCTGCGCAAAAATACAACAATATTCACAAGTTCCAACCTTTTTTCATTCCACTTTCTTTCCTACCCGTTCCCATCTCATCTCCCCTTTCCAATCCAGCGACTTCCAGATGCGCCAGACCTTCCCCACGATATATTCCTCGGGCAAGAAACCCCAATAGCGCGAGTCGCGCGAATTGACCGCCTTGTCTCCTGCCGCCAAGTAATAATTCTTCCGGAAGCGGTAGCCGGTTATCGGCTTCCCGTCCAAGTAGAAAACGCTGTCCCGCTGTTCGGCGGGCGCGCCTTGCTCCCACTCCATGAGATGCTTGTACAGCCGGAACGAATGGCTGTCTATCGCAATGCTGTCTCCTGCGCGGGGCACATACATCGGCCCGAAGTCCAGCACCGTCCATCCTATCTTTTCGTCCAGCGGATATGCCCTCAGCAGCACCTCGTCCACCGGATGCTCCTTGTCCGCGAAGCAGCGCGCCATCTCTTCTTGGCCCTTCCGGTAGCCCACTCCGCCTTCCTGACCTACTACGCCGTAACGCCCGCCCCGGATGTAGAACGTGTCGCCCGGCAAGGCCACGCAACGCTTCACGTAATACTGCATCACGTCCATCTGCACCCGGAACCACTCCCCCGGGTAAGGGTTGTTGAAGACCATCACATCGTTGCGCTTCACGCCCCTCCATCCCGGCAGGCGACGGATGGGCACCTGCTGCCCGTCCACGGCGTCCCACACGTTGAACAGCCTCGGCCCATAGCTCCACTTCTCCACCAATACCGCATCGCCCGCCTCTAAGGTCGGCTCCATCGAGTCGCTGGGGATGCGGAACGACGTCACCACGAACACCTGCAGCACAATCCACAGCACGGCCAGCAGGCAAATGCCTAAGAAGACATTCACAGCCCGGTCTAACCACCACCCGATATGTTGTGCCACGCCAGGTTTCATTCCGCTTCTCCCTTCACCCTAAACTTTATCGGCGATCCTGCCGCGTTGCAATACACCTGCACCGACTTGCTGACATACCCCGCATAGTCCGCCTTATAGGTCAAATGCAGCACCGCCTCCTTGCCCGGGCGCACCGGCTCCGGCGAATAATCCACTTCTAAGCAGCCGCACGAAGTGACGACATCATGGATAACCAAAAGCTCGTCGCCCGTGTTCTTCAAGGTGAAAGTCGCTTGTTGCTCCTCTTGCCAGGGGAATTTGCCCAATGAAAGGGTAGTGGTGTCGAGGGAAACGGTGGTCTGCACTTGCTTTTTCTTGTCCTTGTCTTGCAAGGGCTTGCCTTGGATGATTTTCAGGTAAAGCTCCTTCACGCCGGGATTCAGGACAGGATTGCCGATGGCAAGCACCTTGTTGTCTTTATCTAAAAGGAAGGTCTGAAACTCCATTTCTGACGGGAAATGATTCAACTTATTTAAAGAATCCTTTCTATCAATACAGACAGGATAATCAAAACGATCTCTTTTCAACAAGAAGCGCAACTCCTTTATGTCTTTAGGATGCATGACCAATAACACTGACACATTATCATCACACAAAGAATCTACTTGGTCAATAAAAGATTCCCAAAACGGTAATTGCAACTTACAACTCATGCAACCCAAAGAATCTACATAACTTAAAATCTTATAGGAAGCGTTTTTCCATGAATATTGTACCTTATCATCTGTTGTAAAAGTTATAAAATCCATAGTAGATGGAAAACATATTTCCTTCCCCTCCCACTCTGAATACAAATGCTGTATCTTACTTTTGTCTGGATTTATACATGAATAAAGAATCATCAAGAAGATGACAGATAAAATATTTTTCCACCTACTCATAATTTTAATGTCTTTTTTCAATCTAATTTATAACATGATATGCCCCATATTCCTTCTTCACTTCTAACCGCTGCATATAAGTTTTCCCCTTCCAGATCCACTGCTACATAATAAGCATCCACATCCAATAGATAGCGGGCAACCGGATTCCCATTCCAATCAAAAAACAAAATATCCTTAGAACCACGCTTGCTTTCAGAAAACTTCTCATCCGAATACAACGCATAAATCCCTTTTTCAGAAGCACACAAATCAAGATAACCTACAGGTGCATCCAATGAAGGATCTGCACTATAAGCCGTCATTCCTCCTACGCTCATGACTGTGGGCGTAAGCATCGGATCCTTCCAATGCAATGACTTCACCAAAACAATCTCTCCGCGTTCAACATCTACAATATCCATGTTCGATGAAAATAAAAGAGAAAAAGCAAAACGTGTCTTCAATTTTGGATGTGCAACCAAATAGCCTTGATTAGACTGCATACGCGTAAAAGCATTAAATGAACTATCAGAGGCATTATACACATCGCCCCCCGTAGACAATACCTCATTATTCTTATTAAATAAACAAAATTGCCACTTGGGCTGGTACAAGCCTGCAGAAAAGAACGTACTATCGTTCAACGCTGCCAACTTAGATACATATAAATTATCCAATTTATATTGAGTTAAACGGACAGGGGAAGCATCTTCCCGCCCATACCTCAAAGAATCCATATAATACCTTTGCACACGCCTCGTCTGGTCGTTACAAATAATAAAAATCCCCTCTGACAGATAACCCGGATAAGCTCTTTCTATTTCTTCCGGCCCTTGCCCGATAGTACCGAAACGATCTATATATTCACCCGTTTTTGCATCGAAAAGCGTATAACATTTCCCGGAATGAGGATCAGTGACTACCAAATTTCTACCATCACATGCCAAACCTATTATAATACCAATAGAATCGACATTCACCAGAGCAGAGTCCAGCTTTTCCAATGACTGCGCAAAAGGAAACTTAGCCCAGACCTCGTTCTCTTTCTCAAAATGACAAGAAACCAAGATGACTCCTAACAAGAAAAAAATAAAATTCTTTTTCAACATATTCCAATTCTACTAATGAGAGGCTGTACAGAAATATAGGCACTTTTATTCTAATACAGCCCCTACTATTAAACTTCTGTAAAAATCATGGACAAGGGGTAGAAAACTTTATACCGGCAACAGTATAAAAAATACCATCATCGTAAACAATCATGCATTTGCCAGTATTAGTACAACAATGTATTATACCTCCAGATCCTTCTCCTTGTGCCAACGCCTCCACATTCGCCACAGCTAATTCTGACATAACTTCCTTTGTTTGGTTTTGAAAAGTAACATATCCTGCAACAGTCGCAACAACAGCGACAAGTGCCATTTTAATTTTTATGTTTTTCATAATTGTTCTTTTTAAAATTTATAAATCTATTTTCTCCGTATCTATCCTTTCAACGGACAGGCAACCGCATTGCCTAATCAACAAAATACACTATCTTTGCACACCTCCTTTTTTAAGGGTTAGGGAGCACCCGGCACTTACTTGCTCCAACAAATAAACTGGCCGGGTGTCTCCTTCTATACACTATCTTTGCACACCTCCTTTTTTAAGGGTTAGGGAGCACCCGGCACTTACTTGCTCCAACAAATAAACTGGCCGGGTGTCTCCTTCTATTTTTTATTATGCCGCGAATTTAGGCACCCCCATGCATCCTAACAAATAAACAGGCTAAAATCCAAGGTTACCATTTTTTCACCTTATATAGTACACCAATAATCAAAGCATTACATCATTCTCCATGTTGCGCCACGCCAGGTTTCATTCCGCTTCTCCCTTCACCCTAAACTTTATCGGCGATCCTGCCGCGTTGCAATATACCTGCACCGTCTTGCTGACATACCCCGCATAGTCCGCCTTATAGGTCAAATGCAATATCGCTTCCTTGCCCGGACGCACCGGCTCTTTGGAATAATCCACTTCTAAGCAGCCGCACGAGGTAACGACATCATGGATAACCAGAAGCTCGCCGCCCGTGTTCTTCAATTTGAAAGTCGCTTGTTGCTCTTCTTGCCAGGGAAATTTACCCAATGAAAGGGTGGTGGTGTCGAGGGAAACAGTAGTCTGCACCCGCTTTTTCTTGTCCTTGTCTTGCAAGGGCTTGCCTTGGATGATTTTCAGGTAAAGCTCCTTCACACCGGGATTCAGGACTGGATTGCCGATGGCAAGTACCTTGTTGTCTTTATCTAAAAGGAAGGTTTGAAACTCCATTTCTGACGGGAAATGGTTCAGTTTGTTAAGAGAATCGTTCACATCTATGCAAACCGGATAATCAAAATTATTATTTATCAAAATCGGGCGAATGTCCTTTACCTTCTTAGGATGAAGAAATAACAAAACGGTTGCTTTATCTTGACATATACTATCCAACTGTTCAATAAAGTTTTTCCATGAAGGTAATTGCAGTTTACAACTCATACATCCTACAGAATCCGCATAACTTAGGATTTTGTACTGAACATTATTCAGAGGCCAATGAATCGTATCCGAAATAGTACGAGTAAAATAGGAATTTGAAGGAAAACATATACTTTTCCCTTTCCACTCTGAAATTATTCCCATTATTCTTTCTTCCTCTTTATCTATACAAGAAACAATGCAAAAAGAGAGAAAAAAGAAGAAGAATTTTATCGATTTCTGCACAAACATATTTAACAAAATTACAAATGGGACGTTGTTATATACGACCAACGTAACATGTTTTCTTGTTCGTCTGTCAACAAAGCTCTTTTTGATAAGAAGAAGCCCTTATCCGTTACACCCCAGAAATTATAATAATTATAAACTTCATTCCCCAGATCCATTTCATTCACTACACGAAACGAAGCATCAAAAACGGTCAGATACAATCTTTTCTGCAAATAAAGGTCATAGAAATCCACTTCATTACTATAAGTGACTTCACCCAAATGCAAACGATAATATAAATGCCTCTGTTTGTCATATAAGACCTCAAAGAAATGCACATTTTCTAACAAGTGCTTATTGGCTGTCGCAAAATCATAAGGCATGACTAATTCTGATACCAGATTAGAGGTAAACTTACTTTTTCCACCATATACGCTCTTTACGCCGGAATCTAAGTTTATTGTATAGATATTGGAAGTTATAGGGAAATTATAAACAATCAAACTATCCGTATAACTAACATTCGGATACTGTTTCCATCCAAAGTTTTGCCCAGCTTTTTCCTCCACTTCTCCGCCTTCCAGCAAATACTTCTCAAAATCACCTGTTTGCAAGTTATATTCATAGACCTCATAAATCGCACTGTCTATGGTAGGGGTTACGCATAAATAAAACAACGCATTTCGGCCAGAATGATAAAACAGCCGATTGATAGATATAGAAAAATTGGCTTCCAAATAGATAAATCCGCCTTCAGAATATGGCAATTCTCTCTTCTCACAAACCTTTCCAACAGAATCAACCAAATACAGGTAAGGCATGCAATACATCCAAATACTATCGCACTCTTGCACACACAAGCTATACATATCGCCGCCTACACCATCCGCCCCTTCTTTCTGTAATTGGATACAAGACACATTCTTTCTATTCAGATCGAAAACATCTATCTTATGAAAATAACCATTATAAGCATAAATATAACTACCGGAAGTATCTTCGTAAATAGAAAATCGATTGTAGGACGACAGCAAACTATCAGTAATAAACAAACTATCTCCTTCTTCAATCAACGCAACATGATTTCCTGATATACTGTCCCGTAATCCCGGCTTCGAATTTGTACACGAACCTATATACAAAGACAACAATATGAACTGAAACCAATAAAATATTTTCAGCATAATCTTCTTCTAAATTAATTCATTGCGAAATTATGGTATTTATGTTCCATAATTCCGCAATGTTGTAACAATGACTCATTTTATGGACAAGAACGCTCTACAGAACAAGTATTTCCACTCACAGAAAGAGGTTTACACTGAGTACCAGGCCTATCTCCGCAATGATGCTCATATAATTTTCGACCATCAGGAGTTTCATTATCTTGTGCTAATGCCTCCACATTCGCCAAAGCCAATTCAGACATAGCTACTTCCTTTGTCTGATTCTGATAAGCAGTATATCCCGCAACAGCCGCAACGACCGCAACCATTGCTATTTTGAATGTTTTCTTTTTCACAATTCTTTGTCTTTAAGTTTTAAATATTATTCCTTTTTTCATCCGTATCTATCCTTTCAACGGACAGGCAACCGCATTGCCCAATCAAGAAAATACATACACTATCTTTGCACACCTCCTTTTTTAAGGGTTAGGGAGCACCCGGCACTTACTTGCTCCAACAAATAAACTGGCCGGGTGTCTCCTTCTATTTTTTCTTTTTGTCATGCCGCGAATTTAGGCATCCCCATGCATCCAAACAAATAAACAGGCTAAAATCCAAGGTTACCATTTTTTCACTTTATATAGTACACCAATAATCAAAGCATTACATCATTCTCCATGTTGCGCCACGCAAGGTTTCATTCCGCTTCTCCCTTCACCCTAAACTTTATCGGTGATCCTGCCGCGTTGCAATATACCTGCACCGTCTTGCTGACATATCCCGGATTGTCCGCCTTATAGGTCAAATGCAATATCGCTTCCTTGCCCGGACGCACCGGCTCTTTGGAATAATCCACTTCTAAGCAGCCGCACGAAGTG
>CASEKR010000003.1 GCA_949288585.1 uncultured Bacteroides sp. | reverse complement strand
CATCGCCAAGCGGAGAAGTCTTGCCTTCTTCCGTATGATGAAAGCGGAAGCCGCATTTCTCCATCACACGCCGGGATTTCACGTTGCCGTCATAATACCCGCACCAGACGGCGGTCATTCCCAAATCCTCAAAACACCTTTTCAGCAGGCAACGCACGGCTTCGGGTATCAGTCCTTGCCCCCAATACGGTACACCTATCCAATAGCCTATTTCCGCCTCACCCGTCTGCATTTCAGCACTGTGCAAACCGTCTCCGAACATGATTCCCACACTGCCTACCGGCTCGTCCGTCGCTTTCAATATCACCGCATACGTTTCGGGAGCGGCAAACACCGTGCGAATTATTTCCAAACTGTCCGCTACCGAAGTATGAGGAGGCCAGCCCGCAACGGGACCGATGGCAGGGTCTTTGGCGTATTTGTACAAGGCCTCCGCATCCGATTCCCGCCAAGGGCGGAGAATCAAACGCGAAGTAGCCAGTTGATGAGTCGTTTCCTGTTCCATTGCGCTATATCACTGATAGGTTTGCGCAAAGATAGTGTTTATACATTTAGTTCTTTGATTTCTTTCTGTAAATTTTCCAGGAAACGTGCAGCAAGGGACTGTCAATGTATGCTTCCACAAACGCCGCTTGTATTCTTTGATACTTTGCAGCATGATTGGGGGAAATGCAAAAAGAGGGTGAATCGCATATTACGATACACCCTCTTTGGGTTGTCCTTTGGCGGCCTTGCCTGTATTTGTTATTTCCGCAGTGCTTTGACGATAGGTATGAATACCAGCGCGCCCGAGAGGAGAATCATCAGGATGACAGGCCCGTCCACGCGCTTGGCTCCCGTGAGCACCAAGTAACATAGTGCTCCCCAAAGGAGCGCTATGCACACGCACTGCGATTTCGAGAGGCGCCGTCGGCTCATTGTTCAGCTTTTTTCTTGGCCACGATGGCGTCGATAGCGGCCACGGCCGTGATGTTCACGATGTCGCGCACCGAGCTTTCGAAGTCCGTGAAGTGGATGGGCTTGTTCAACCCCATTTGTATCGGGCCAATCAGTTCGCCGTCCGTGTGCATCCCTTGGAGGAGTTGGTAGCCTGCGTTGGCCGACGAGAGGGTGGGGAAGATGAGTGTGTTGACTTCCTTGCCGTTCAGACGCGTGAAGGGGTACTTCTGGTCGCGCAGTTCGCGGTTGAGTGCGAAGTTCACTTGCATTTCTCCGTCGATGGCCAGGTCGGGGTAGTGTGTCTGCATGTAGTCCACGGCTTCGTGTACGCAGACGGGGCTTCCCTCGGTGTCGGCGCCGAAGTTCGAATAGCTCAGCATGGCGATGACAGGTGTCTGGTTGAAGAAGCGCACGGTCTTGTCCGTCAGCTTGGCGATGTCGATGAGCATGTTCGTGTCCGGATGGCGGTTGATGAGCGTGTCGGCCAGGAACATGATGCCTTTCTTCGAATTGAGGATGTGCATCGTAGCGAAGGTCTTGTAGCCCGGTTGTATGCCGATGACTTCCTTGGCTACCTTGATGGTGTTGCTATACTTCGTGTACAGCCCTGTGATGAAGGCGTCGGCTTCGCCCGTTTCCACCATCATCATGCCGAAGTAGTTGCGCTCGAACATCTTATCGTTGGCTTCCTCATAGGTAGCGCCCTCTCTTGCGCGTTTTTGGGCCAGGATGTGGGCGTAGCGTTCGCGGCGTTCCTGTTCGTCCGGATGGCGCAGGTTCACCACTTCGATGCCTTCTAAGCTCAGGTTGAGCTTCTTGGCCATCTTGGCGATGAGTTCGTCGTTGCCCAGCAGGATGGGCTGGCAGATGCCTTCGGCCTTGGCCTCGACGGCGGCCTTCAGCATCTTGGGGTGCGTACCTTCGGCAAAGACCACGCGCTGGGGATTCTGGCGGGCCAGTTCGTAGAGTTGGGCGGTGAACTGGCTCTCATAGCCCATCAGTTCCAGCAGGTGCTGCTTGTAGGCGTCCCAGTCGGTGATGGGGGTGCGTGCCACTCCGCTCTCGATGGCCGCGCGTGCCACGGCGCACGACACTTCGGTGATGAGGCGCGGGTCTACGGGTTTCGGGATGAAGTAGTCGCGCCCGAAGGTCAGGTCGTTTACGTGGTAGGCGTTGTTCACTACGTCCGGCACCGGTTGCTTGGCCAGGCCGGCGATGGCGCGGACGGCAGCAATCTTCATCTCCTCGTTGATGGCCTTGGCATGAGTATCCAATGCGCCACGGAAGATGTAGGGGAAGCCGATGACGTTGTTTATCTGGTTGGGATAATCCGAGCGGCCCGTGGCCATCAGCACGTCGGGGCGTGCGGCCATGGCGTCTTCGTAGGAAATCTCGGGCGTGGGGTTGGCCAGGGCGAACACGATGGGGTCTTTCGCCATCGAGCGTACCATGTCTTGCGTCAGTACGTTGCCTTTGGAGAGACCCAGGAAGACATCTGCCCCCTCGATGGCTTCGGCCAGGGTGTGGATGTCCCGGTCGGTGGCAAAGTAGCGTTTCTGTTCGTTCAGGCCTTCGCGGTCCTTGCGGATGACTCCTTTGCTGTCCAGCATCACTACGTTCTCCAGGCGGGCGCCCAGCGAGATGTAGAGTTTCGTGCAAGAGACAGCCGACGCGCCGGCGCCGTTCACCACGATTTTCACGTCTTCAATCCGCTTGCCGGCCACTTCCAGCGCGTTGAGCAGCCCGGCACTGGAGATGATGGCCGTGCCGTGCTGGTCGTCGTGCATGACGGGGATGTCCAGTTCTTCCTTCAGGCGGCGTTCTATCTCGAAACACTCGGGGGCCTTGATGTCCTCCAGGTTGATGCCGCCGAAGGTGGGCGCGATGGCTTTGACGGCTTCGACGAACTTGTCGGGGTCTTTCTCGTTCACCTCGATGTCGAACACATCGATGCCGGCATATATCTTAAACAGCAATCCCTTGCCTTCCATCACCGGCTTGCCCGCCATGGCGCCGATGTCGCCCAGGCCGAGCACGGCGGTACCGTTGGAAATGACGGCCACCAGGTTGCCCTTCGCCGTGTACTTGTAGGCGTCGATGGGATTCTTTTCAATCTCCAAGCACGGTTCGGCCACGCCCGGCGAATAGGCCAGCGAGAGGTCGGTCTGCGTACTGTAAGGTTTGGTAGGTACTACTTCGATTTTTCCCGGCTTGCCCATGGAGTGGTAGAGCAAGGCGGCTTCTTTGGTTATTTTTGCCATATCTGTATAATGAATGTTGTTAGTATCTTTTTTATATTTCCACTATCGCGACCGCAAAATTACGGATAATCTGTGTGAAATCTGTTAGTTGTTTGACTGAAAAATGTTAAAGATTGAAAGCGATGGGCGGAAAAGAATTGTTTTTTGAAAGGAAACCCGTCTTCACAGCGGAAATAAGACAATCCCTTGCAGAGGAGGGGCTTCTGCAAGGGATTGCTCGCAACCTGCTCTCTCACTATCGAGCGGTTTGCTCTCTCCTTGTCGAGCGGTGCGTCAAGCGTTCAGGGCCTGCTCAATGTCCGCGATGATGTCCTCGGCATTCTCGATGCCTACGGAGAAGCGAATGAGATCGGGGCGCACGCCTGCCTCGATGAGCTGTTCGTCCGTCAGCTGGCGGTGCGTATGACTGGCGGGGTGCAACACGCAGGTGCGGGCATCGGCCACGTGGGTGACGATGGCTGCCAGCTTCAGGTGGTCCATGAAGCGGATGGCCACTTCGCGTCCGCCTTTCAAGCCGAAGGAGATGACGCCGCACGAGCCGTTGGGCATGTACTTCTGCGCCAATTCATAATATTTGTTGCCGGGCAGGCCGCAATAGTTCACCCAAGCCACCTTGTCGTTCTTTTGGAGATATTCGGCCACTTTCTTCGCGTTCTTGCAATGCTGGGGCATGCGCAGGTGCAGGGTTTCCAAGCCGAGGTTCAGCAGGAAGGCGTTCATGGGCGACTGGATGCTGCCCAAGTCGCGCATCAACTGGGCAGTGGCCTTGGTGATGTAGGCCATCTTGCCGAAGGCTTTCGTGTAGGTCAGGCCGTGGTAGGACTCGTCGGGCGTGCAGAGGCCGGGGAATTTCTCGGCATGGGCATCCCAGTCGAAGTTGCCGCTGTCCACGATGGCGCCACCCACCGAGGTGGCATGTCCGTCCATGTACTTGGTGGTGGAGTGCACCACGATGTCGGCACCCCATTCGAAGGGGCGGCAGTTGATGGGCGTGGGGAAGGTGTTGTCCACGATGAGGGGCACGCCGTGCGAATGGGCGATGCGGGCGAACTTCTCAATATCTAGCACTTCGAGCGCGGGGTTGGAGATGGTTTCGCCGAACAACGCCTTGGTGTTGGGACGGAAAGCCTTGGCGATTTCCTCCTCCGGGTCGTCGGGATTGACGAAAGTCACGTCGATGCCCAGCTTCTTCATCGTCACGTTGAAGAGGTTGAACGTGCCCCCGTAGATGGCCGACGAGCATACGAAGTGGTCGCCCGCCTGGCAGATGTTGAACACGGCGTAGAAGTTGGCGGCCTGTCCGCTGGAAGTGAGCATCGCGCCCACGCCACCTTCCAGGGCGGCTATCTTGGCGGCCACGGCGTCGTTCGTGGGATTCTGGAGGCGGGTGTAGAAGTATCCACTGTCTTCCAGGTCGAAGAGCCGGGCCATCTGTTCGCTGGTGTCATATTTGAACGTGGTGCTTTGGTAGATGGGGAGCACGCGCGGTTCCCCTTTCTTGGGAGACCATCCGGCTTGTACGCACAGGGTCTCGGGCTTGAATTGTTTGGCCATATTGCAATCTTTTTATGGGTTTCTTGTCAATTAATCGTTGAGATTGGGCGCAAAAATACGGAAAATACCGTACTTTTGTCCGGTAAAAGGTCTTTTTTAGCATTAATATAGATATGATACGAATCCTGCTTCTCATTTTGCTCTTCTTTTTGCCCGCCACGCTCCAGGCCCAGGATGCTACGGACACTCCCCGGCGGGGCGAGGGCATTTCTGCTTTCCTCGAGCGTAACGGGCGCCCCGGGCGTGCTTATTACGACGAGTTTATCCAGTTGAACAAGAAACACTTGAAGGGGAAGAAGGAACTGAAGTATGGGGTGAAATACGTGCTCCCCCCCAAGCGGGGCGAGGCTTCTGCCAAGAAAAGGCAAGGCAAAGGTAAGACTTTGCACGAGCCTCTCTTTGGCAAGAAACTGGACGACGTGCAGGTGACGGGCAACCGCCTGGCGGGCGCGTGCTTCTACGTAGTGAGCGGGCACGGAGGTCCCGACCCCGGTGCCATCGGCCGGGTGGGTCGTCACGAACTGCACGAAGACGAATATGCTTATGACGTGGCCCTGCGCTTGGCCCGCAACCTCATGGCGGAGGGCGCCGAGGTGCACATCATTATCCAGGACAAGAAAGACGGCATCCGCGACGACCGTTACCTGAACAACTCCAAGCGCGAGACGTGCATGGGCGACCCCATTCCTTTGGGGCAAGTGGCCCGCCTGAAGCAACGGAGCGACAAGATAAACGCGCTCTACGCCAAGGACCGCAAGAAGTACAAATATTGCCGTTCCGTTTTCCTCCACGTCGATAGCCGGGGCAAGGGCGACCGGGTGGACGTCTTCTTCTACCACGCCGACGGGAGCAAGCAGGGGCAACGCCTGGCAAGGAATACGCGCAACATTTTCGAGCAGAAATACCACCAGCACCAGCCGGGGCGGGGCTTCGAAAGCTCGGTCAGCGCGCGCAACCTCTATGTGCTGAAGAACACGACCCCCGTGGGCCTCTACGTGGAGTTGGGCAATATCCAAAACACCCTCGACCAGCGCCGCTTCGTCATAGCGGACAACCGCCAGGCGCTGGCCAACTGGCTGATGGAGGGGATTATCAAGGATTATCGGTCTTCCAAATAAAGGGGCTTCGGACTTTGCGTTGAATCTCGAGGTTTCACGCGGGCACAAAAAAAGGCTGCCGGACTTGAACGTTCCGGCAGCCTTTTGCTTGGGTAGCGGGACCCGGGATTGAACCGGGGACCTCATGATTATGAATCATGCGCTCTAACCAGCTGAGCTATCCCGCCATCATTTTCTCGATTGCGGGTGCAAAGGTAGGACATTTGTTTGAATTGGCAAACAGATTGCCGTTTTTTTTTCGCTTTTTTTCTCCGGACCCTTTCCAGATGCCCTTTCCGTCCTTGGCGGCCAGCTTCCGGCGGCTTGCTTCCGGCGACCCTTCCGAGCCTCTCGCCAGAGGGGGTGGGCGGGACGTTTGTCCCGAGTGCACTCCGTGCTTGCCCCGAGTGCGGCGGACATTTGTCCCGAGTGCGGCGCCCGTTTCCCGCTTCCCCGCCGGGGGCGTTTGCCCGTCCTCTTCGCCTGAAACCTAAAAAATGCTGTCTTATGTATAAAAGTGAAGAATTATGCGCCGGGATAAGGAAAAAGTTTATATCTTGGCGGCGCGAAAGGAAAGACCCTTTCTGAAAAACACCATGGAACGTAAGAAAATACATCTGGAATATCTACTAAACGCTACTTCGAAAAACATCCTTTGGGATGCCATCAGCACGCCGACGGGCCTGGAGGGATGGTTTGCTGACAAAGTGCTGTCCGACGACAAGACCGTGACCTTCTGCTGGGGGAAGACGGAGAAACGCGAGGCCGAAATAGTGGGCATACGCATCTTTTCGTTCATCCGCTTCCGGTGGAAGGACTCGCCGAGAGAGAGGGAGTACTTCGAACTGAAGATGACGAACAGCGAACTGACCAATGATTATGTGCTGGAAATTACCGACTTTGCGTCCGCCGACGAGGTGGAAGATACCTGCGAGTTGTGGGAGTCGGAAGTAGAGACTTTGCGCCGGACGTGTGGATTTTAGTTAACTTTCGTCCAAAAATTTCCCCGCCTCCCGTTTTTGTACTACTTTTGCATCTCCGTTAGATACTTACAGACTACGAGACGAATGCCCATGCTGCATATAAAAAAGTTAGATATATTCATCTTGAAGAGCTTCTGCCTGCTCTTCGCGGGTACTTTCTTCATCTGCCTGTTCATCTTCATGATGCAGTTCCTCTGGCGCTATGTCGACGAGATGGTGGGCAAGGGGTTGGAGATGACGGTCCTGGCGCAGTTCTTCTTCTATTCGGCGTTAACGTTGGTGCCCGTCTCCCTGCCGCTGGCGGTTTTGCTGGCGGCGCTCATCACCTTCGGCAACTTCGGCGAACGCTTCGAACTGCTGGCCATGAAGGCGGCGGGCATCCCCCTGCTCCGCATCATGCAGCCGCTCATCATCTTCATCACCTTCGTGTCGTGCGTCTCCTTCTATTTCCAGAACGTGATAGGCCCCAAGGCGCAAGTGAAGCTGTCGACCTTGCTCATCTCCATGAAGCAGAAGTCGCCCGAAGTCGATATCCCCGAAGGAGCCTTCTACGACGAGATAAAAGGCTACAACCTCTACGTGAAACACAAGAACCGGGAAACCGGCATGTTGTATGACGTACTGATATACAACTTCGAGAAGGGGTTCGAGAACGCGCAAATCATCAAGTCGGACTCCGGGCGCCTGGAGATGACCGCCGACAAGCAGCACCTCTACCTCCACCTCTACGACGGCGAACAGTTCGAGAACCTGAAAGACCAGAGCGTCAGCCGTAAGAATGTGCCCTACCGCCGCGAGGTCTTCCGCGAGAAGCACGCCCTCATCGAGTTCGACTCGGACTTTAACATGGCCGACGAAGGCATCATGAGCAACAGCGCTTCCAGTAAGAACATGCACACCCTGCAACTGGGCATCGATTCTATGCGCACAAGGACCGACAGCATCGGTCGGGCTTACTACAAGGAGGCCAAGACGAATGTCTATAACGTCAGCACTCCGCTCAACCGCAAAGACTCGTTGAAGTTGCAGGAAGCCGCGTCTACCTATTATAATATAGATAGCCTGTACGACGTGGCCACCCTGTCCGAGAAGGAGAAAATTCTGTCGACCACCATCGGGCGCACCGGGAGCATCGGGAGTGACTGGAACTTCAAGAGTTTCACCATCGAACAGACCCAGTCCAACCTGCGACGCCACATGACTTCCTGGCACGAGAAGCTGACCGTCTCCCTGGCCTGCCTCATCTTCTTCTTTATCGGCGCGCCCTTGGGCGGCATTATCCGCAAAGGCGGCCTGGGGATGCCCGTCGTGGTCTCCGTGCTGATTTTCATCGTCTATTACATTATTAATAATACCGGCTTCAAAATGGCGCGCGACGGCAAGTGGATAGTCTGGATGGGCATGTGGATGAGCACGGCCGTCCTGGCTCCATTGGGCGCCTTCCTCACCTACAAAGCCAACAAGGACTCCGTCGTGCTCAACGCCGACGCCTACATCGGCTGGATTAAGAAAGTGCTGGGCATACGCAGCGTGCGCCATCTCTACCGCAAGGAAGTCATCATCCATGACCCCGACTACGCGCGACTGCCGGAAGAATTGCAAGCATTGTCCGGCCGCTGCCGGGTCTACGCGGAGAACCACGACCTGAAGCGGATGCCCAACTACCTCAAACTCTGGATGGACGCCGGAGAAGACGTGGAGGTGGAAGAAATCAGCGCCCGCCTGGAGGTACTCGTCGAGGAAATGTCCAACACGAAGTCCCCCAAGTTGATAGGGGTGTTGAACAACTATCCCATCATCCCGGCGCGCGCCCATGTGCGTCCTTTCCGGAAGTATTGGTTGAACGTGGCCTGTGGCATCTGTCTTCCCGTAGGCTTGTTCTTCTTCTTCCGCATTTGGGCCTTCCGCCTCCGCCTGGACAAGGACATGGAGCGCATCGTGAAGACCAACGACGATGCCATCTATGTCATCCGCTCCATGGAATAGAAGGCAGGCCGGGGATGAAGACGAAGAAGAAAGCGGGGCGGAAAGCCACCGGTGCTGAAAGTTTACTAAATTAATAGTTGACGAGATATGGAAAGTATTAAATTGGATTCGATAGAAGAGGCAGTAGAAGATTTCAAGTCGGGAAACTTCGTCATCGTCGTGGACGACGAAGACCGCGAGAACGAAGGGGACTTGGTCATCGCCGCCGAGTTAATCACCCCCGAAAAGGTGAACTTCATGCTGAAACATGCCAGGGGAGTGCTGTGCGCGCCCATCACGATAGGCCGCTGCAAGGAACTCGACCTTCCCCACCAGGTGCTGGACAACACGTCGGTGCTGGGCACTCCCTTCACCGTGACCATCGACAAGTTGGACGGTTGTACCACGGGCGTCTCGGCCGCCGACCGCGCCGCCACCATCCGCGCCCTGGCCGATCCGGCCAGCACGCCTGCCACGTTCGGCCGTCCCGGACACATCAATCCGCTGTATGCCCAGGAAAAAGGCGTCTTGCGCCGCGCCGGACATACGGAAGCCACCATCGACCTGGCCAGGCTGGCCGGCTTGTATCCCGCCGGTGCCTTGATGGAAATTATGAGCGACGACGGCACCATGGCCCGCCTGCCCGAACTGCGCCGCTTTGCCGACGAGCATGGATTGAAGTTGATTTCTATCCACGACCTCATTGCTTATCGCCTGAAACAGGAGTCCATTGTCGAAAAAGGGGTGGAGGTGAACATGCCGACGGCCTACGGGGATTTCCGCCTGATTGCCTTCCGCCAAAAGTCGAACGGATTGGAGCACATGGCTCTCTTCAAGGGAACGTGGAAACCGGACGAACCCATCTTGGTGCGCGTGCATTCATCCTGTGCCACGGGCGATATCCTCGCTTCGAAGCGTTGCGATTGCGGGGAGCAACTGCATAAGGCCATGCAGATGATAGAAGCCGCCGGCAAAGGGGTGTTAGTCTACCTGAATCAGGAAGGACGCGGCATCGGCCTGATGGAGAAAATGAAAGCCTACAAGCTGCAGGAAGACGGCATGGATACGGTAGACGCGAACATCTGTCTCGGACACCTGGCCGACGAGCGCGACTACGGCGTGGGGGCGCAGATATTGCGGGAGTTGGGCGTGCACAAGATGCGCCTGCTGACCAATAACCCCGTGAAACGTGTGGGACTGGAAGCCTACGGCCTGGAAATCGCCGAGAATGTCCCCATCGAGACAACCCCCAACCCATACAACGAACGCTACCTGCGCACGAAACAGGAACGCATGGGACATACCCTGCATTTCAATAAATAAAAGATTGTTTATAACATAGGAGGAAAACAACATGAATCAATTATCAGACCGCGTGAACAGCTTGTCGCCCTCGGCAACGCTGGCCATGTCACAGAAGAGCGCCGAACTGAAAGCGCAAGGCGTGGACGTTATCAACCTGAGTGTAGGAGAACCCGACTTCAATACTCCTGACCACATCAAAGAAGCAGCCAAGAAAGCCATAGACGAGAACTATTCCCGCTATTCGCCCGTGGCCGGCTATCCGGCCTTGCGCAACGCCATCGTAGCCAAACTGAAGAATGAAAACGGCCTGGATTACACAGCCGCCCAAATCTCTTGCGCCAACGGTGCCAAGCAATCTGTCTGCAACACTATCCTCGTCTTGGTCAACCCGGGCGACGAAGTCATCGTGCCCGCCCCTTACTGGGTGAGCTATCCGGAGATGGTGAAATTGGCCGGGGGCGTGCCCGTCATCGTGGCTGCCGGCATCGAGCAGGATTTTAAGATGACGCCCGCCCAATTGGAGGCAGCCATCACGCCGAAGACCAAGGCTCTCATTCTCTGCTCGCCGTCCAATCCTACCGGATCGGTGTACAGTGCCGAAGAATTGGCAGCCCTGGCCGAAGTGCTCCAGAAACACCCGCAGGTCATGGTCATTGCCGACGAGATTTATGAACACATTAATTATATTGGCCGTCATCACAGCATTGCCCAAGTAGCCGGCATGAAAGAACGTACGGTGATTGTGAACGGCGTCTCCAAGGCGTATGCCATGACGGGATGGCGCATCGGTTTCATCGCCGGCCCCGAATGGGTGGTCAAGGCTGTCAACAAGCTGCAAGGCCAATACACGTCCGGTCCCTGCTCGGTGTCACAGAAAGCCGCAGAAGCCGCTTATACCGGCACCCAGGCACCCGTAGAAGAGATGCGCCAAGCTTTCCAGCGCCGCCGCGACTTGATTGTCCGCCTGGCCAAAGAGGTGCCCGGTTTCGAGGTCAATGTGCCGGAAGGCGCCTTCTACCTCTTCCCCAAGTGTAGTTCCTACTTCGGCAAATCGGCCGGCGACCGTCAAATCAGTACGGCCGAAGATTTGGCCATGTACCTGCTGGAAGTGGGGCACGTGGCCTGCGTAGGTGGAACCTCGTTCGGCGCTCCTGACTGCATCCGCATGAGCTATGCCACGAGCGATGAGAATATCACCGAAGCCATCCGCCGCATCAAAGAAGCGTTGGCTGTTCTAAAATAACAGTCTCTTTCCGGACGGGAACATCGCTCTTGTTCGGGAAAACGCACTTCCATCGGGCGGGAAGCGACCTGCGGGAGGACACGTCAGCCAGTTCAGGACGTGTCCTCCCGCTTTTTTTAGCCTTTCGGGCAAAAAAAATGCTTTTTTGTTTGGAGATTCAGAATAAAGCCGTACCTTTGGTACCTTTGCACCCGCAAACCACGAGAGACTTCGGGGTGTAGCTCAGCCCGGTTAGAGTACACGTCTGGGGGGCGTGTTGTCGCTGGTTCGAATCCAGTCACCCCGACCGGTTTTAATGGGAAGTCTCTAGGTGCGGTAGTTCAGCCTGGTTAGAATACATGCCTGTCACGCATGGGGTCGCGGGTTCGAGTCCCGTCCGCACCGCAACTCGAAAAAGCGAGTTTAGGAAAAGCTCTGATTTCTACGGAAATCAGAGCTTTTGTCTTATATTCCTGTATTGGTCGGACGCGGGATGTTTGCTGTCTGTTTATATGCACAAAAAGAACAAGGGACAACCTGTCGTACTTTGACATGTTGTCCCTTGAAAAGTTGCGGAGGCAAGACTCGAACTTACGACCTTTGGGTTATGAGCCCAACGAGCTACCAACTGCTCCACTCCGCGATGTTCTTAATTCGGGTGCAAAGGTAGGGGTTTTGAATTAGATAAGCAAATGTTTTCCTTATTTTCTTTGGTTAGGAGAGCGGAATTCTTCTTTTAAGGCTGATTTCCTGTATGATAGATTTTCTTCCAGACTATTACTTCGCATTCTAAAAGGTGGTCCAAGTGCGAAATGCCGGCGGGTAGAAAAACTCTCCAACAGTTTTCCCTGTGGAAATATGTAGGCAGACTATTTGCTCGTTTCGGTGAAAAGCCGTACTTTTGCTCGACTTATGACTAATTTATAAGAAAGAGTTATGCCCGTTTCCAAAACCAGAGCCAAGTTGGTTGACGTCGCCCGTCAATTGTTTGCCAAGATGGGGGTGGAGAATACTACCATGAACGACATTGCCGTGGCTTCGCAAAAGGGGAGGCGTACGCTTTATACTTATTTTAAGAGTAAGGTAGATATTTACCTGGCGGTGATTGAGTCGGAACTGGATATTTTGTCGGATACGATGAAGCGTGTGGCGGAAAAAGATATTCCTGCCGATGCGAAGTTGATGGAGATGATTTATACCCATTTGGATACGGTGAAGGAAGTGGTCTATCGGAACGGAACCCTTCGCGCTGACTTTTTTCGCGACACTTGGCGTGTGGAGACAGTGCGTAAACGTTTTGATGCCAATCAGGTGTTGTTGTTCAAAGGTGTGTTGCGTGAAGGTTTGGAGGCTGGCTTCTTCCGCATTGACGATGTGGATATGACGGCCGAGTTGCTTTATTATTGCATCAAAGGCATCGAAGCGCCCTATATCCGGGGGCACGTAGGTTCGGATTTGGACGACAGCACGCTGGACGTTTATGTGCGCCGCCTGGTGCTCCGGGCTTTAGGCATGAACTTATAATCAACTTTAATTATTAATACAAAGAATTTGTTATGGGATTATTAGACGGAAAAGTAGCTATCGTGACGGGCGCAGCCCGTGGCATCGGCAAGGCTATCGCGTTGAAATTTGCTTCGGAAGGAGCTAACGTGGCATTTACGGATTTGGTGATTGACGAAAATGCGCAACAGACAGAAAAAGAAATCGCCGCTCTTGGCGTGCAAGCAAAAGGTTATGCTTCCAACGCTGCCAATTTTGAGGATACGGCGAAGGTAGTGGAGCAGATTCACAAGGACTTCGGACGTATCGACATTCTGGTAAACAATGCCGGCATCACGCGTGACGGCCTGATGATGCGCATGAGCGAACAACAGTGGGACATGGTGCTGAATGTGAACTTGAAGTCCGCCTTTAACTTCATCCATGCTTGTACGCCCATCATGATGCGCCAGCGCAGCGGTAGCATCATCAACATGGCTTCGGTGGTAGGTGTGCACGGCAATGCCGGCCAGTCCAACTATGCGGCTTCCAAGGCTGGTTTGATTGCTTTGGCCAAGTCCATCGCCCAGGAACTGGGTTCGCGCGGCATCCGCGCCAATGCTATCGCCCCGGGCTTTATCATTACGGCCATGACCGATGCTTTGTCGGACGACGTGAAAGCTGAATGGGCTAAGCGTATTCCGTTGCGTCGCGGTGGCACGCCGGAAGACGTGGCCAACATTGCCACTTTCCTGGCTTCGGATATGTCGTCTTACGTTTCCGGCCAGGTAATCCAAGTGGATGGCGGCATGAACATGTAAGTTTCTAATGAAGAATGAAGAATCGCGCTTTGCGCAAAATGAGGAATATTAATAGTCAAGAGACGCTGAGCGGAGTTGGTTCTCGTGGAAAGCGGGAAAGATTCTTCATTCTTCATTTTTAATTCTTCATTAGTATATGACTGTTGTTTACGAAGACAACCACATCATTATTGTCAACAAGACCGCTTCCGAGATAGTCCAGGGAGACAAGACGGGCGACACGCCTCTGTCGGACGTTGTGAAACAATATCTGAAAGAGAAGTATGCCAAGCCCGGCAATGTTTTCGTCGGTGTTTGCCACCGTTTGGACCGCCCCGTGAGCGGTCTTGTTGTTTTTGCCAAGACCAGCAAGGCTCTGGCCCGGCTGAACGAGATGTTTAAAGGGAGCGAAGTAAAAAAGACCTATTGGGCCGTGGTGAAGGAGCGTCCGCCCAAGGACGAGGGAGAATTGGTGCATTATTTGGTGCGCAATGAGAAGCAAAACAAGAGCTATGCTTACGACACGGAACGCCCGGGTAGCAAGAAAGCCGTGCTGCACTACCGCCTCATTGGCCGTTCGCAGAATTATTTCCTGCTGGAAGTAGACCTGAAAACCGGCCGCCACCACCAGATCCGTTGCCAATTGGCCAAGATGGGCTCTCCCATCAAAGGAGACCTGAAATACGGTTTCCCCCGTTCCAATCCCGACGGTAGCATCAGCCTTCACGCCCGCCGTGTCTGTTTTGTCCATCCGGTTTCCAAACAGTTGATAGACGTGGAAGCGCCGCTTCCGCCGGGAAACTTGTGGAATGGCTTTGAACTAATAACTACCGATTTATCCCAATGAAAAAGTTTTTTATCCTGCTGGCCCTATCGTTCATAGGGTTGGCGACCCGTTCGCAAGAGAAAGTGACGGAATATGAAGTGCGTCCGGCTGTAGTGGTTCGGATGCCTTTGCCGGGCGACAGCATCAACCAGAAAGGCGAGAAGTTCGGTGCGGCAGAACTGTTGAAAACCGATGTCCCTTTCGACTTTTCCCAAGCCGGGCGCATGTCGGCCGACACGACCGGTTATGTGACGGTGGCGAAGCCCGAGGCCGACAACTTGTTTTACTTGTTTTCCACCCGCATCCGGGCCGAGCGTTTCATGAAGGGAAAGCTGAAAGTCTCTTCGCCGGCGCGTTTCGAGGTCTTTGTCAATGGGCATTCCCTGCGCTCGAAGACGACGGCCGAGGACAGCCTGTCGCAGGTGCGCCCCGAGGAGATGGATCTGCGTCTGGAGCCGGAGGCCGACTACGAAATCGTGGTCAAGCTGCTTGCCACGGCCGATGACAAGGCGCAGCCCGCCCTGAAGTGCGAGTTTGAGAAAGGCAAGGAATATGCCGGCGTGGCCTGCCGCATCGCCCCCGGCCTGAAACGCCGCCTGTCGTTGGCCGATACCAATTTTGGCAGCCGTGTGGCGTCGGTGTCTTTGTCGCCCGACGGGAAGTACCTGCTGACCCGGTATAGCGACAGTTACGACCTGAAGCGTTCGCGCTCGCACACCGAACTGACGGAGGTGAAGACCGGGCGCGTCCTGTTGCCCAACGTGGGCGGGAACATGCGTTGGATGCCTCGGGGAAGCCGCCTGTATTACACCGTGACGGGCAAGGAGGGGAACGACCTCCTCGTTTACGATCCGGCCGACGGGCGCGAAACCGTCGTGCGGCGCAATATCCCGGAGGGGTATTTCACGTGGTCGCCCAACGAAGATTATCTGGTTTATTCGAAAACCGACGAGGGCGAACAGGCCGGCGGCCCGCTGAAACGCCTGCTGCATCCGGACGACCGTATCCCCGGCGCGCGCAACCGCTCTTATTTGGTGAAATACGACCTCTCGACGGGGCTTTCCGAACGCCTGACCTACGGCAGCACCAGCGTTTACCTGAACGATATTTCGCCCGACGGGACGAAACTGCTGTGCAGCGCGCACAAGCCCAACATCACGAAGTGCCCCTTCTCGCTCACCGCTGTGTTCCAGATTGACCTGGCCACGTTGCAGGCCGACACGCTGGTGCAGTGGGATGCCTACGTCAACGGCGCGACTTATTCGCCCGACGGCACGCAGTTGCTCCTGACGGGCAGTCCCTCGGCCTTTGGCGGCATCGGCAAGAACTGTGGCAGCCTGCCCATTGCCAATGACTTCGACGTGCAAGCCTTCCTGATGGATATGGGCAGCCGCGAGGTCCGCCCCATTACCCGCGATTTCAATCCCTCGGTCATCTCCGCCGCCTGGAACCGTGCCGACGGCTGCATCTATTTCAACACGACGGACAAGGACTGCCAGCACGTCTACCGCTATGTGCCGGACAAGGACACGTTCGAGATGCTGCCGTTGGAAGAAGACGTGGTTTCCAGCTTCTCTCTGCCCGACGACCATGCTTCGCTCATGGCCTACGTGGGCGGCGGGTTCACCAGCGCCGGCGTGGCCTACCTGTATGACCGCAAGAAGGGAAAGTCGACTTTGCTGGCCAATCCGATGAAGGAGCGGCTGGACCAGATAGAACTGGGCGAAATGCAGCCTTGGAACTTCACGGCCCAGGACGGCACCCGGATTGAGGGCATGATGTGCCTGCCGCCCGCCTTCGACCCGCAGAAGAAGTATCCGCTGATTGTCTACTACTACGGCGGGACGACGCCCACCACGCGCGGCCTGATGCATCCGTACACCCCGCAATTGTTTGCTTCGCGCGACTACGTGGTCTATGTCGTCAATCCCAGTGGCGCCATCGGCTACGGGCAGGAGTTCTCCGCCCGCCACGTCAATGCGTGGGGCGACTGGACCGCCGACGAGATTATCGAAGGGACGAAGAAGTTCTGCGAGGCCCATCCGTTTGTCGACCCGAAGCGCATCGGCTGCCTGGGCGCATCGTATGGCGGTTTCATGACGATGTATCTCCAGACGAAGACCGACCTCTTTGCCGCCGCCGCTTCGCACGCGGGCATCAGCAACGTGACCAGTTATTGGGGCGAGGGCTATTGGGGCTATTCGTACAATGCCATTGCCGCCGCCGAAAGCTATCCTTGGAACAACCCTGAGTTGTTCACCCGCCACGGTGCCCTGTTCAACGCGGACAAAATCAATACTCCTTTGCTCTTGCTGCACGGCACGGTCGACACGAACGTCCCCACGGGTGAGAGCATCCAGTTGTACAATGCGTTGAAGATACTGGGGAAACCCGTGGAACTGATTACGGTGGACGGGGAGAACCATTTCATTAGCGATTACGAGAAGCGCGTCCAGTGGCACAACTCCATCATGGCTTGGTTTGCCCGCTGGCTGCAGGACAGCCCCGAGTGGTGGAATGACCTCTACCCGGAACGTCATTGGTGACGTGGCTGCACGGCGCGTAGGAATACAAAAAAACCGTTCCCTCGAATAGACAAGCTGGGAACGGTTTTTATTGTGTTAGTATGCTTACTTTTCTTCGGCCTCTCTCTGCAATCTGTATGACGCCGGGTCGTTCCCGGCGTTGTTTCGGCCTTCCTCCCGTGCCGTTGGCCGGATTGCCAACTTGCTACGGGAAGAAGAACCACCACAAACAAACATAAACAGGACTGCTTACTTTTTACTAACTTTTTTAGGTTAACTCTTTTCTTTGTCAGTCTGAAATCAGTGATTAAGGTTGGATTAATAAGTCTTTCGCATAGATATCTATCAAATACCGTGCCAAGAACGCCGGGGTGTCTTCGCCGGGGCATTTCCCCCGGTTCCCGGCAAGGGCCTGGAGGGGCTTTGGGGGCGGTCTGCTTCCGCCGCACTCCGTGTTTCCGTTTGCCGCACTCCGCGTTTCCGTTTGCCGCACTCGGGGCAAACGTTCTCCGGCGGATGTGTGAATAGGTCGTGGAAGGGGTGATTTGTGAAAAAATACAAAAGAATGGGGCTTTGTCTGGCGGGAGAATCTTCGTAGTGTGGAAAAATTGTGGAAAGTGTGGAGCAGGTTGTGGATTTTTTCCACACTTTCCCCGTCTCAGGCTTCGATGCCGTATGCCTTCAGTTTGTTGTAGAGCGTCTTCCGGTCGATGCCCAGCAACTGTGCGGCGCGGCTCTTGTTGTGCCCCGTCTGTTTCAACGCTTCGATGATGTGTTGTTTTTCCGCCTCCTCGTTGCGCAGGGGCAGGGCGGCCGGCGCGGGGGTGGCTTCGGGCAGGTCTCCCAGGTCGGCGGGCGTGATGTAGGTGCCGGTGGCCAGCAGGGTGGCGCGGCGGATGGCGTTTTTCATTTGCCGCAGGTTGCCGGGCCAGGGATAGTCCATCAGCAGTTGGGCGGCCCGTTCGTCAAACCCTGCCACTTCCTTGCCCATCTCGCGGTTGGCCTGGGCCAGGAACGAGCGCGCGAAGAGCAGGATGTCCTCGCGGCGGTCTTTCAGCATCGGGATGCGCAGGGTGAACTCGTTGATGCGGTGGTAGAGGTCTTCGCGGAACTGGCCTTTCTCAATGGCCTGCTCCAGGTTTTCGTTGGTGGCTGAGATTAAGCGCACGTCCACTTGGATTTCTTTGCCCGAGCCCACGGGGCGCACTTTCCGCTCTTGCAGAGCGCGCAGCAGTTGCACCTGCACTTCATAGCTCAGGTTTCCGATTTCGTCCAGGAAGATGGTGCCGCCGTTGGCTTCGACAAAGGCGCCCGTCTTGTCGCCCACGGCGCCCGTGAAGGCTCCCTTTACGTGGCCGAAGAACTCCGACGCCGCCAGTTCCTTGGGGATGGAGCCGCAGTCGATGGCAATGAACGGGCGGTCGGCGCGCTTGCTCAGGCGGTGGATGCGGTGTGCCACGTATTCCTTGCCCGTCCCGCTGGCCCCGTTGATGAGGACGGACATGTTGGTGGGCGCCACCAGGCGGACGTAGTTGTACAGTTGGCGGGCGGCTTCGCTTTCCCCCTCGATGAAGTCGGCCGTCTCTTCCCGGGCGGGTGCCTGGGGCTGTGGGGCGGGGGGAGGAGCGGCGTCCAGGGCCTCGCCGATTTTCTTCAGCAACTCGTCCGGGTTGACAGGCTTGGCCACGTAGTCCCGCGCTCCCATCTTCATGGCCTGCACTGCCGATTGTATGTCGGCGTAGCCCGTCATGATGATGAGCGGGATGGCTTTTCCCCCGTCCGCCATCCAGCGGAGCAGGTCTGTGCCGTCGTGGTCGGGCAGGCGCAGGTCGGACAGAATCAGGTCTACGTCCTCCGTCTCGAGGTGTTTCCGCGCGCGGGCCACATTGCTGGCCGAAGCTACTTGGAATCCCTTCTTCCCCAGCCAGGTTTTCAGCATCATGCCATACGTGATGTCGTCTTCTACGATTAAAATGGACTTCATTGCCTTCGCTTTAGGTTTCTTTTGCCAACAAAGGTAAGCGGTTTTGACTGAAAGTCGTATATTTGCAGGCTTAAATTAAACAAAAAGGTAAATGAAACGAAACTTCATTGTCATATTCACCCTGCTTCTCTGCGGACTGGCCGCCTGCAAGCAGGGAACAAATCAAAGTAAAATGGAAGAAACCAAGCTGAAAATCGAAACCACGGCCGGAGACATCGTGGTAAAACTGTACAACGAGACACCGAAACATCGTGACAACTTCATCAAGCTGGCGCGCGAAGGCATGTACGACGGCACCCTGTTCCACCGCGTCAGCAAGGACTTCATGATTCAGGCGGGCGACCCGCAGAGCAAGAACGCGCCGAAAGGCAAGGCGCTCGGGGCGGGCGACGTGGGCTACACCATCCCCGCAGAGTTTGTCTATCCCAAGTATTTCCACAAGCGCGGCGTCCTGTCCGCCGCCCGCCAGGGCGACAACGTCAACCCCAAGAAAGAATCGTCCGGCTGCCAGTTCTACATCGTCACGGGCAAGGTCTACAACGACGCTACCCTGGCCAACATGGAGGAGCAGATAAACCAGATGCGCCTGCAAAGTGTGTTCAATGCCTTGGCCCAGAAGCACATGAAGGACATCTACAAGATGCGCCGCGAAGGCGACCAGGAGGGACTGCTGCGCCTGCAGGACGAACTGATTGAGCAGGCCGAGGCGCAGATGGCCGGCAAGCCCCGCTTCGAGTTCACGACCGAGCAGCGGATGGCATACACCACTGTGGGCGGGACGCCCCACCTGGACGGCGAGTACACCGTTTTCGGCGAGGTGCTGGAAGGCATGAACGTGGTAGACAAAATCCAGCGCGTTAAAACCGACCGCAACGACCGCCCCGAAGAGAATGTCGTCATCCGTAAAGTGACCGTCCTTGAAGATTAACCGCCACATACTGGACAACGGCCTGCGGCTGGTGCACCACGAAGACACCAGCACGCAGATGGTGGCGATGAACATCGTCTACGACGTCGGCGCGCGCGACGAGCACCCCGAACACACGGGCTTCGCGCACCTGTTCGAGCACCTCATGTTCGGCGGCTCTAAGCACATCCCCGACTATGACACGCCCTTGCAGTTGGCCGGCGGCGAGAACAATGCCTGGACCAACAACGACATCACCAATTACTACCTGACCGTCCCTGCCGCCAACGCCGAAATAGGCTTCTGGCTGGAGTCTGACCGGATGCTGGAACTGGCTTTCAGTCCCCGCAGCCTCGAGGTGCAGCGCGACGTCGTGATGGAGGAGTTCCGCCAGCGTTGCCTCAACCAGCCTTATGGCGACGTGGGCCACTTGCTCCGCCCCTTGGCCTACCGCGTGCATCCCTATCGCTGGCCGACTATCGGCAAGGACCTGTCGCACATAGCCAACGCCACGCTGGACGAGGTGGAGGAGTTCTTCTTCCGCCACTATGCGCCCAACAATGCCGTGCTGGCCGTCACGGGCCGCCTGTCGTGGGACGAGGCGCGCCGCCTGGCCGACAAGTGGTTCGGCCCCATCCCCCGGCGGGACATCCCCATGCGCTCCCTGCCGCAAGAACCGGAACAAGCGGAGGAACGCCGCCTGACGGTGGAGCGCAACGTGCCGCTGGACGCATTGTACATGGCTTTCCACATCTGCGGCCGGGGCGAGGAGGATTATTATGCGTTCGACTCCCTGTCGGACATCCTGAGCAACGGGCGTTCCAGCCGCCTGACGCAAAGGTTGGTGTTGGAGCGGAAGCTCTTCTCGAGCATCGACGCCTACGTGTCCGGCTCGCGCGACGCGGGTTTGTTGCACGTCAGCGGCAAGCCGTCGGCGGGCACGACGCTGGAGCAGGCCGAGGCCGCCGTGTGGGAGGAACTGGGGCGCTTGGCGCAAGAGCCGGTGGACGACCTGGAACTGGAGAAAGTGAAGAACAAGTTCGAGTCTACCCAAATCTTCGGCAACATCAATTACCTGAACGTGGCTACCAACCTGGCTTGGTTTGAACTGACGGGGCGGGCGGAGGACATCGGCCGCGAGGCGGAACGCTACCGCGCCGTCAGCGCGGAGCGGTTGCAGATGGCAGCACGCCGTGCCTTCCGCCGCACGAACGCCAGCGTATTGCATTACCGCGCTCTTCTTAAATAAAAACAGATTCCAAGCATATGAACCGATGGATTCAGACATACGGCGCGCACTACCGTGCCTTGTTCTCGCTGGGCTTCCCTATCGTAGTGGGGCAGTTGGGCGTAATCATTCTGGGCTTTGCCGACACGCTGATGATTGGCCACCACAGTACTCCGGAACTGGGGGCGGCGTCGTTCGTGAACAACATGTTCAACCTGTGCATCATCTTCAGCACGGGCTTCAGCTACGGGCTGACGCCGGTCGTGGGCAGTTTGTACGGCCGTGGGCAACTGGCTGAAGCCGGGAGCGCGCTGCGGGCGAGCCTGGTGGCGAACACGCTGGTCGCGCTGCTGGAGATGGTGGTGATGGCGGCATTGTATTTCAACATCGAACGCTTGGGGCAGCCCGAAGAACTGGTTCCGCTCATCAAGCCCTATTACTTGGTGCTGCTGGTGTCGCTGTTGTTTGTCATGTTGTTCAATGCGTTCAAGCAATTCACGGACGGAATCACGGACACGCGCACGGCGATGTGGATCTTGTTGGGCGGGAATGCGCTGAACATCGCGGGCAATTATGTCTTGATAAACGGCAAGTTGGGGTTGCCGGAACTGGGACTGCTGGGTGCGGGGCTGAGCACTTTGTTGTCGAGGGTGATGATGGTGGTGGTGTTTGCCGCGATTGTCCTCCGCGCGCGGCGTTTCCGCCGTTACCGCGTAGGCCTGCTGAGGGGACCGTGGCCGGTGACGATGTTCAAGAGGCTCAATGGGCTTGGCTGGCCCGTGGGTTTGCAGATGGGGATGGAGACCGCTTCGTTCAGCCTGAGCGTTATCATGGTAGGTTGGCTGGGGACAGTGGCCTTGGCTTCGCACCAGATTATGCTGACCATTTCGCAGTTCACGTTCATGATGTATTACGGCATGGGCGCGGCCGTGGCCGTCAGGGTGAGCAATTTCCACGGGGTGGGGGACAGGACCAACGTGCGGAGGGTGGCGAACGCGGGTTTCCACCTGATTCTGGCGATGGCCGTCGTGCTGACGGGGATTGTCTTTGTGTGCCGCTATTCTGTGGGCGGTTGGTTCACGGAGAACGCGGAGGTGTCCCGTTGGATTCCGGCCTTGTTCGTGCCGTTCCTTATTTACCAGTTTGGGGACGGGCTGCAAATCACCTTTGCCAATGCCTTGCGCGGGGTGTCGGACGTGCGGCCCATGATGTTCATTGCCTTTGTGGCCTACTTCGTCATCTCTTTGCCTGCGGGCTATCTGTTCGCTTTCGTGCTGGACTGGGACTTGGTGGGCATTTGGATGGCTTTCCCCTTCGGCCTGACCACGGCGGGCATCTTGTTTTGGGCACGCTTCCGGCGCCGCACGAGCCTGGGACGTTGACATGTAGTTGGAGTTCCCGTTCTCCAGTAAGATTCCCGTCTGAATGAAGATTGGGTATAAGTTGCTTGGCTGCTGATATAATTGCGGGCGTGCAAAGTAGGCAATGCCTTTTTTCTTTATCTTTGCGCGGAGAACCATTCCTACGTAAGTCTTATGAACAATGTATCGAAACTGAAAGTCGTGGTGGGTTACACCGTGTTGCTGGCTGTGCTGTTCTTCTCGCTCTATTTTGTACACAGGGAAGTGGCCAACCTGACGCAGTCGGAAGGACAGAGTATGCAGTGGATGGACAGCCTTTCGACATTGTTGGAAGAGAAAGACGCGAACACCCGGCGCATCCTGCACACGTTGGCCGAGGTGAACGATAGCCTTCTGTCGACATCGTGGAGGCACATTGTAAAGGACAGCGATACGGTGGTCGTGCGCCCGAAGGTGCAACACCGGAGGGTGGTGCATACGGACACCGTGGTCACGCAGCCCGTAGCCCAGAAGGGCTTTTTCCGCAGACTTCGCGATGCCTTCGCCCCTTCGCGCCAGGACTCTTCGGTGCAGGTCACGACCTCGGTGGAGTATGCCACGGACACGTTGCTGGAGGTGTTCAACCCCATTGATACCCTGCAAGCGCGGCTGCGGGCCGTGGCCGAGCGCGAGCGCGAAGTCACGAGCCAGATTCACCGGCGGAGGCGCCGCCTGCAACAGGTGAACACGCGGTTGTCGGCGCGCATCGACACGCTCCTGCGGCAATATGAAGAGGAAACCATCGAGCAGGCCCGCGCAGATGCCGCTTACCGCCAAGGCCTCCGCCTGCAGTCGGCCCGCATAGTGGGGGGTATTGCCGTCGGGGCTGTCTTGCTGGCGGGCTTGTTCTTGGCGCTCATCGGGAGGGACATCGCGCGCAGCAACCGTTACCGCCGCGAGTTGGAAGAAGCGCGCCGCCGTGCCGAGGATTTGCTGTATGTCCGCGAGAAGATGATGCTGGCCATCACGCATGACTTCAAGGCGCCGCTCGGTTCCATCATGGGATACATCGACTTGCTGGAACACGGTTCGCCCTCACCCTTGCAACGGTCGTACCTGGAGAACATGCGGACTTCGTCGAACCATCTGTTGAAACTCGTCACCGACCTCCTCGACTTCCACCGCCTCGAACAGCACAAGGTTGACGTCAACCGCGTGCCGTTCTGCCCGTCTGACCTTCTGGAAGATGTCTGCACCAGTTTCCAGCCCCTCGTCGCCAAGAAGGGGCTGTCCCTCCGGCATCGTTTGTCGCCCGAACTGGCGCAAAGCTATGTCTGCGACCCCTTGCGCCTGCGGCAGATTGTGACCAACCTTCTGTCCAACGCCGTCAAGTTCACCGACCAAGGCGGCATCACGCTGTCTGCGCACTTCGGCCAGGGGAAGCTTGTCGTCTCCGTCGCAGATACGGGACGCGGCATGAAGGAGGGAGACCGCGAACGCATCTTCCAGGAGTTTACCCGGCTGCCCAGCGCCCAGGGTGAGGAAGGCTTTGGCTTGGGACTCTCCATTGTCAAGATGTTGGTCCGGCTGCTGGGCGGGGATATTGATGTCGATAGCGAGTTGGGGAAGGGCAGTACGTTTACCGTCACCCTTCCTGCCCAGGAGTGCCTGGACTCTGCGGCCGCGAATGTGGAAACTCCCCACCCGGAAGAGTATGCGCTTCCTGCCCAGCCTGCCCACAAACCCCGCCGCCTCTTGCTGATAGATGACGACCGCCTCCAGTTGGAGATGACCGCCGCCCTCTTGCGTCGGCTCGGCATTGAGCCGGTCACCTGCCTTCAGACTGACGAACTGTTGGATGCGCTGCGCGACGGGGGGCGTTTCGATGCCCTGCTGTCCGACGTGCAGATGCCTGCCCTCAACGGTTTCGACCTGCTGAAACTGCTGCGCGCTTCGAACATCGCACAGGCGAAGTCTATCCCCGTCGTTGCCCTCACGGCCCGCAGCGACCTGCAACGGAGCGACTTCCTGGCGCATGGCTTCAGCGGATGCCTGCACAAGCCTTTCAGCGCCCAGGAACTCCTGGCCGAGTTGGGACGCATCGGACGGTTGGATTTCTCCGCACTCACCACGTTCGCCTCCGACGACCCCGAAGAAGCGCAGTCCATCCTTGCCACCTTTGCTGAAGAGACGCAGAAGAACATCCAGCGCATCCGCCGGGCTGCGGACGAAAACGATTGGGAAGCCCTGTCTGCCGTGGCTCACAAGATGTTGCCTCTATGCACGCTGATAGGCGCTTCGACGCTTGTCTCCCTGCTGAGGCGGCTTGAGGCCGCCACGTCTGCCGACGCCGACAGCCTGCGAGAGGTGGCCCGACAGGCTCTGTCTGAGGCGGAAAACATGCTGGCTCAACTTAGGGAAGCAGTTTTTCATCCCTCTGGAGAAGCATTTTCCGGAAAATAATTGCTTACTTTGTGCTGTAAATCCAATGACTTATGGCACAAGAAACCGTTGCAAAGAAAAGAACCTGGTTGCGTATCGCCTTGTGGTTGATGCTTACGCCTCTGGCCCTGTTCCTCCTACTGATGGTCCTCCTCTACGTGCCCCCCGTGCAGGACTACATCCGCCGGAAGGCGACAGCCATCGCCACCGAGGCCAGCGGGCTTGACATCAGTGTCCGCCGCATCGACCTGCGCTTTCCGCTCAACCTTCTCGTGCGCGGCGTGCATGTCTCCCAACCCGTCGACAGTCTTCGTTCGGACACGTTGCTCAGCGTCGGCAGCCTTAGCGTCCACGTCCAGGCCTGGCCTTTATTTCGGGGGCAGGTGGAGGTCGACGGCATCCTGCTGTCCGATGCCGAGGTCCATTCGGGCAACCTCATCAATGGCATGGCTCTCGACGGCACCCTGGGGCGGTTCTTCCTGCGCAGCCACGGCATTGACCTCGCCCAGGAACGTGTTATATTAAATAATGTGGAACTGGCAGACACGCATCTCTCCGTCACTCTGTCCGACACAACCCAGACTGCCCCGGCAGACACGACTTCAACTCCCTTACGCTGGAAACTGTTGCTCCACACCCTCCAGCTACACAACATTTCTTTCGATCTCGACATGCCCCTCGACACGCTCGCCCTTTCTGCCCGCCTGCAAGAAGCCCGCATTGAAGAAGCCAGTGCCGACCTCGGGCGTCAGGACTATGCCTGCAACCTGTTCCGCCTCATGGGTGCCTCGCTCACCTACGATGCCGCCCCGGCAGATACATCATCGCTTTCCCTGCCAGGTTTCGACCCTGCGCACATCGCCCTCCGCGACCTTCGTGTCGGCATAGACTCGGTGCGTTTCGCCGGGAGGCAGATGAATGCCTTCATCCGTGAATTTTCCCTCAACGAGCGTTCCGGCCTGAGCATCACTTCTCTTTCCGGAAGCCTGACGGCCGATTCGGCGCAGATACGTATCCCTTCCTTGCGCCTTTCTACCCCGCACAGCCAGATAGACTTGTCCGCACAGACTTATTGGGAGCTTATCGACATGCCTACCACCGGACGCCTTACCGCCCGCCTTGATGCCCGCATCGGCAAACAGGACGTGCTCCTGCTGGTCGGAAATCTGCCCGCCAGTTTCCGCGAAGCCTATCCCTCACATCCGTTGGTTATCCACGCGGGAACCATAGGCAACTTGCGCCAGATGCAGTTGAGCCGCTTCACTGTCGACTTGCCCGGCGCCTTCTCGCTGACTGCCGGCGGCGAACTTAGGAACGCCGTTGACAGCCTGGCCCGCACGGTGGATGTCGACCTGGAGATGCGTACGCACGACCTCAACTTCCTTACCGCCTTGGGTGGGCTGACGCCGGACAGTTCGCTCGTCATCCCCGACAGCATGCGGCTTGACGCACGCCTGGCCTTGGCCGGGAACGCCTGCACGGCCGTCGTCGACCTGCGCGAACGGCAGGGCCTTCTCAACCTGGCCGCCGGCTACGACCTGTCTACCGGCCGCTACCATGCTGACTTGCTTGTCGACTCCCTCCAATTGCACCACTTTCTTCCGAAAGATTCGCTTTATACCTGTTCCGCCCGCCTTTCTGCCCACGGGCAAGGCTTTGACTTCGCTTCGCCCCACACGTCCTCCCGCGTCGACTTGTCGCTCGGGCAATTGCAATACGGGCGTTGGTCCTTGACGGACATCGAGTTGCAGGCTGCCCTCCAGCGGCTTTGGGCGGCCGTCAAATTCAGTAGCAATAACCCCTTGCTCCGTATGGACCTGTCCGGAGGCCTGCACCTTGACCGCACCTACCTGGACGGAAAGCTGGCTATGAACCTGCATGACGTCGACCTGCATGGTTTGGGGCTTGTACCCGCTCCTTTGGGGTATCCGTTGGCGATGGACTTGATGGCCGAAGCACGCCGCGACTCCATCAAGTTGCACGTCGGTTCCGGCGACCTTGATTTCGATTTCAAGGCGCGCAGCACGTTGAAGCGTTTGCTGGAGAAATCCGGTGAGTTCATGACTTTGCTGATGCAGCAGTGGGAAGACCGCCGACTGGACCATGCCGCCCTGCGCCGCGTGTTGCCCTCGGCGGGGATGCAACTGACTGCCGGCCGCGACAATCCTGTCGGTTACTTCCTGGCTTCGCAAGGCACGTCTTTTGAGCGCTTGAAACTGCAGTTCGGTTTCACTCCCGAGTGGGGCATCAACGGGCGGGCCGCCATTGAAGGCTTGAAGACCGATTCTCTACAACTGGATACCATCTTCTTTGCCGCCCACCAGGACACAACGCGGATGAGGCTGCAGGGTGGCGTCATCAACGGGCCGCGCAACCCGCACTTTACCTTCCGTAGCACCGTGACAGGCGAAGTCCGCAACGAAGATGCAGAACTGACCCTGAACTTCACCGATGCCCAGGGACGTACAGGCGTGTTGCTCGGCGTCAATGCCCGTCCCTTGACCGAGGGACATGGCAAGGGGAACGGGCTTCTCTTCCGCCTGACGCCTGATGAACCTGTCATTGCTTACCGCAAGTTCCAGTTCACTGAAGGACGCAACAGCGTGTACCTCCATAACAACATGCGCGTATATGCCAACGTTGACATGCAGGGGGGCGACGGCATGGGCTTCCGGATGCAGTCCGACATCCGGGACACGGTGTCACTCCAGAACGTGCGTGTCGAACTGAGCCGTTTCCGCCTGAGCGAACTGAGCGAAGTACTGCCTTACCTGCCCAAACTGACGGGCCTTTTCACGGTGGAAGGCAACTACATACAGACTGAACAGGCCTTCCAGGCAACGGCCGAGGCGAACATCGATTCGCTGACCTACGAGGGACGCCCTGTGGGGGACTTAGGAGCCGGCATCGCCTGGCTGCCCGTTTCAGAGGAAGGGCACTCGCTCGGCGCCTACCTGTCTTGCGGCGGCCGGCGGGTGGCCACGGTGGACGGCCGGCTGGGAGAGGGGCAGGATGCCGGCGCCCTTGCGTTGGACGCGGCGTTCACGCGCTTGCCGCTGGACGTAGCCAATGCTTTCGTGCCCGACGGTTTGGTCGCGCTGAAAGGCCATCTGAACGGCTCGATAGCCTTGCGTGGGTCGATGGAGAAGCCCGATTTGCAGGGTAACATCCAACTGGATACGGCTTCCGTGTTTATCCGACAGTTGGGGGCGCGTTACTATTTCGACGGGCGTCCGGTGAAGATAGCGGACAATGCCCTGACCTTCGACAAGTTTTCTATCTTTACCACCAGCCGCAACCCGTTTGTCATCGACGGTTCGGTGAGCTTTGCCAACCTGGACCGCCCGACTGCCGACTTGACATTGAGGGCTGTCAACTACAACCTGTTGGACGCCCCGCATACCCGCGAGAGCCTGGTGTACGGCAAGGTGTTTGTCGACATGAACGCCTCGGTGCGTGGCCCTTTGGACGCGTTGACCATGCGGGGAAACATGAGCCTGCTGGGCAACACGAATGTAACCTATGTCTTGACCGATTCTCCCTTGACGGTGGAAGACCGGTTGAGCGGCCTGGTGACGTTCACCTCCTTTGCTGACAGCGTGGCGACGGATACCTTGCAGGTGGCGGCTGTCCCCTTGGGCGGAATGGAGGTGTATATGTCCGTGCACATTGACAATGCCGTGCGCCTGCGGGCCGACTTGAGCCAGGCGGGGGACAAGTATATCGAGTTGGAAGGAGGCGGCGACCTCAACCTGCAATATACGGCGCAGGGCGACATGAGCCTGACCGGGCGTTACACCTTGAGCGGGGGCGTGATGAAGTATTCGCTGCCCATCATTCCGCTGAAAGCCTTCAACTTCAATTCGGGCAGTTACGTCGACTGGCGGGGAGACCTGATGAACCCGGCCTTGGACCTGACGGCGACGGAGCGCGTGCGGGCTTCGGTGGGGAATGAGGACGACGCCACGCGCATGGTCAACTTCGACGTGAGCATCGGCATCAAAGGCCAGTTGGAGTCGCCCGACCTCATCTTCGACATAGCCGCCCCGGAAGACGCCACGGTGCAGAACGAACTCCAGGCCATGGGAGCCGAAGAACGCAGCAAGCAGGCCATCGCCATGCTGGCTACGGGCATCTACCTGAACAGCGGGGCGAAGGGCGGCGGACTGACGATGGGCGCCGCGCTGAACAGCGTGCTGCAGAGCCAGATAAACGCGCTGGCCGGCTCGGTGAAGGGCGCCAGCATCAGCGTGGGCGTGGAAGACCGCACGTCGGCCGAGACAGGCACTACGCAGACGGATTACAGCTTCCGCTATTCGCAACGCTTCTTCAACGACCGCTTCCAGGTGGTCATCGGCGGCAAGGTGTCGACGGGAGCCAATGCCACGAACTCGGCGGAATCGTTCATCGACAACATATCGCTGGAATACAGGCTTGATAATTCGGGCACGCGCTACATCCGCGTGTTCCATAACAAGAATTACGAGAGCGTGCTGGACGGGGAAATCACCGAGACGGGACTCGGCCTGGTGCTCCGCCGCAAGATGGACCGCCTGGGCGAACTCTTTATCTTCCGACGGAAACGCCCGTCGCCGGCTGCGGCCCGGGGGGAGGCTCCCCGATAGCCGTAGGGGCTTCGGGACGGCCTGGCAGAGGCGTTTGTCCCGAGTGCACTGAACGTTTGTCCCGAGTGCGGCGTTCATTTGTCCCGGGTGCGGTGGAGGGAAAGCCCTTGCGGAGGGCCGGATTCCACGAACGAAACAGTCATCAAATTAACACATATTGCGTATGAAACTCCCAATCACGGGCCGGCATCCACGGCTCTTGCCCCTCATAACCGCCGCCATCCTGCTGGCGGCATGTTCCACCACCAAGCACTTGCCTGAGGGCGAGGTGCTCTACATCGGCCAGCGGCCGACGCTGGTGGACAACCCGCAGCCGACGGCGGTGGGCGAGACGGCCTTGGAGGAGGTGGAAGCCGCCCTGGCCAAGGCGCCCAACAACTCGTTGCTGGGCAGCACGTCGGTGCGCATCCCCTTCCCCCTGGGGCTGTGGGTGTACAACGGTTTCCAGAAGTATGAGAAAGGGTTGGGGCGGTGGATATTCAACCGCTTTGCCGCCGACCCCGTCCTGCTGTCGGGCGTCAACCCCGACATACGCACGCAGGCCGCCACCAACCTGCTGCGCGACTACGGCTATTTCCGGGGAAGGGTGGGTTACGAAGTCATCCCGTCGAAGAAAGACTCGCTGAAGGCCCGCGTGCAATATGATGTCCGCATGGGCCAGCCGTTCTTCATCGACACGGTGGACTACCGGGGCTTCTCGCCCCGCACGCTGGCCATCATGAGGATGAGCCGGCGGCGGTCGCTCATCAGTCCGGGGGAGCAGTTCAACGTGCCTGACCTGGACGGCGAGCGCACCCGCCTGAGCAACCTGCTGCGCAACGTGGGCTGTTACTATTTCCGTCCGGACTACCTGACGTACCAGGCCGACACGACGCAAGCGCCCGGGCACGTCGCGCTGCGGCTGGTGCCGGTGGCCGGGATGCCGGCGGTGGCCGAGAAGCCTTTTCGCCTGGGGCGCAAGTCGTTCCACCTGCTTGGCAAGAACGGCGAGGCGCCCAACGACAGCCTGGAATACAAGGGACTGACCATCTACTACCACGACAAGTTGCGCGTGCGCCCCAACATGCTGCACCGCTGGATGGACTACCAGAACTTCCGCTACAAACGCCAGGTGGAGGACAGCGCGGGCATCGACCGGCGGCGCTCGGCGCAGAGCCTGTACAGCCTGTACCGCCAGACGCGCGTGCAGGAGAGGCTGGCCAACGTCGGCATCTTCAAATATACGGAGATGCAGTATGTGCCCCGCGACTCTGCCTTCGTGTCGGATACGCTGGACGTGCACGTGGTGGCGGCCCTCGACAAGCCGTATGATGCGGAACTGGACTTCAACATCAAGATGAAGAGCAATAATCAGACGGGGCCCGGCGCGGCGTTCACGGTGACGAAGAATAACGTCTTCGGCGGGGGAGAGAAGTGGAACGTCGAGCTGAAAGGCTCGTATGAGTGGCAGACGGGCAAGGACCGTTCGTCGGCCATGAACAGCTACGAACTGGGGCTGGCCACGTCGCTGGTGTTCCCTCGGGTGGTGTTCCCGAAGATGGGGGGCAACGAGTATGACTTCCCGGCGACGACGACGTTCCGCCTGTACGTCGACCAGATGAGCCGCGCCAGGTACTACAAGCTGCTGGCCTTCGGCGGGAATGCCACGTATGACTTCCAGCCCCGGCCGTCGTCGAAGCATAGTTTCACGCCATTCCGCCTGACGTTCAACGTGCTGAGGGACCCGACGGCGGAGTTCAGGCAGTTGCAGGAGGAGAACCCGGCGTTGTACGTCAGCCTGCGCAACCAGTTCATCCCGGCCATGGAATATACGTACACGTTCGACAACAGCACGCTGCCGCGCCGCCGCAACCCGCTGTGGTGGCAGACGACGCTGACGTCGGCGGGCAACGTGACGTCGCTGGTCTACCAGATGCTGGGCCAGCCCTTCGGCGAGGAGGGGAAGGAGTTGCTGGGCGTGCCCTTCGCCCAGTTCCTGAAGGTGAACACGGAGTTGAGGTACAACTGGCGCATCGACCGCAACAATGCCTTGGCGTCGAGGGTGGCGCTGGGCGCCATCTGGTCGTATGGCAATGCGACGACGGCGCCCTACACGGAGCAGTTCTACATAGGCGGGGCGAACAGTGTGCGTGCCTTCGCGGCGAGGAGCGTGGGCCCGGGGGGCTATCCGGCCGACGAGGGCGATACGTATTCGTTCATCAACCACGTGGGCGACATCCGCTTCGAGGCCAACGTGGAGTACCGCTTCCGCATCATCAGCGACCTGCACGGGGCGGTGTTCCTCGATGCGGGCAACGTGTGGCTGATGCGTCCCGACCCGGCCCGGCCGGGGGGGGCGTTCCGCCTAGAGGACTTCGCGGAGCAGGTGGCGTTGGGCACGGGCGTGGGGCTGCGCTACGACCTGGGCTTCCTGGTGTTCCGCCTGGACTGGGGCATCGCCCTGCACGAGCCGTATGACACGGGCAAGCGGGGCTACTACAACGTGGGCAAGTTCATGGACGGGACGGCGCTGCACTTCGCCATCGGCTATCCCTTCTGACGTTTTCCGCGCCCCGGGGGTACAGGGTATGCGGATATTGCGTATATTTGCGGCTGGCTAAGGGCGGCGGGGGTCCGGCGCCGAGCGTGAGAATTGTTTAACTTCAATATCAACCCTAATTCAACAAAATTGTCATGAAACCTACTCTTTTTCTGCTGGCTGCCGGCATGGGCAGCCGCTACGGGGGCCTGAAACAGCTGGACGGCCTGGGCCCCAACGGCGAGACTATCATGGACTACTCCATCTACGATGCCATCCACGCGGGCTTCGGCAAGCTGGTCTTCGTCATCCGCAAGGACTTCGAGGCCGACTTCCGGGAGAAGATTATCGCGAAGTACGAGGGTCACATCCCGTGCGAGCTGGTGTTCCAGTCGCTGGACGCGCTGCCCGAGGGATTCGCCTGCCCCGAGGGCCGCACGAAGCCTTGGGGCACGAACCACGCCGTGCTGATGGGCGCGCCGGTCATCCATGAGCCCTTCGCGGTCATCAATTGCGACGACTTCTACGGCAGGGATTCGTTCCAGGTGATGGGCCGTTTCCTGTCCGCCCTGCCCGAGGGGTCGAAGAACCGTTACGCCATGGTGGGCTTCCGCGTGGGCAACACGCTGAGCGAGAGCGGCACGGTGTCGCGCGGCATCTGCGGGACGGACGACCGGAGGATGCTGTCGTCCGTGGTAGAGCGCACGAAGATTGAGCGCCGCGACGGCGAGGTGAAGTATCTGGACGACGACGGGCAGTGGGTGGCCACGCCGGAGACGACGCCCGTCAGCATGAACTTCTGGGGCTTCACGCCGGACTATTTCACGTACAGCGAGGACTACTTCCGCGCCTTCCTGTCCGACCCGAAGAACCTGGAGTACCTGAAGAGCGAGTTCTTCATCCCGCTCCTGGTGGACAAGCTCATCCGGGAGAAGACGGCCACGGTGGAGGTGCTGGACACGACGAGCCGCTGGTTCGGCGTGACCTATCCGGAGGACCGCCCGGCCGTGGTGGCGAAGATCCAGTCGTTGGTGGACGCCGGGGTCTATCCCGCCCGCCTCTTCTGACGCCCCGCGCCCAGGTATGCGAATCCCCCGCCGGCAGCCTGTGTTCCGCTGCCGGCGGGGGATTTTTCGTGCCCGGGTCAACCGAAGGTGCCCTGGCCGGAGTCGTCGTCCTCGCCCGTGCCGGGTTCCGGCGCGTCGTCCACCGCCGAGGCGGGGATGTCGGGGCTGAGGAGTTCCCAGAAGACGTTGGACCCGATGAGGCTGCGGCTGGTCACTTCGTTCTTGGGGCCCCGGCTGGTTTCGGGGATAAAGCGCACGTGCGTGCCGTTAATCTGTTTGGCGCTGACCTCCTCGGGGGTGGCCACGCCGTTGCCGCTGGAGTCGATGGTGTAGTAGAACGTCCCCACGCCGTCCAGTTTCACCGTGCGCCCCTGGTTCATGTACTCGCCGATGACGCCCCCCAGCAGGTCGAGCACAGACTTGACGTCGCCCGTGCTGAGCGCCGACAGGTCGGCCAGCCTCTGGGCCACGTCGTCGGTGGTGACGGCTCTTCCGATGGTCTTCGCCTTCGGGTACCACAATCCGTTCCTTGCTGCTTGTTGTTTTTCAAAGTAAGCCATAATGTAAGAAGTTTTTACCCTTCCCGCATCCTGCCCCGGGCAAAGGATGTACCTTAGGCCATCAAAGGTATATCCTTAGGCCACCAAAGGTATATCCTTAGGCCACCAAAGGTATATCCTTTGGTCCACCCCCTCTGGAGGTATCCGTAGGCCATCTGCGGTCCGAGTTGGTTATGTAAATAAGTTTAACTATGCTCCATCCGGAGGGATGGTAACTGCAAAGGTAGGCTTTTTTGCGAGAAATCCAACCCTCTTCGCGTTTTTTCTGCAAGAAAAATGCAGAAAACCTTGCATAAGACCGGAAAAACCCCTTACTTTGCACCCAGATTATCTCACAACCATGCAAAGAAGTGAACAGACATATCCCCGGCGGACGTCTCTCTTCTCCTGGAGACGTGACGGGGGTGACTTTTCCTTCATGGCAAAACCATCTTTATATAATCCTCATCTGATACGTCGTCACCGGGAGGTGGGGGCGTATTTTTTTATGAAAATCGGGCAGGCCGGCGAGTTCGACTACTCCGGCTCGCAGGCACTGAAAGCCCTGCGCGAAGAAGGCATCCAGTCCGTGCTGGTCAACCCCAACATCGCCACCATCCAGACCTCGGAAGGCATCGCCGACCAGGTCTACTTCCTCCCCGTCACCCCCTACTTCGTCGAGCGCATCATCGAGCGTGAGCGCCCCGACGGCATCCTCCTGGCCTTCGGCGGCCAGACGGCCCTGAACTGCGGCACGGAACTCTACCAGAAAGGCATCCTCCAGAAGTACGGCGTCCGCGTCCTCGGCACCTCCGTCGAGGCCATCATGAACACCGAGGACCGCGACCTCTTCGTCCGCAAGCTGGACGAAATCCCCATGAAGACCCCCAAGAGCCATGCCGTCGAATCCATGGCCGACGCCCTCCGCGCCGCCCAGGAGATAGGCTATCCCGTCATGGTCCGCAGCGCTTACGCCCTCGGCGGCCAGGGCAGTGGCATCTGCCCCGACGAGGAAACCTTCCTCCGGTTGGCCGAGAGCGCCTTCACCTTCAGCAAGCAGATACTCGTCGAAGAGAGCCTGAAGGGCTGGAAGGAGATAGAGTTCGAGGTCATCCGCGATGCCAATGACCACTGCTTCACCGTGGCCAGCATGGAAAACTTCGACCCCCTGGGCATCCACACCGGCGAGTCCATCGTCGTCGCCCCCACCTGCTCGCTCACGCAGGAACAGGTCGAGACGCTCCAGGCCCTCAGCCGCAAGTGCGTACGCCACCTGGGCATCGTCGGCGAGTGCAACATCCAGTACGCCTTCAACGCCGAGACCAACGACTACCGCGTCATCGAGGTCAACGCACGCCTCAGCCGTTCGTCCGCCCTCGCCAGCAAGGCAACAGGCTACCCCCTGGCCTTCGTCGCCGCCAAGATAGCCCTGGGCTACACCCTGGACCAGATAGGAGAGATGGGCACCCCCAACTCCGCCTACGTAGCCCCCTCGCTCGACTACCTCATCTGCAAAATCCCGCGCTGGGACCTCACCAAGTTCGTCGGCGTTAGCCGCGAGATTGGCTCCAGCATGAAGTCGGTCGGAGAAATCATGTCCATCGGACGCTCCTTCGAAGAAATCATACAGAAAGGCCTCCGCATGATAGGCCAAGGCATGCACGGGTTCGTCGGCAACGAAGGTCTCTCCTTCTCCGACCTCGACCATGAACTGTCCCATCCCACCGACCTGCGCATCTTCGCCATCGCCCAGGCGCTGGAAGAGGGCTACACCATCGAGCGCATCGTCGACCTCACCAAGATAGACGCCTGGTTCATCTCCCGCCTGAAGAACATCGTGGACTACAAGGCAGTCCTCTCAGGCTACGACAAGATTGAAGACATCCCCGCCGACGTCCTGCGCGAAGCCAAGCGCCTGGGCTTCTCCGACTTCCAGATTGCACGCTTCGTGCTCCATCCCGAGGGCAACATGGAGAAGGAGAACCTCCTGGTACGTGCCCGCCGCAAGGAACTGGGCATCCTGCCTGCCGTGAAGCGCATCAACACCGTGGCCAGCGAGCACCCCGAACTGACCAACTACCTCTACATGACCTACGAGGTGCAGGGCTACGACGTCAACTACTACAAGCATGAGAAGTCCGTCGTCGTCCTCGGCTCCGGTGCCTACCGCATCGGCTCCTCGGTAGAGTTCGACTGGTGCAGCGTCAATGCCATACAGACCGCCCGTAAGCTGGGATACAAGAGCATCATGATCAACTACAACCCCGAGACCGTCTCTACCGACTACGACATGTGCGACCGTCTCTACTTCGACGAGCTGTCCTTCGAGCGCGTCCTCGACGTCATCGACCTCGAGCAGCCCCGGGGCGTCATCGTCTCCGTGGGCGGGCAGATTCCCAACAATCTCGCCATGAAGCTCTACCGCCAGTCCGTTCCCGTGCTGGGCACGTCGCCCGTCAGCATCGACCGGGCCGAGAACCGCAACAAGTTCAGCCACATGCTGGATATGCTCGGCATCGACCAACCCGCCTGGCAGGAACTGACCAGCCTGGACGACGTCAAGGCTTTCATCAAGAAAGTGGGCTACCCCGTGCTCGTCCGTCCCAGCTACGTCCTGTCCGGCGCCGCCATGAACGTCTGCTACGACGAGGAAGAACTCGAACAGTTCCTCCAGGAAGCCGCCAAGGTCTCCAAGGAATACCCCGTCGTCGTGTCGCAGTTCCTCCAGAACACGAAGGAGATTGAGTTCGACGCCGTTGCCCAGAACGGGGAAATCGTAGAGTATGCCATCTCCGAACACGTCGAGTTTGCCGGCGTGCATTCGGGCGACGCCACCCTCGTCTTCCCCGCGCAGAAGATATACTTCGCCACGGCCCGACGCATTAAGCAGATCAGCCGCCGCATCGCCAAGGAACTGAACATCTCCGGCCCGTTCAACATCCAGTACCTGGCAAGGAACAACGAAGTGAAGGTCATCGAGTGCAACCTCCGCGCCTCGCGCTCCTTCCCCTTCGTCAGCAAGGTGCTGAAGCGCAACTTCATCGAGACGGCCACCCGCATCATGCTGGACGCTCCTTACAGCCTGCCGGAGAAGTCGGCCTACGACATCGACTGGATAGGCGTCAAGGCCAGCCAGTTCTCCTTCAGCCGCCTGCACAAGGCAGACCCCGTCCTGGGCGTCGACATGTCGTCCACGGGCGAAGTAGGCTGCCTGGGCGACAGCTTCGACGAGGCGCTGTTGAACTCCATGATTGCCGTCGGCTTCAAGATTCCCTCGCCTGAGAAGGGCGTCATGTTCTCCAGCGGGGCGATGAAGAGCAAGGTGGATTTGCTGGACGCCAGCCGCATGCTCCATGCCAAGGGGTACAAGATTTACGCCACCGCCGGCACCTCGGCCTTCCTCAACGCCCACGGCGTGGAGACCACTCCCGTCTACTGGCCCGACGAGAAGCCCGATGCCGAGAACAACGTGATGCGCATGATTGCCGCCCACGCCTTCGACCTCATCGTCAACATCCCTAAGAATCACACGAAGCGTGAACTGACCAACGGCTACAAGATACGCCGTGCGGCCATCGACCACAACATACCGCTCATCACCAACGCCCGCCTGGCCGGCGCCTTCATCGAGGCCTTCTGCGCCCTCAAGCCCGAAGACATCGCTATCAAGAGCTGGCAGGAATATAAGTAATCCGCCGCGCGGACAACCATCGGGGGCTGTGCCCGCCGGGACCTTTCTGTCCCGGCCCGGGCACAGCCCCTTTTCCGTGTTTGTGTCCGCCGCACTCCGGATAAATGAACGCCGTACAACGTGCAAACGTTTGCCGTACTCGGGACAAACGTCCGCCGCACCCGGTGCAAACGGCTTCCGCACGCCCGTCGGGACGGAAAAATTTCGGGTGGTTAATCCTTTGGTTCACAGTGAATATCGCTTCCTGGCAAGAAAAATTGGAAAAAATAATGGGAAAAAGTTTTGGTAGTCTCAAAATAAGCCCGTACCTTTGCATCGCTTTTGAAACGGAAGTGTAACGGACGTTTAGCTCAGCTGGTTCAGAGCGTCTGCCTTACAAGCAGAGGGTCGGCGGTTCGAATCCGTCAACGTCCACACACAAAGAACCTACTTCACTTCCGCCTTTAGCCACGGACGTTTAGCTCAGCTGGTTCAGAGCGTCTGCCTTACAAGCAGAGGGTCGGCGGTTCGAATCCGTCAACGTCCACACAGAGTGTAGGACTTTGTATGCCATAATAGGGTGGCCCCGCAAGTGATTGCGGGGCTGTTTTTTTTATGCCCCTACCCGAAGAGGCTGCGGAAGGCTTCTTCCACCTTGCGCACGGGCACCAGTTCGATTCCCGTCTTCTTCGTGTCCAGCCCTTGCAGGTTCTGGCGGGGCAGGATGAAGCGTCGGAAGCCCAGCTTCTCCGCTTCGCCGATGCGCTGCTCAATGCGGTTGACGGGGCGTATCTCGCCCGACAGGCCTACTTCGCCCGCCATGCACACCTCCGGCTCGATGGCCACGTCCATGTTGCTGCTCAGGATGGCGCTGATGACGGCCAGGTCGATGGCCGGGTCGTTCACCTTCAGCCCTCCGGCGATGTTCAGGAACACGTCCTTCTGCGCCAGCTTGAAGCCGACGCGCTTCTCCAGCACGGCCAGCAGCATGTTCATGCGCCGCGTGTCGAATCCCGTGGCCGAACGTTGGGGGTTGCCATACACCGCGCTGCTCACCAACGCTTGCGTCTCGATGAGGAACGGGCGTATGCCCTCGATGGCCGAAGCGATGGCCACGCCGCTCATCCCTTCGTGGTCTTGGCTCAGCAGGAGTTCCGACGGGTTGCTCACCTGCCGCAGCCCGTCCTGCCGCATCTCGTAGATGCCCAGTTCGGCCGTGCTGCCGAAGCGGTTCTTGATGCTGCGCAGGATGCGGTACATGTAGTGCTGGTCGCCCTCGAATTGCAAGACGGTATCCACGATGTGTTCCAGCACCTTCGGCCCCGCGATGCTGCCTTCCTTGTTGATGTGTCCGATGAGGATGACCGGCGTGTGGCTCTCCTTGGCGAAGCGCAGGATGGAGGCCGCGCATTCGCGCACCTGGGCGATGCTGCCCGGCGACGACTCCAGTGTCTCCGTCGAGATGGTCTGTATGGAGTCAATCACGACCAACTCCGGCTTTGTGTTCTTGATGTGCGTGAAGATTTGCTCCAGCGACGTCTCGCAAGCGATGAGGCAATCGCCCGAAACCTTCGCCAGGCGGTCGGCACGTAGCTTTAGTTGCCGGGCGCTCTCTTCGCCCGAGACGTAGAGGATGCGCTTCTCCGGCATGCGTAACACAGTCTGCAGGATGAGGGTCGACTTGCCGATGCCCGGTTCGCCGCCCAGCAGCACCAGCGAGCCGCGCACCAGTCCGCCGCCCAACACGCGGTTCAGTTCCTCGTCGTGCAGGTCGATGCGCGGTTCGGCGCCGGCGTCGATTTCGTCCAGGGGCATGGGCTTCGACTTGCTTCTTTCCAGTCCCGCCACGGGTTGCCGGCCGGCCGGCTCCTTGCGTACCACTTCCTCTACATAGGTGTTCCACTGTTCGCAGGCGGGGCATTTGCCCACCCACTTGGGCGATTCCTGCCCGCAGTTGCTGCACACGTACACTGTCTTTTCCTTTGCCATATCGTTCGTTATTTACGGCCAAAGGTACGATTAATATCTGTCTGTTTCGACTTTTTCTGCACTTTTATCGTAAAAAAGTCGCATGATGTGATAGATTGTATGGTTTTATTGCTACTTTTGCAACATCTTATCGAAACGATAGAAACGAAGACCATGAACAAGTATTATCCGCATACCGTCACATCTCTGTGCACCATGACCCTTCGGGGTTAGGGATAGTCTTTTGTGTTTCTACGTGATACACCATCATTCAACAGTTTTTCGCCTCTTGCAGGCATCCGCCCTTCTCCGGGCATCTACCTATATACATATTTACATTAGTAACTTCATTCAGACACATACCCATGAAAGTAATAAAATTCGGAGGGACATCGGTCGGTTCCGTACAGAGTATCTTGAGCGTGAAACGCATTGTGGAGGCAGCAGAAGGCCCCGTCATCGTAGTGGTGTCTGCCCTGGGCGGCATTACGGACAAACTGATAGCCGCCTCGCGCATGGCAGCCTCGGGCGACGCGGCCTATGAGCAGGAATTCCGCGAGATAGTCACCCGCCACGTAGAGATGGTGAAGAAGGTATTCCCCGAGTTCGACGCGCAGATGGCCGTGCAGCGCAAGGTGGGCGAACTGCTCAACGAACTGAAGGACATCTTCCAGGGCATCTACCTCATCAAAGACCTGTCGCAGAAGACGTCGGACACCATCGTCAGCTATGGCGAACGCCTGTCGTCCATCATCGCGGCGGAACTGACCGGCGCGCAGTGGTACGACTCGCGCCAGTTCATCAAGACGGAGAAGAAGTTCTCCAAGCACGTGCTCGACACGGAACTGACCAACCGGCTGGTACGTGAGACTTTCCGCGACCTGCCCCGCCGCTCGCTGGTGCCGGGCTTCATCGCCACGGACAAGGACACGGGCGACGTGACCAACCTGGGCCGGGGCGGTTCGGACTATACGGCGGCCATCATTGCGGCGGCGCTGGATGCGGACAGCCTGGAAATCTGGACCGACGTGGACGGCTTCATGACGGCCGACCCGCGCGTCATCTCCACAGCCTATACCATCAGCGAACTGAGCTACGTCGAAGCCACGGAACTGTGCAACTTCGGCGCGAAGGTGGTCTACCCGCCCACCATCTACCCGGTGTGCCACAAGAACATCCCCATCCTTATCAAGAATACCTTTAACCCCGAGGGGGCGGGCACCGTCATCAAGCAGACGGTGAGCAACCCGCACAGCAAGGCCATCAAGGGCATCTCGTCCATCAACGATACGAGCCTTATCACTGTCCAGGGTCTGGGTATGGTGGGCGTCATCGGCGTCAACTACCGCATCTTCAAGGCACTGGCGAAGAATGGCATCAGCGTGTTCCTCGTCTCGCAGGCGTCGTCGGAGAACTCCACGTCCATCGGCGTGCGCAATGCCGATGCCGAACTGGCCTGCCGCGTGCTCGGCGAGGAGTTTGCCAAGGAGATTGAGATGGGCGAGATTTCACCCATCCAGGCTGAGAAGGACTTGGCCACGGTGGCCATCGTAGGCGAGAACATGAAGCATACGCCGGGCATCGCGGGCAAGCTGTTCGGCACGCTGGGGCGCAACGGCATCAACGTCATTGCCTGTGCGCAGGGCGCGAGCGAGACGAACATCTCGTTCGTGGTGGACAGCAAGTCCTTGCGCAAGTCGCTCAACGTCATACACGACTCCTTCTTCCTCTCCGAATACCAGGTGCTCAACCTCTTCATCTGTGGCATCGGCACGGTGGGCGGCAAGCTCATCGAGCAGATTTGTAGCCAGCGGCAGCGGCTGATGCAGGAGAATGGCCTGCAACTGAACGTGGTGGGCATAGCCGACGCTTCGCGCTCCATGTTCAGCCGCGAGGGGTTCGACCTCTCCCGCTTCCGCGAAGAACTGAAGGAGAAGGGGAAGGCGAGCGACACCGGGCGGCTGCGCGACGGCGTCATCGGCATGAACATCTTTAACTCCGTCTTCGTGGACTGCACGGCCAGCGCCGACGTGGCTTCCATCTACAAGGACCTCCTGCTGCACAATGTCTCCGTGGTGGCTGCCAATAAGATTGCCGCCTCGTCGGAGTATGAGAACTACCGCGAGCTGAAGCAGATTGCCCGGCAGAGAGGGGTGAAGTTCCTCTTCGAGACGAACGTGGGCGCGGGGTTGCCCATCATCAATACCATCAACGACCTGATACATAGCGGGGACAAGATACTGAAGATAGAGGCCGTGCTGAGTGGTACGCTGAACTACATCTTCAACAAGCTCAGCGCCGAGGTGCCTTTCAGTCAGACCATCCGCATGGCGCAGCAGGAGCGTTACTCCGAGCCCGACCCGCGCATCGACCTGAGCGGGAAGGATGTTATCCGCAAACTGGTCATCCTGGCGCGTGAGGCGGGCTACCGCATCGAGCAGGATGACGTGGAGAGGAACCTCTTCGTGCCCGACGACTTCTTCGAGGGGACGCTCGACGACTTCTGGCGCAAGGTGCCCTCGCTGGACGCCGGCTTCGAGGAGCGCAGGCGCAAGCTGGAGGCAGAGCACAAGCACTGGCGCTTCGTGGCTCGCCTGGACGGCGGCAAGGCGTCTGTCGGGCTGATGGAGGTCGCGCCGGGGCACCCCTTCTACGGGCTGGAGGGAAGCAATAACATCATCCTGCTGACCACCGAGCGCTACCGCGAGTATCCCATGATGATACAGGGCTATGGCGCAGGGGCGGACGTGACGGCGGCAGGTGTCTTTGCGGACATCATGAGCATAGCCAATGTCTGACCCGCGCGCCCTTTGAGTAGAACCATTACAGTGCGAAGAGATATGAAACACATCATTATATTGGGGGACGGGATGGCCGACTGGCCGTCGCCCCAACTGGGGGGACGGACGCTGCTGCAGGCCGCCCGCACCCCGTATATGGACTTGCTGGCGCGGCAGGGACGCACGGGGCGGCTCGTCACCGTGGCGCCGGGCTTCCACCCGGGCAGCGAGGTGGCCAACATGTCTGTCCTGGGCTACGACCTGCCCCGGGTGTATGAGGGTCGCGGCCCCTTGGAGGCGGCCAGCATCGGGGTGGACTTGCAGCCGGGCGACATGGCCATGCGCTGCAACCTGGTCTGCATAGAAGGCGAGGTGCTGAAGAACCACTCCGCCGGGCACATCACCACGGAAGAGGCCGATGTGCTCATCAAGTACTTGCAGGAGCGCCTGGGCGACGGGCGGGTGCACTTCTACACGGGGGTGCAATACCGTCACCTGCTGGTGGTGCGCGGGGGGGACAAGCACATCTCTTGCACGCCGCCGCACGATGTCCCCCTGAAACCCTTCCGACCCCTGATGGTGAAGGCGGCGGAGGAGGGGACACGGGACGCGGGCAGCGCGACGCAGGCTACGGACCCGTCGTCGCCGGCCGCCGCGCTCTCGCCCCAGGAGACCGCCGACTTGCTGAACGCCCTCATCCTCCGCTCGCAGGAGTTGCTGTCGGCGCACCCCCTCAACCTGCGCCGCGCCGCCGAGGGCAAGGACATGGCCAACAGCATCTGGCCCTGGAGCCCGGGCTACCGTCCACGGATGGAGCCCTTCGGCAGCCGCTTCCCCCAGGTGCGCAGCGGGGCGGTCATCACGGCCGTAGACCTGATACGGGGCATCGGGCACTACGCGGGCCTGCGCCGCATCGACGTGCCGGGCGCCACGGGCCTGTATGACACCAACTACGAGGGCAAAGCACGCGCCGCCCTGGACGCCCTCCGCAGCGACGACTTCGTCTACCTCCACGTCGAGGCCAGCGACGAGGCCGGGCACGAGGGCGACCTGGACCTGAAACGCCGCACCATCGAGGACCTGGACAGCCGCATCGTAGGCCCCATCTACCGCGAGGTGCGCACGTGGGAAGAGCCCGTCTGCATAGCCGTCCTGCCCGACCATCCCACGCCCTGCGCCCTGCGCACCCACACGGCCGAGCCGGTGCCCTTCCTCATCTGGCACCCCGCCATCGAGCCCGACGGCGTGCAAGCCTTCGACGAGGTGTCCGCCCGCCAGGGCATCTACGGCCTGCTGAAGGAAGACCAATTCATCCACGCATTCATGAACCAGTAATACCCCTATGAACTATTACAGTACCAACCACCATTCGCCCGCAGCCACCCTCCAGGAGGCCGTCGTGCGCGGGCTGGCCCCCGACAAGGGGCTGTACATGCCAGAGGCCATCCGGCCACTGCCCCCTGACTTCTTCGAACACATCGACCGCCTGAGCCTGCAGGAGATAGCCTGCCGCGTGGCCGAAGCCTACTTCGGCGACGACATCCCGCGCGACACCCTGCACAGCCTCGTGTGCGACACCCTCAGCTTCCCCATCCCCCTCGTGCCCGTCGCCCCGCACATCTGGTCGCTGGAACTCTTCCACGGGCCCACCCTGGCCTTCAAGGACGTGGGCGCCCGCTTCATGGCGCGTCTGCTGGGCTACTTCATACGCCAGGAGGGGGCCGGGGAAGTGAACGTGCTGGTAGCCACCTCCGGAGACACGGGCAGCGCCGTGGCCAACGGCTTCCTCGGCGTCGAGGGCATACGCGTCTACGTCCTCTACCCCAAGGGCAAGGTCAGCGACGTGCAAGAGAAGCAGTTCACCACCCTGGGGCGGAACATCACCGCCATCGAGGTAGACGGCACGTTCGACGACTGCCAAGCCTTGGTGAAGGACGCCTTCATGGACAGCGACCTCAATGCCCACATGCGCCTGACGAGCGCCAACAGCATCAACGTGGCGCGCTTCCTGCCGCAGTCCTTCTACTACTTCCACGCCTACGCCCAACTGAAGCGCGAGGGGCGCGCCGGGCGGGTGGCCGTCTGCGTCCCCAGCGGGAACTTCGGCAACCTCACCGCCGGGCTGTTCGCCGCACGCATGGGCTTGCCCATACACCGCTTCCTGGCCGCCAACAACCGCAATGACGTCTTCTACCAATACCTGCGCACTGGCTCCTACGCCCCCCGCGCCAGCGTCCCCACCCTGGCCAACGCCATGGACGTGGGTGCGCCCAGCAACTTCGCCCGCATCCTCGACCTCTACGCTGGCAGCCACGACGCCATCGCGCGCGACATCAGCGGCGCCACCTACACCGACGAGCAGATTGCCGACACCGTTCGCCGCACGTGGGCCGACCACCGCTACCTGCTCGACCCCCACGGGGCCTGTGGCTACCGCGCACTGGCGGAAGGCCTGCGTCCCGGCGAGGAGGGCATCTTCCTGGAGACTGCCCACCCGGCCAAGTTCAAGGACACCGTGGAAGCCATCATCGGCCAGCCCGTCCCCGTCCCCGACACGCTGCGCGCCTTCCTCGGCGGGCGCAAGCAGACGGTCCCCTTGCCGAAGGACTTCCCCACCTTCAAGGACTACCTGATGGGGCAGTGACGCCCCGTCGCCGCCCGGGCTGCCAGTCCGGGCTTATTTATGCCCGCCAGCCAGCGCGGGGGTGCGCCTGCCTGCTGACACGGGTGCGCGCCTGCCTGCTGACACGGTGGTGCGCCTGCCTGCTGACATGGGGGTGCACCTGCCTGCCTGTGCAAAGTAGCACGAGCCTGCCCGTGCGGGGGTGCACGAGCCTGCCCGTGCGGGGGTGCACTACTCTAAGCATACGGGTGCGCACGATAATTGAACTGATTGTATTACCCTAATAGAAATTACAGATTATGTATCCGATTTTATCATTACTGGCGGCCAGCACCGCCGCACAGGCCACGCAGAGCGAGGCCGACAAGGTGCAACAGGTCATCCAACGCCTCATCGACAGTGGCGTCGACGTCGGCGGCCGCATCCTCGGCGCGGTGGTCATCTTCGTCGTCGGGCGGTTCCTCATCGCCTTCCTCAACAAGCTGGTCAGGCGCATCCTCGAGCGGCGCAAGGTGGATGCAGGCATCAGGAGCTTCACCGAGAGCCTCGTGCATATCCTACTCATGGTGCTGCTCATCGTGGCCATCGTGGGCAAGCTGGGTATAGAGACCACCTCCTTTGCCGCGCTGCTGGCATCGGCAGGCGTGGCGGTGGGCATGGCTCTCAGCGGCAATCTGCAGAACTTCGCAGGAGGCCTCATCATCCTACTCTTCCGACCCTACAAGGTAGGCGACTGGGTAGAGGCGCAGGGGACCAGTGGGGCAGTGAAGGAGATACAGATATTCCACACCATCCTCACCACCGCTGATAACAAGACGGTCTACATCCCCAATGGCTCGGCGTCGGGGGGCGTGATAGTCAATTATAGCAACGAGGAGACTCGCCGCGTGGACTGGGTCGTGGGCGTGGAGTATGGCGAGGACTATGCCCGGGTGGAGGCCGTGGCCCGCTCCATCGTGGAGGCGGACAAGCGCATCCTCTCCACCCCCGCGCCCTTCATCGCCCTCGATGCGCTGGACGCCAGCAGCGTCAACATACGCATCCGCGTCTGGGTGAAGAACGCCGACTACTGGGGGGTCTACTACGACATCCAGCGCGCCATCTACGACGGCTTCAACCGCGCGGGCATCGGCTTCCCCTTCCCGCAGCTCACCGTCCACCAGGCCCGCGACTGACCCCCGGCCTACGGCCTGCCCGGCTCTGTGCCGCGCGGGCTGTCCAGCGTCATGTCCTGCCGGACCAGGTACTCGGCCGACTGCAACATGCTGAACGCGTAGCCCTTCAACCTGGCAAAGGCCGGGTCGTCGGGCCGCGCGGGCGTGTACGTGCTGTCCGTGCGGTAGCAGTGCTCCACCTTCGTCTCTGGGTTGTAGATGTACAGGCGGGCGGAGTCGCGCGCGGCCACGAGGTCGTCGGCGGTATAGTACATGCACGGCCGCTGTTCGCGCAGCAGGTCCACGCCCAGGTTGTTCTGCACATAGCCTACGCCCAGCAACCCCAGCAGCGTGGGCGCCACGTCCACCTGACCGCAGAAGCCATCACGCACCTCCGCCCTTATGCCCTGCCCATGGATGAAGAAGGGGATGTGGTTGTACGACTCCGGAAGCTCGCTCTCGGGCGTCCCTACCAACTTCCCGTGGTCGCCCACGAAGGCGAACACCGTCTCATCGAACCATGGCTCCTGCGAGGCCTGGCGCATGAAGCGCCCGATGGCCCAGTCGGCATACTCCACTATCTGCTCCTCCTTCCGCGTGCTGCGGGGGTGGAAGCCTTCGGGAATGACGTAGGGCGGGTGGTTGCTGATGGTCAGCAGCACAGCCAGGAAGGGCTGCCCGCTGTCCCACTTCTGGCGCAGCACGGGGAGGGCATACTCGAACAGGTAGTCGTCCTGCACCCCGAAGTGGTTGGCCACCTTCTCCTTCGGGTAGTCCTCCTGCGAGTAGATCTCGTCGAACCCATTCGTCCGGAAGAAGGCATTCATGTTGTCGTACTGCAACTCATGCGTCATGAAGAACATGTTGCGGTACCCCTCCCTCCCCAGCACCGTGGGCAGGCCCGAGTAGCGGCGCACGGACGAGTCCTTCATGGCATTGCGCTTCATGATGGCAGGGAACGAATAGAGCGTGGAGTATAACCCGTGGTTCGTGTGTATGCCTGCCGAGTAGCAGTTGCTGAAGCTCAACGAGCGCGCATACAGCGAGTCCAGGCACGGCGTCAGGCCCTTGCCCGCCCCGAAGCTGTCCATCAGGCGGGCGGACATCGACTCCATGAACACGATGACCACATTCTTGCGCCCGCTCCTTGGCGCGCCTTCCACCCGCCGCGCCAAGGGCGAGATGCCCTCCACACCCGGGCGGCCTAGCCACTGGCGGGCTTGCTCCACAGCCTCCTCCTCCGCCATCAGCTCTATCCACTGGTGCCCTGCCCGCCTGTCGTCCAAGGCACTGTTCAGCAGGTTGAACACCGGGTTAATCCCCACCTGGTTCAAGAACGGGTCCTCGCAGTAGTACGCCTGGCTCACCTTGATGGGGTTGTAGCCCCGCCGTCCCCTTATCCCGAAGACGCATAGCCCTATGCACGCCGCCCCGACGAGGAACACCGCGCTTCGGCTGGCCCAGTCGCCCCTTGCTTCCCCGGCTTCGGCCCGCTGGCACCTGCGGCCGGCTGCGCCGGCCAGCTTCCACATCACCCAACCCCACAATCCCGTGGCTGCCACGGCCAGCAGCAAGTAAGGGTAGTAGGAACTCTCCTCCAGTACCATCCCGGCCGTGGTCGTGCCGTACTCAAACCAGTTGAAGATGGAAGAGTTGATGACCTTGAAGAAGTAGGCAAAGTACGGTATGTTGGCCGCCGCAATGAAGAAGCATACTCCGTAGAGGACGGAGTAGAACACGGCCGCCGCGCGGAACAACGCGCAGGGCAACCAGTTGAACAACGCGCTTATCCAGAACACGGCCAGCGGCACCAGCAGCAGGTAGCAGGCTATCACGTTGTCAAACCACAGGCCATAGAGGAAGGAGCGGGCCTGCAGCAGGTATTCCTGGCGGACATCCGGGGGAAACTCGTAGCCCGCCGTGAAGAAGAACGCCAGGCGGAACAGGAAGAAGAACAGCAGCGCCAGGATGTGCACGCTTAGCAGGTAGGCCAGTGCGGTGGCGCTTTTCCGGAGTTGGGTGTGGGGGCGATAGTTGGACATAGAAGTTCTCTTTATTACAAAAACGGCTGCAAAGCTATGAATTTGCCGTTACATTTCCAATACATCCCCCTGTCCTAATTCGGGGAAATGTCCCGATTCTTCCGCTTCCTTCCTTATCTTGTTTGCCTATATTATATATTATAATGTGTGTCCGGCGTGACCCTCAAACAGGATTTTGTCTCCTTTCTTTGGACGGAAGCCGGGGATTGCCTATCTTTGTCTTTGTTATAGTAAACAGTCGTGATGAAAAAGAGATTCTATCAGTGTGCAAAGTTGGCGGCAGGATTGCTGCTGTGTATGTCGATGGCTTTCTGTTCAGGCAAGGCCGGCGGGAAGCCGGTGGCTTCGTCGTCTCGTCCTGCCGGGCAGTTCCAGCAGGATGGGGGAGGGGAGGCCTCGTTCCCTTTCCCAGCCATACCGGAGGTGATGACCGATCCGGAGGAACGCCGGAGCTATCTGCTGTTGCATTATTGGGACAATTATGACTTTGCCGATACGGCCTTGCTGCGCCGCCCCGAGGTGACGGAGCAGGGGTTGGTGAACTACGTGGCCCTGGCCAGGAGCCATCCCGACGAGGCGGAAGTCGGCCGGGCGTTGGACGTGTTCTGCGGGCGGCTGCTCGCGTCGGAAGAGGCCGCCAAGGTGATGCCGGCTTTGGTGGAAAAATATCTGTACGACCCAATGTCGCCTATGCGCGATGAGGCTCTTTACGCACGCTTCCTGGATGCCTTGCTGGCGCATCTTGCGGACAGTGATGCGCGGCGTGAACGTTGGGCCTTCTTGCGGGAACTGGTCGGGCGCAACAATCCCGGGCAGGTGGCTGAAGACTTTGTTTATTATTTGCCTGACGGGCAGCGGCGGACTCTTGCCACAACCTCGGTGGATGCCCCTGTGCTGTTGCTTTTCTTTTATGACCCTGAGTGTGAAAACTGTCATGCCACGTTGCAGGAGATGAAGGAAGACAGCGCTTTCGCTGAGGCTGTCAAGGACGGGAAAGCGCAGGTGCTGTCTGTCTATACGGAGGGAAATCCCGATGTGTGGAAGTCACGCTTGTGGGAAATCCCTGCCGGTTGGACGGTAGGCACCGATCGCGAGCTTATCAAAACCGAGGCTTTGTATGACCTGAAGGCTATGCCGACGCTTTACCTGCTGGATGCCGACAAGCGGGTGCTGATGAAAGACGTGTCTTTCGGACAAATCTGCGAGGCGATGGGCTGGTAGGAAGCTGTTCCGTGGCCCGGGCTGTCGCTCTTAGCGTATTTTAAATACATTCTTTGGACGTTTGTCGGGAAAAAAGCGTAATTTTGCAGCCTGATAATTATCATCATAAATACGACGTATGAAACTGGATGTTTTAACCGCCATCTCTCCGATTGACGGAAGGTATAGGGGAAAGACGGATGTCTTGGCCGCCTATTTTTCAGAGTTTGCATTAATCAGATACCGTGTGCGCGTGGAAGTGGAATACTTCATTGCTTTGTGCGAATTGCCGCTTCCCCAGTTGGCGCAGATAGACAAAGGCGTGTTTGAACGCTTACGCGACATCTACCGTCATTTCTCAGAAGAAGACGCAGCCCGTATCAAGGAAATAGAAAGCGTGACCAACCACGACGTGAAAGCCGTCGAGTATTTCCTGAAAGAACAGTTCGACAAACTGGGTGGCCTGGAACCTTACAAGGAGTTTATCCATTTCGGCCTCACTTCGCAAGACATCAACAATACTTCCGTGCCCCTTTCCATCAAGGAGGCGTTGGAACAGGCATACTACCCGCAGTTGGAGGAGCTTATCGCTCAGTTGGAGACGTATGCGGCCGAGTGGGCCGATATCCCCATGCTGGCCAAGACGCACGGCCAGCCTGCTTCTCCCACCCGCCTGGGCAAGGAAATCAATGTCTTCTCCTATCGCCTGAAACGCCAGTTGGCTCTGCTGAAAGCCTGCCCGCTGACAGCCAAGTTCGGAGGCGCCACGGGCAACTACAACGCCCACCACGTGGCTTATCCTACCTACGACTGGAAGGCCTTCGGCAACCGTTTCGTGGCCGAAAAGCTGGGGCTGGAGCGCGAGGAATACACCACGCAGATTTCCAACTACGACAATCTCTCCGCTGTGTTTGACGCCTTGAAGCGCATCAACACCATCATGATTGACATGAACCGCGACTTCTGGCAATATATTTCGATGGAATACTTCAAGCAACGCATCAAAGCCGGCGAAGTAGGCTCCAGCGCCATGCCCCACAAGGTAAACCCCATTGACTTCGAGAACGCCGAAGGCAACCTGGGTGTGGCCAATGCTTTGTTGGGCCATCTCTCGGTGAAATTGCCCGTATCGCGCTTGCAGCGTGACTTGACCGACTCCACCGTGCTGCGCAATGTCGGGGTGCCCTTCGGCCATATCCTGATTGCCATCCAAAGCTCTTTGAAGGGATTGCGCAAATTGTTGTTGAACGAACCGGCCATTGCCCGCGACTTGGATAACTGCTGGAGCGTGGTGGCTGAAGCCATTCAGACCATCTTGCGCCGCGAAGGCTATCCGCATCCTTACGAGGCTCTGAAGGAACTGACGCGCACCAACCATGTCGTTACCGAGGCTTCCATCAAAGAGTTTATAGAAGGCTTGAATGTCGGAGAGGACATCAAGAAGGAGTTGCGTGCGATTACGCCGCATAATTATACTGGCATGTAACCTGATAGGAATATACAGCATCGAAGAAACTCATTAATAAGCAAAATTCATAAGGCCGTGAGGCCAAAAGGTTTAATTTTATCTGAATAGAACAATGACAACAGAAAACGAAAACTGGCAGGATGCTTCTCCCTCAGCGGAGAACTCTGGTGCCGACCGTGAGGGAACGCAGTCCAATAAAGAAAGCAATTACACGCGTGTGTCTTATAATCGGGAAGGGGGGGCTCGCCCTTACCGCCCGCGCTTTACAAGCGAGAACGGCGGCAGCCGTCCGCAGCGTGCTTACAGCAGCGACCGCCCCTATCGCCCGCGTTTTAATCCCAACAGTGAAAATGGCGACCGTCCGCAACGCCCTTATGGCGGCGACCGCGTTTACAGCAGCGACCGTCCTTATCGCCCGCGTTATAACAATCCGGAGAATGGGGGAGGCGAGCGTCCGCAGCGCCCGTACCGCCCGCAACAGCGCCCGTACAATGCCGAGCAGCGTCCGAGGTATAATAGCGAGAATGGCGAACAGCGTCCGCGCATATACAACAATGACCGTCCCGCTTATAACAGTGACCGCCAGGCTTATAACAGTGACCGCCAGGCTTACAACAACGACCGTCCTGCTTATGGCAATGCGGACCGTACGCTTCGTCCGCGTTATGATTATGCTTCCGGCGAACGTCCCCAGCGCCCGTATGGCAATAACGGCGGGCGTCCCCGTTCCAACAACTACAACAACGCTGCCGGCAACCGTCCGTATGGGAATGCTCCCCGCCGCCGCACCAACGATTACAATCCTAACGCAAAGTATAGCAAGAAGAAGCAGATAGAGTACAAGGAACAGTATGTCGACCCGAACGAGCCGATTCGCCTGAACAAATTCTTAGCTAATGCCGGGGTCTGCTCGCGCCGCGAGGCCGATGAGTTCATCACGGCAGGTGTAGTCACGGTCAACGGCGAGGTGATTACGGAACTGGGCACGAAGATCAAGCGCGGCGACGAAGTGAAGTTCCACGACCAGCCGGTCAGCATTGAGCGCAAAATCTATATCCTGCTGAACAAACCGAAGGATACGGTGACTACTTCCGACGACCCGCAAGCACGTCGCACGGTGATGGACTTGGTGAAGGGGGCTTGCCCGGAACGTATTTATCCCGTAGGCCGTCTGGACCGCAATACCACGGGCGTGCTGCTGCTGACCAACGACGGTGACCTGGCTTCGAAACTGACGCATCCGAAGTATCTGAAGAAGAAAATCTACCACGTGCACTTGGACAAGAACCTGACCAAGGCCGACATGGACCAGATTGCTTCTGGCATCCAGCTGGACGACGGGGAAATCCATGCCGACGCCATCAGCTACACCGACGAGAACAAGAAGAGCGACATCGGCATCGAAATCCATTCGGGCAAGAACCGCATCGTGCGCCGCATTTTCGAGTCTTTGGGCTACAAGGTACAGAAGTTGGACCGCGTCTACTTTGCTGGCCTGACCAAGAAGGGACTGCGCCGGGGCGAGTGGCGTTTCCTCACGGAGCAGGAGGTGAACTTCCTGCGCATGGGGTCTTTTGAGTGACATATATATAATAATGTATAGAAGAAATGGAAAAGATAAGTAGGACAAAGGTGGTTGACCTCCTGAAGCGCGACGACTTCGGGGCTATGGTCAACGTGAAAGGCTGGGTGCGTACCCGCCGGGGCAGCAAGCAGGTTAGCTTCATTGCGCTGAATGACGGTTCTACCATCAATAACGTGCAGATTGTGGTCGACGTGGCCAACTTCGACGAGGCTTTGCTGAAGGAAATCACCACGGGCGCCTGCCTGAGCGTGAACGGCGTGCTGACAGAGTCGGTCGGCTCCGGGCAGAAGGTGGAGTTGCAGGCCCGTGAGATTGAACTCCTTGGCGCGTGCGACAATACCTATCCCCTGCAAAAGAAGGGGCACTCCATGGAGTTCCTGCGCGAGGTGGCCCATTTGCGTCCCCGCACCAATACGTTTGGCGCCGTGTTCCGCATCCGCCACAACATGGCCATTGCCATCCACAAGTTCTTCCACGAAAAGGGATTCTTCTACTTCCATACTCCCATCATCACGGCTTCGGACTGCGAAGGGGCCGGGCAGATGTTCCAAGTGACGACGATGAACCTTTACGACCTGAAGAAGGATGAAAACGGTTCCATCATCTACGACGACGACTTCTTCGGCAAGCAGGCCAGCCTGACGGTGTCCGGGCAGTTGGAAGGCGAGTTGGCTGCCACGGCCTTGGGCGCCATCTATACCTTCGGCCCTACGTTCCGTGCGGAGAACTCGAACACGCCGCGCCATCTGGCCGAGTTCTGGATGGTAGAGCCGGAAGTGGCTTTTGCCGACTTGCACGAACTGATGGATTTGGAAGAGGAGTTTATCAAATACTGCGTGCAGTGGGCGTTGGATAACTGCAAGGACGACCTGGAGTTCCTGAACAAGATGGTCGACAAAGGCTTGATTGAACGTCTGCAAGGCGTGGTGAACACCGAGTTCGTGCGCCTGCCTTACACGGAAGGCATCCGGATACTGGAAGAAGCCGTAGCCAACGGCCACAAGTTCGAGTTCCCCGTCTACTGGGGTTGCGACCTGGCCAGCGAGCACGAGCGTTACCTGGTGGAGGAGCATTTCCGCCGGCCGGTCATCATGATAGACTATCCGAAGGAAATCAAGGCTTTCTACATGAAGCAGAACGAAGACGGGAAGACGGTGCAGGGCACGGACGTGCTGTTCCCGCAGATTGGCGAAATCATCGGCGGCAGTGTCCGCGAGGAAAGCTACGACAAGCTGATGGCCCGCATCGAGGAACTGCACATCCCGATGAAGGACATGTGGTGGTATCTCGATACCCGCAAGTATGGCACCTGCCCGCACGCCGGTTTCGGCCTGGGCTTCGAACGCCTGCTGCTGTTCGTCACCGGCATGGCCAACATCCGCGACGTCATACCCTTCCCGCGCACGCCGCGCAATGCCGATTTCTAAACTTTATTGTATCAGTGAAAAGGCCCGCTTTTGGCGGGCTTTTTTATTGTCTTGAAGATTCCTCGACGAATTATAAGCCCCTGCCTGTTGTAAAGGATATTCAAGAAATCCCCCCCATTCCCGCCGGTTGTCCGGTTGCGGTTGTCGCCCCATTCAGAATGCCTCTGGGGACACTTTGGGGGAGCGTTTGCTTCCGCCGCACTCGATGGTTGTCCCGAGTGCGGACGGTGGTTGTCCCGAGTGCGTCAAACGGAAGTCCCGAGTGCGTCGGAAGCAAACGCTTGATGTGCGGGCACTGTCCGCCAAAAAAATGTATAAAACATTTGTCGTTTGCCGGAAAATCCGTACCTTTGCAAGCCGATTATTATCTAAAAAGGATAAGCGATTAATTCATAGCAAGTTAACAGAGTGTGTCCAACCTGTTGCTTGTGGTGATAATCTATTAGTAGTAACATTTTTAAAAACATTTCAAGAGTGGATACTTTAAGTTACAAGACCATTTCTGCCAACAAAGCCACGGTGACCAAAGAATGGGTCATCGTTGATGCTACGGACCAGGTATTGGGCCGTTTGGGCGCAAAAGTTGCGAAACTGTTGAGAGGCAAGTACAAACCCAACTTTACCCCTCACGTAGATTGCGGCGATAATGTCATCATTATCAACGCCGACAAGGTGAAAATGACTGGAAACAAGTGGACGGACAAAGTCTACCTGTCCTACACGGGCTATCCCGGCGGACAGCGCGAAATGACTCCCGCCCGCCTGATGGCTAAACCCAACGGCGAAGACCGCCTGCTGCGCAAAGTCGTAAAAGGCATGTTGCCTAAGAATAAGCTGGGCGCCAAGTTGCTGGGCAATCTGTATGTCTATGCAGGAAGCGAGCACAAGCACGAAGCACAGAGTCCCAAAATGATTGATATTAACGCACTTAAATAAGAGATAATGGAAGTAGTAAATGCATTAGGCCGACGTAAAAGCGCTATCGCACGCGTTTTCGTTAGCGAAGGAACAGGCAAGATTACGATAAACAAGCGGGATCTCACCGAATACTTTCCCTCGAGCATCCTCCAGTATGTGGTGAAACAGCCGCTGAACAAGCTGGGCGTTGCCGAGAAATATGACATCAAGGTCAACCTCTGCGGTGGCGGCTTCACCGGACAGTCGCAGGCTCTCCGCCTGGCTATTGCCCGTGCCCTGGTGAAAATCAATCCCGAGGACAAGGCTGCCCTGCGTGCCGAAGGCTTTATGACGCGCGACCCCCGTGCCGTTGAACGTAAGAAGCCGGGCCGTCCCAAAGCACGTCGCAGATTCCAGTTCAGCAAGCGTTAATCAGTTACTCAAGTTAACAAGTGGACAGGTTAACAAGTTGACGAGGTTTCCCTTGTTGGCAAGTCAACTGGTTACTCCGACGACTGGAAAACGTTTAGTATCTAAACTACCGGGACTCTTTCCCCGAAGGCTACCCGGCGGTTGGTTTAGAAGAAAAACAAAAAAGAAAGTAAACGAATTTAAGAAACAAAGACTATGTCAAGAACAAATTTTGATACACTGTTGGAAGCAGGTTGCCACTTCGGCCATCTGAAACGCAAATGGAATCCCGCCATGGCTCCCTACATCTTCATGGAGCGCAATGGCATCCACATCATCGACCTCAACAAAACCGTTGCCAAAATAGAAGAAGCTGCTGAAGCTTTGAAGCAAATCGCTAAATCAGGAAAGAAAATCCTGTTTGTTGCTACTAAAAAACAAGCAAAGCAGGTGGTAGCAGAGAAAGCTGCCTCTGTGAATATGCCTTACGTAATCGAGCGCTGGCCCGGCGGTATGTTGACAAACTTCCCCACCATCCGCAAGGCGGTGAAGAAGATGGCCACTATCGACAAACTGTCGAATGACGGCACGTATGCCAACCTCTCCAAGCGTGAAATCCTCCAAATCTCCCGCCAGCGCGCCAAGTTGGAGAAGAACCTCGGTTCTATCGCCGACCTGACTCGCCTGCCGTCTGCGCTGTTCGTCGTAGACGTGATGAAGGAGAACATCGCCGTGCGTGAAGCCAACCGCTTGGGCATCCCCGTGTTCGGCATCGTCGACACGAACTCTGACCCCTCGAACGTTGACTTCGTAATTCCCGCCAACGACGACGCCACCAAGTCCGTAGAGGTGATCCTCGACGCTTGCTGCGCCGCTATGCAGGAAGGTCTGGAAGAACGCAAGGCTGAAAGGGTAGACATGGAAGCCGCCGGCGAAGGTGCTGCTGCCAACAAAGGCAAGAAGCGCGCTGCCAAGGCTCGTCTGGACAAGTCGGACGAAGAAGCCATCAATGCTTCCAAGGCTGCTGCTTTCATTAAGGAAGACGAAGAGGCTTAAATATATGAAAAGTAGTTAGTAGCCGGTAGTCAGTAGTCAGCATGGAATGTTTGCATTCTTCTACTAACTACTGACTACTGGATTCTAACTACTTTTATTTATTAATAACCCTTTAAACTAAAAAAGAATACAAGACTATGGCTGTAACTATGGCTGATATAACCAAGCTCCGCAAGATGACAGGGGCTGGTATGATGGATTGCAAGAACGCCTTGACGCAAGCTGAAGGCGATTTCGACCAAGCTGTGAAGATTATCCGTGAGAAGGGGCAGGCTGTTGCCGCAAAACGTTCGGACCGCGAAGCTGCCGAAGGTTGCGTGCTGGTGAAGGCTGTCGATGGCTTTGGCGCAATGATTGCCCTGAAGTGCGAGACTGACTTCGTGGCTCAGAACGCCGACTTCGTGAAGCTGGCTCAGGACATCCTGGACGCTGCCGTTGCCAACAAGTGCAAGACGCTGGATGAAGTGAAGGCACTGAAACTGGGCGATATGACTGTGGCCGAAGCTGTGACAGACCGCAGCGGCATCACGGGCGAAAAGATGGAATTGGACGGCTACCTGACGGTAGAAGGCCCGAACATCGCTACTTATAACCACCAGAACAAGAACTTCCTCTGCACGATGGTTGTGTTGAACAAGGAGGCTGACGCGCAAGTGGGCAAAGAAGTGGCTATGCAGATTGCCGCCATGAACCCCATCGCTGTGAACGAAGCCGGCGTGCCCGATGCAGTGAAGGAAAACGAAATGCAGGTGGCTGTTGAGAAAACTAAGGCCGAGCAAATCCAAAAGGCCGTGGAGGCTGCCTTGAAGAAGGCTGGGTTCAACCTGTACATTGCCGAGAACGAAGAGCACCTGAACGAGGGCATCATGAAGGGCAACATCACCGAAGCACAGGCTCAGGAAATCCGCGACCTGAAAGAGAAGGTAGCTGCCGAGAAGGCTGCCAACCTGCCGGCGCAGATGATTGAGAATATTGCCAAGGGTCGTATGGCTAAGTTCTACAAGGAGAACTGCCTGCTGAACCAAGAGTACATCCAGGATGCGAAGATGACCATCGCCGACTATCTCAAGTCGCAAGACAAGGATCTGACGGTGTTGGATTTCAAGCGTTTCACGCTGCGTGCTGAATAACGCTTCATCTCAAATATCATTCATGCGGACCGCTCGGGGAAAGTCCCCCGGGCGGTTCTTTTATCCCGCAGGTTTCGTCTGGGTGTAGCCCGCCTGCCGCAGGAGTTCGACGACGCGTTGCTTGTGGTCGCCTTGTATGATGATTTCCCCGTCCTTTGCCGAGCCGCCCACGCCGCATTTTGACTTCAGCAATTTGCCAAGCGTTTTCAGGTCGTCTTCCGTGCCGACGAAGCCGGTGACGAGGGTGACGGTTTTCCCTCCACGGTTCTTCCGGTCGAGGCGGACGCGTAGGGACTGCTGGGCCGGCGGCAAGGTATCGGCGGCAGGTTCTTCCTGGGTTTCATATTGGAAATCCGGATTGGTGGAATAGACGATGTTGAGGCGGTCTTTCCAGTCGTTGGTGCGGTTGTTCTGTTTCATGCGGGTCGATGGGCTTTAGGGTTCGGGCCGGTATTCTTTACTGGCAACGCCTGCAAAGAACGGCTTATCTGGGGTCAAAAGTAGCATATTTTTGTTGGAATAAGAAAGAAAACAACGATAATCATCAGATTGAACACATATCAGGTTTGCGTATGAAAATCATAGCTGTTGGAATGAACTACGCGCGGCACAACGAGGAACTGGGCCATGCCGGCGGAGAAACTAGCCCGGTCATCTTCTTGAAGCCTGACTCGGCGTTGTTGCGCGACGGGAAGCCTTTCTTCGTGCCGGATTTTTCCGAGGATGTGCAGTATGAAACGGAAGTGGTCGTCCGCATCAGCCGCCTGGGGCGCAGCATCGCGCCCCGCTTCGCACACAGGTATTACGACGCAGTCACTGTGGGCATCGACTTTACGGCCAGGGACTTGCAGAGCCGCTTCCGTGCTGCGGGACTTCCGTGGGAATTGTCGAAGGGCTTCGATGGGTCGGCCGCCGTGGGCAGGTTCGTGCCTCTTGCGGAAGTGGGAGGAGACGTGCAGGCTCTCGATTTCCATCTCGATATTGACGGGCGGATGGCGCAACAGGGCCGGACGGCGGAGATGCTGCATCCGGTAGACGAGGTGATTGCTTACGTGAGCCGCTTCATGACGCTCAAGATGGGCGACTTGCTCTTTACGGGCACGCCTGCGGGCGTCGGCCGGGTAGAGGAGGGGCAACACCTGGAAGGCTTCCTCTGCGGGGAGAAGGTACTGGACTTTCACATACGTTGAATTATCACATTAACCAAAGAGATTATGGCGAAAATCAGAGTAGGTTTCGGCTATGACGTCCATCGCCTGGCCGAAGGACGGGAGTTGTGGCTGGGCGGCATCCGCCTGGAACATAGTATGGGGCTGGTGGGGCACTCGGACGCAGACGTGCTCATCCATGCCATCTGCGACGCGTTGCTTGGTGCGGCATCGATGCGCGACATCGGTTTCCACTTCCCCGACACGGCGGGTGAATATGCGGGCATCGACAGTAAAATTCTGTTGAAACGCACGGTGGAACTTATCGGCTCCAAGGGATACCGGGTGGGGAACGTCGATGCGACGGTTTGTGCCGAGCGGCCGAAGTTGAATCCGTCCATCCCACTGATGCAGCAGACGTTGGCTGCGGTCATGGGCATTGCCGAGGAGGACGTCTCTATCAAGGCGACTACGACGGAACGCCTTGGCTTCACGGGGCGCGAGGAGGGCATTTCGGCTTATGCCGTGGCGCTGGTCGAACGAGATTAGCGCGCCGCCGTCCGCGCTTTGGAAGGAGGAAAGCCCGCTTGCCGCCGGAATGCCCGGCAGAAGTAGGCGACATCGTTGAAGCCGCAGGCGAAACAGGCTTCGGTGACGCTCATCGTACCGGCTTCGAGCCATTGGCGTGCCAGCCCGAGGCGGTAGGCATTGAGGTATTGCACGAACGACTGCCCGGTCTGCTTCCGGAAGAATTTGCAGAAAGCTGTTCGGTTCATGCCTACGACGCCCGCAATCTCGTCAATCGGAATGGCGCGCCGATAGTTGCACGATACGAAGATGCGCGCTTTCATCAACTTCTCCCTTGTGGGGTCGGGCGGCAAGGCATAGTCCATCGGCAGCCCGCCGGAGAGGGTGCAGAGCACGTCGACCAAGGTTACAGCCCGCCGTTCGTCCGTCTCCAGGCTCATCCGCTTCAGGAGGACGCTGAGCCGTTCCCGTTCTTTCGTGCCGAAACATACGGGGCCGGCGAACGAGAGGATGCGGTCGCGGACATTCTTCAGCACGGGCAGGGCTTCGGCCAGATTGTCAAGTAGGGTGGTGGCGAAGTGGAGCGTGATGTTTTCAATCCGTCCCTGCGCGTCCGTATCTTGCGGGACGAACTGCCAGCCGTGGGCAATGCCCGGGGGAATGAGCACGAGGTCGCCCGACGTGAATGCGCGGTGCATGCCTCCCAGTTCGCGCGTCCCGCTTCCGCAGATCACGTAGCTCAGTTCCCAGGTCTGTTGCGTATGCACTCCAATCTGCTCTTCGGGGCGTAGGCGCACATGGTCGAAAGTGTAGTTCTCCATACAGTTTCTTCTTGGTTCACTCTTACATTGGTTTGTTCTTGCAAAGATAGGTCAAATCTTTGTGACAATCGGTCAAGCCTCCCCGCTTTTTTCCTTCTAACTTTGCGGACGAATCACAAACATACTACATATCTATACTGATTGTCATGAACACCAATACTTATCTTCCTTCGAAGCCGCGTTATGAAATCCTGGACGGGTTGCGCGGCGTGGGCGCGCTGATGGTTGTCGCCTTCCACTTGCTGGAGACGTACTCCGCCGGACCGGCCTACCAACTATTGAACCACGGCTACCTGGCCGTCGATTTCTTCTTTGTCTTGTCTGGTTTTGTCATCGGCTATGCCTACGACGACCGTTGGGACAGGATGTCTACCTGGGATTTCTTCAAGCGTCGTCTGGTCCGCCTGCACCCGATGGTACTGATGGGCACCGTGCTGGGCGCGTGTTATTATTTCCTGGCCCAGGGCGAAGGCTTCCCGCTCATCGGCCATGTCTCCGGCTGGCTGGTTCTTGCCGCCTTCGTGATGGGGTGCCTCATGCTGCCCACGCCGCCCTCGATGGATATTCGCGGCTGGGGCGAGACCAATTCTTTCAACGGGCCGAACTGGTCGTTGACGTGGGAATACCTGGCCAATATCCTCTATGCTTTTGTCTTCAGGAGATTGTCCAAGCCTCTTTTGGCTTTGCTGACCGCCGCTGCGGCCTTCTGCTCCCTGGACTTGTGCCTGAACTGGAACGTTTTCGGCCTGCTGACTCCCGGGCGCGACAGTCAGATATACACCGTCATCGGCGGCTGGTCGCTTACTTCCGAACAGGTGTACGTCGGCCTCACGCGCCTGTTCTATCCCTTCTTGTGCGGCTTGTTGCTGTCGCGCCTGCGCCGATTCATCCGTGTTCGCGGCGGGTTCTGGTGGTGTTCCGCCCTGCTGGCCGTCGTCTTTGCCCTGCCTTGCGTCGGAGGGCCGGACAATGTGCTGAACGGTGTGTACAATGCCTTCTGCATCCTTTTTGTTTTTCCTTTGGTGGTGTTGATGGGCGCCGGCAGCCAACTGACCGACCCGCGCAGTTCCCGCGTCTGCAACCTTCTCGGACATTTGTCTTATCCTTTATATATTACGCATTTCCCGCTTGTCTACCTGCAGATGCGTTGGGCTTGGGACCATCCCGAGGCACCCTTCTATGCCCACGTCATGGTCGCCTTTGGCGTCTTTCTGCTGGCCATTCTCCAAGCCTGGGCTTGCCTCAAGCTCTACGACCTGCCCCTGCGCGAGTGGCTCAAGCGGCATTGGCTGCACAAGCCCTCCAAGCAGCGTGCTGACCGATAATTCTTATTTTTCTTCTGGATGTAGGGACAGCGGCGGAATACTACTTGTATCTGCCGTTGTCCCGATTCTTTATTATCGTCCTTCTTCTTGATTGTCTTCGCAGAAACATTTAAGTACCTTTTCGGGAAAATACAATTGCTCTTGTGCCGTGGAAATTGCGCGTGCAGCCATTGGGGACGGAAGCTTACATTATCCGGCTTTCCAGTTGGTCCAACCGTTTGCCCAGCATTTCTATCAGGCGGCTGTTGGACTTGATTAGTTCGCGCAAATCGTCGTTGGTGCCTGTGTTGGGCGTGTTGTTGTGCGGGGCGGTGTCTGCAAAGTGCTGGCAACAGTTGAAGCTGGTGTTTCCGTGGATTTTCTCAAACAGTTCGACGGCGGGAATGTTGAATATCTGCGCTATCTTGTCCAGTCTTGTCAGAGTCAGGTCTGTTTCCCCGTATTCTATCTTGCAATAAGCGCTGGTGGAGAGATGCAGCTTTTCGCCCATCTGTTCTTGCGTCAGGTTGTTTTCGATGCGCAACAATTGCAGCCGTTGGCCGACGATTTTCTTCAAATCTGTTTCCATGCTCACTTTTATTCGGTAAAAACTCTTCTTATGTCGGACAAATGTAGTTAATATTGTAGATATAAGCAACGTCGGCCCGCCATTATCTTTGCAGACGTGGGAAAGCATGGCGGTTCTCCCTTCCGGGACATGCTTTCTTTTTATTTAAACTATAAACAACTAAACATGCTTATGAAGAGATTTTATTGGGGAGGCAGGTTCTTCTTGTTCCTGCTCCTTGTGTCGGCCTTGTCCGCTTGTAGCCCGTCGGGCAATCTGCCGGAAGGCCGTTGGGAAATGTATGTGGGCGAAGACCAGACCCTGGCCGGGCAAATCAACGGGACGGACGGCCTTCGTTACGTGATAGAATTGAATCCGTCGGAACGGACGTTCGAACCGGAGAGCGAAGCCTTGGCCGGGCGGAAGAGTTACGGCTGGATGGACTTTTCGAACACGAGCCGCATTTACCGCTATGACATCGACTCGGTGTACGACCTGGGGAACCACCGCTACCGGGTGGTGTCGATGGACGTCAACTGGGAAACGCCGTCCGAAGACACATTGACGTACGACCCCAAGGCGAATACGCTCACGTATGGCCGCGACTGGGTGTTCCAACCCGTAGAAGACATCCGCCCCTTCACGGGCGTGTGGGGCGGGGCGTGGGACGACGGCTCCAGCGAGGAGTTCCACCTCAGCCTGTATAAAAAGATGAAGGCGCCGGACGATTATCCGTTCGACGGCGCCGAATGCTTCGGCTACATCGTCTCTGACAACGAGGTGGACAGCAGTTACCGCCTGATTACGTCGGTCGTCTCCGTCCATTACGACCAGGCCGTGGTGGAGACGGTCTTCCCGGATTATCCGGAAGACGGAGCGCAACGGCTCAGCCTGTACTACAACCGGCAGAACGGGAGCCTGGGCACGAGTTGGGGCAACGAATACCCGCCGTTGCAGGGTACTGCCGCGCCGACAGCCCAAGAAGAAATCCCCAACAACCTGGTGGATGCCCTGCTGCTCGTCTCCATCCTGTCGGCTGTGGCCTTGGCGTTGTTCCTTCTTTGCTACAAGCCCCGGGCCGAAGCCTGGGTGGGCGGCCCGTTGCTGTGGATTCAAGCCATCCTGGCCTTGGCCTTGGCCTGGCACGTCGTCGGCCTGGGCGGGCTGGAAGCCCCTGCGGGCGCCGGCGCCGGTTATGTCCTCAAACTCTATGCGTGCGTCCTGCTGGCGGGCGTGACCATGTGCGTCGGCGTGGTGAAGCAGTTCGAGTGGTTCGGCACGCCCGGCGAAGACCATTCCGCCTTTCCCACGCTGATTGTTTTCATTCTCTCTGCCGTCTTCCCGGTGCTGGCCTTCTTCGGGGGTGAAACCCTGCTGTCGGAAGTGTTCAGCCACTTCGGCTCGGCGCTGTTCTACGGCGAAGGCACGATGGCCTTCCTGATGGCCTTGGACGTGGCCTTGCTGGCCGTGGCCATCGTCGTGCAGATGGGCGTCCTGGCCTACCGTGAGCGGGGGTACCACCGGTCGCTCCTGTTGGTGGCCTATCCCGTCGTCATGGTGGCTACGTCGCTGATGATGATGGTGGCCTTGCTGGCGCTGGTCTACCTGGCCATCATCGCCTTGGTCATCGCTCTGGTCATCGCCGTCATGGGCGCCGCCGCACAGGCCCATACATCTTCCTCCGGCAAGGGATACCTCGTGGACCAGTATGGGAACAAGAAGCGCGTGACCAACATGGAACGCGGCATCTTGGGCGAAAAATTCGTGACGACGGAAGACGGCAAGCACTACCACAGTTCGGGAGGCAACGAGATGACGCCGGACGAATAAGGGGCACGCGGGAGGCTTCATCGGCTGCGGAGGGAACTTCGCCTTTGTCTTTGATGCGGAAGAATCTTGACAAACGGCCTCCCGCACGCGCTCTTTCCTAATCCGTTGATAATAAGATGCGTGCACCGCCTGCACGAAACGCGCGCGCCGAGTGCGGAGGAGGTAGCTCCCGAGTGCGGCCTTTGCAAGCGCCGAGTGCGTCCGGGATTTATTTCCTCCGTACGCGGGGGCAGGGGCGGCGCGTGGTCTGAAAATTTTTCTTACATCCGCGCTTCCATCCTCGCATAAATCCTTTATCTTTGCAGGGAAGTAAACCAAAATCCAACCGGTTATGGACATTTTTCTTATCATCGTGGGCATCCTCTGCCTGCTCACCGGGCTGGCGGGCTGCGTCCTGCCCGTGTTGCCCGGAGTGCCGCTGGCATACGGCGGGATGCTGTTGCTTCATCTCACGGAGCGCGTGCAGTTCAGCTCCACCCAGTTGCTGGTGTGGCTGGGCATCGTTGTCGTCATCCAAGTGCTGGACTATTTCATCCCGCTGCTGGGCACCAAATACACGGGCGGCACCAAATGGGGCACGCGCGGCTGCCTGGTGGGCACCATCGTCGGGCTGTTCTTCATGCCGTGGGGCATCGTGCTCGGGCCCTTTCTGGGCGCGGTGGTGGGCGAACTGCTGGGAGGGCGCGAAACGGCGCAGGCTCTCAAGTCCGGCCTGGGCTCGGTGTTGGGTTTCCTGCTGGGCACTGTGCTAAAATGCGTCGTTTGCGGCTATTTTATCTGGCAGTTTGTCGCCGCTTTGGTCTGACGGAAACACAAGAATCTTTTATTTTTTTATTTTCTTTAGCACCAATCTTATCGCATTATCGGAAGATTTGTTCTACATTTGTCCCCACACAATCATAAGCGACAAAAAAACAATATGAACCAGGACACGACTAAAATCAAAGCTGCCATCATCGGGTTCGGCCGGATGGGACAGATGTATGGAGAGGAAATGGCCAAAAGCGGCCGTTGGGACGTCGCCTACGTCTGTGACCCCTCTGCTTACGCGCACGAGGCAGCACGGAAAATGTTCCCCCAAGCACAAGTGATTACCGACGAAGACATCATCTTCAACGATGAAAGCGTCCGGGTGGTTGCCCTCTGCGCCTTGGCCGACTCCCGCAAGGAGCAAATCGCCAAAGCGGTGCGCAGCCACAAGAACATCATCGCCGAAAAGCCCGTGGCCGATACCATCGAACACGAGTGGGAAGTGGTGGACTTGGTCAAAGACAGCGGCGTGTTTGCCACCGTCAACCTCTACCTGCGCAACGCCTGGTACCACCAGACGATGAAGCAATTCATTGAAGAAGGAGAAATTGGCGAACTGGCCATTATCCGCATCTGCCACATGACCCCCGGGCTGGCTCCCGGCGAAGGGCACGAATACGAAGGCCCGGCCTTCCACGACTGCGGCATGCACTACGTGGACATCGCACGCTGGTATGCCGGCAGCGAATACAAGACCCGGCACGCACAAGGCCTGCGCATGTGGAACTATAAAGACCCCTGGTGGCTGCAATGCCACGGCACGTTTGAGAACGGGGTGGTCTACGACATCACGCAAGGCTTCGTCTACGGACAACTCTCTCAGCAACAAACCCACAACGCCTATACGGACATCATCGGCACGAAAGGAATCGTACGCATGACCCACGACTTCAAGACGGCCACGGTAGACCTGCACGGCATCCATCGCACCCTGCGCATAGAGAAGCCCTTCGGAGGCAAGAACCTGGATAAACTTTGCGACCGCATGGCCGATTCGGTGCTGAGCGGACGGCGCGACATGCGGATGCCCCGTATGAGGGATTCGGTCATCGCCTCGCAATTCGCCTGGGACTGCCTGGCCGACGCAAGGATGCACGACCTTCCGGCCATAGGCGACCTGCAGACCTTGGAAGAAATCAAGGAACGCCGCAGGCACATGACCAACGGCTATGGTTTGCTGAAACATAATAAAGAATGAAAAACCGAGTGTTACTAACTAAATACCAATCAAACTTTTAAAAACTTACAGACATGTCGAAATTTACACGACGCGAATTTCTGAAGACCGGAGGCTTGGCCTTGGCCGGTCTGACCATCGCCCCGAGCAGCATTTTGGGGCGCAGCCATGGGCACATTCCCCCCAGTGACAAAATGAACATTGCCGCCATCGGTATCGGCGGCATCGGGCACGCCAACATCAACGCCGTGAAGGGCACGGAAAACCTTGTGGCCCTGTGCGACGTCGACTGGAAGTACGCCAAAGGCGTGTTCGACGAGTTCCCCAACGCGAAGAAGTATTGGGACTACCGCAAGATGCTTGACGAAATGGGCAAGAGCATCGACGGCGTTATCATTGCCACCGCTGACCACACGCACGCCATCATCACGGCCGATGCCATGACGGCAGGCAAACACGTATATTGCCAGAAGCCCCTTACTCACTCCGTATATGAATCGCGCCTGCTGACGAAGTTGGCCAAGACGACCGGCGTGGTGACCCAGATGGGTAACCAAGGCGCCTCCGGCGAAGGCACGGACCTCGTCTGCGAATGGATTTGGAACGGCGAGATAGGCGAAGTCTACAAAGTGGAATGTGCTACCGACCGTCCCATCTGGCCGCAAGGCTTGAACGCACCGGAGAAGGCTGACCGCATCCCCAAGACGCTGGATTGGGACCTCTTCACCGGCCCCGCCAAGTACAACCCCTACAACGCCCTGTACCATCCGTGGAACTGGCGCGGCTGGTGGGACTATGGTACGGGTGCCCTGGGCGACATGGCTTGCCACATCCTGCACCAGCCCTTCCGCGCGCTGAAACTGAAATACCCCACCAAAGTGGAAGGTTCTTCGACGCTGCTGCTCAACGCCTGCGCCCCGCAAGCCCAGCACGTCAAGTTGATATTCCCCGCCCGCGAAAACATGCCGAAGGTGGCTATGCCCGAAGTCGAAGTGCACTGGTACGATGGCGGCTTGATGCCTGACCGTCCGAAAGGCTTCCCCGAAGGCAAGCAATTGATGCAGAGCGGCGGTGGTCTGACCATCTTCCATGGTACGAAGGACACGCTTATCTGCGGCTGCTACGGCGAAAACCCGTGGTTGCTGTCCGGCCGCAAACCCAATGCACCGAAAGTATGCCGCCGCGTGAAGACGTCGCACGAAATGGACTGGGTACGCGCCTGCAAGGAAAGCAAGGAAAACCGCGTGCCGTGTAAGTCTGACTTCTCGGAAGCAGGCCCGATGAACGAAATGGTAGTGATGGGCGTATTGGCCATCCGCCTGCAAGGCCTGAACCGCACCCTGGAATGGGACGGCGAGAACATGCGCTTCACCAACATCGGCCCGGACGAAACCATCCGCACCGTTATCAAGGACGGTTTCCAGATTCACGACGGACACCCGACGTTCGACAAGACATGGACAGACCCCGTCAACGCACAGGCATTCGCACAAGAGCTTATCAAGCACACCTACCGCGAAGGATGGGCACTGCCGGCCATGCCGAAATAACCCCCTGCGTAGAAGGCAAGGAAAATGCCTCGGCGAAACAAGCACATGTCCTCGCCGGGGCATCCCTTATACAAGGAAGCATCGACTAACAATTAACTAAATGCATAACTAACAAAAACAAAATCAATCGTATGAAACAAGTATTTTACACTTTAGGGTGTGCTGCACTGGCCTTCTCACTGGCTGCATGCGGCGGTAAGAAAGCACAGAACACGGAAGCAACTGAAGCAGAAACAAAGGCCGCTGCTCCCGAATATACACTGATGGACAAACCCCAGGCTAACCTGGATGAATTCCAGAAAGACGCTGATGGCTACATCACTATCTTCGACGGCAAGACCATGAAGGGATGGCGTGGCTATGGCCGCGACACTGTGCCCGGACGTTGGGTAGTGGAAGACGGCTGCATCAAGTTCAACGGTAGCGGCGGCGGCGAAGCCCAGGTAGGCGACGGCGGCGACTTGATTTTCTCGCACAAGTTCAAAAACTTCGAACTCGAATTGGAATGGAAGATTTCGAAGGGCGGTAACTCCGGTATCCTCTACCTGGCACAGGAAGTAACGACGAAGGATAAAGACGGAAACACTGTAGTTGAGCCTATCTACATCTCCGCTCCCGAATACCAGGTGCTGGACAACGCCAACCACCCCGATGCAAAGCTGGGCAAGGACAACAACCGCCAGTCGGCTTCTCTGTATGACATGATTCCCGCTGTTCCGCAGAACGCTAAGCCTTTCGGCGAATGGAACAAGGCTAAGATCATGGTGTACAAAGGCACGGTGGTTCACGGACAGAACGACCAAAACGTGTTGGAATACCACCTCTGGACTCCGAAGTGGACGGAAATGCTGCAAGCCAGCAAGTTCAGCGAAACTGCATGGCCTCTGGCATTCGAACTGCTGAACAACTGCGGCGGTGAGAACCACGAAGGTTACATTGGCCTGCAAGACCACGGCGACGATGTGTGGTACCGCAACATCCGCGTGAAGATTCTCGACTAATGACCAGCCCAGCCAACAAGGAAACGAGTTGACGGGACAAGCAAGGAACAAGGGGACGAGGAGACGAAGTAGGCAAAGCATACGCTTGACACCTTCCCTCCCTCGTTCCCTTCTCGTTTTCCCCGCTTTCTCCCGCTTCATTGGCTTGCTGACTGAAAGACTTGATAACTAAATACCCCATTAATCAAAACGTATGAAATTCAAACACATCATGATGGCTACTTCCCTCGTGGCAGGGATGATGGCTTCGTGCGCCCAGCCCTCTGCTGCGGGCACGGAAGGACAGGCAGAAAAGAAAGAAATATGCATCCAACTCTATTCGGTACGCGACCTCCTGTCGCAGCCCGACAGTTTGGAACCGATAGTGAAAAAACTGGCCGATATGGGCTACACGAGCGTGGAAGCCGCCAACTATGGCGACGGCAAACTCTACGGACTGGCACCCCAGGATTTTAAGGCGCTGATAGAGAAATATGGCATGACGGTGCTCTCTTCGCACGTAGGCCGCACGCTGAGCGACGAAGAACTGGCATCGGGCAACTGCGAAGAATCGCTGAAATGGTGGGACGAGACCATCGCCGCCCACAAGGCCGCAGGCATGAAATACATCGTCATGCCCTGGATGCCGGTGCCCAAGACGCTGAAAGATATGCAGACCTACTGCGACTACTTCAATGAAATCGGCCGCCGTTGCCAGGCTGCCGGGATGAAGTTCGGCTACCACAACCACAACCACGAGTTCCAGAAGGTGGAAGACAAGGAAGTGATGTACGACTACATGCTGCAGCACACCGATCCGGCATTGGTATTCTTCGAGATGGACGTTTATTGGGTCGTTCGCGGCCAAAGCAGCCCCGTGGAATATTTCAAGAAATACCCCGGCCGTTTCTCTCTGCTCCACATCAAGGATGAACTGGAAATCGGCCAAAGCGGCATGGTAGGCTTCGACGCCATCTTCCGCAACGTCAAGACGGCAGGTACAGAAGGCATCGTTGTTGAAGTAGAACGCTACTCAATGCCCGTGCTGGAAAGCGTGGAGCAAAGCATAGGCTACTTGTTGGAAGCTCCGTTCGTGCCGGCACAGTACAAGTAAGCCATTTGTATGCGATCCCCATAAGGGTTGTACGCCAAGGAAAGGGGGCAGGCGCCATCATGGTGCCTGCCCCTTGGCTTTTCATGCGTGAAGAATCTGCCTCTCCTGTAAAAGAACCTGCCCCCTTATTTCCTTTTTTCACCCCAAACCCGTATCTTTGCGTCACAAACATTAAACAATGAGACAACAATGGAAAATCAAAGACCTTTGATACTGGTTTCTAACGACGACGGCATCACTGCCAAAGGAATCAGCGAACTGATTAAGTTTCTCCGCCCCCTGGGCGAAATCGTAGTAATGGCTCCCGACATGTCCCGTTCGGGCACGGCCTGCTCGTTGACGGTGAAGGACCCCATCCATTACCAATTGCTCCGCAAGGAAGTGGGCTTGACCGTTTACAAATGCTCGGGCACGCCGACCGATTGCGTCAAGCTGGCCTTCCACACCGTGTTGGACCGTAAGCCCGATCTCGTCATTGGCGGCATCAACCACGGTGACAATTCCGCCGTCAACGTGCACTACTCCGGCACAATGGGCAGCGTCATCGAAGGCTGCCTGAAAGGCGTGCCCGCGATTGCCTTCTCTCTGTGCAGCCATGAGGCGGATGCCGATTTCGAACCTGCCGGGGAATATATCCGCAACATCGTGCGCAAGGTGCTGGAGAAAGGGCTTCCTCCTTTGACTTGCCTTAACGTCAATATCCCCGCCGTAAAGGAACTGAAGGGCGTGCGCATCTGCCAGCAGACGCAGGGGCAATGGGTGAATGAATGGGAAAACTTCGCACACCGGGACGATGCCCATTATTACTGGTTGACCGGTATGTTTGAAAATGCCGAGCCAGACAACGAGAAGACCGACCATTGGGCACTGGACAATGGCTACATTGCTGTCACCCCCACCACGGTAGATGTCACTGCCTACGACTTGATTGATGAACTGAAGACATGGTTCTGACCCCATGAAGTATTACCTCATAGTCGGCGAAGCCTCCGGCGATCTGCATGCCTCTCATCTCATGGCAGCCCTGCAACGGGAAGACCCGCAGGCGGAGTTCCGCTTCTTCGGGGGCGACTTGATGGCGGCTGTGGGCGGAACGCGGGTGAAGCACTACAAGGAATTGGCTTACATGGGTTTCATTCCCGTCCTGCTCCACCTGCGCACCATCTTTGCTGCCATGAAGCAATGCAAGGCAGACATCGCGGCCTGGCATCCCGACGTGGTGATATTGGTGGACTATCCGGGCTTCAACCTGAAGATTGCCAAGTTTGTGCATGCCTGCACCGACATCCCCGTCTACTATTACATCTCTCCCAAGATATGGGCTTGGAAGGAATACCGCATCAAAAATATCAAGCGGGATGTGGATGAACTCTTTTCTATCCTGCCCTTCGAGATTGACTTCTTCGAACAGAAACACGGCTATCCCATTCATTACGTGGGCAATCCCACGGTGGATGAAGTGAGTGCTTTCCGGGCTTCCTATGCCGAATCTTTTAGGGACTTTGCCAAGGATAACTGCTTGGATGACCGTCCCATTATGGCTTTGCTGGCCGGTAGCCGCAAGCAGGAAATCAAGGATAACCTGCCGGATATGATACGGGCGGCTTCTGCCTTCCCGGAGTTCCAGATGGTGGTGGCAGGCGCGCCGGGCATTGATTTGGAGTTCTATCTTCCGTATACCGGCCAAGCAGATGTGAAAGTGCTTTTCGGATGCACCTATCCGTTGCTGTCCCATGCTACGGTCGCTTTGGTCACTTCGGGGACTGCCACGCTGGAAACAGCCTTGTTCGGAGTGCCGCAGGCCGTGTGCTACCACACCCCTCTGCCCAAGCTGATAGCCTTCTTGAAGAAGCACATCCTGAAGGTGCCTTACATCTCGCTGGTTAACCTGATAGCCGGCCAGGAAGTCGTGCAGGAACTGGTGGCGGACAAAATGACGGTGGGGCAGATGCGTGGTGAGTTGCAACGCCTGCTTGAAGACCACCGGCGTCAGGAGGCCGTCCGTGACGGCTATGCTGAAATGGCGCGTCGCCTGGGAGACCCCGGTGCTCCTGCGCGGGCAGCCCGTCTGATGGTGCAGTTGCTGGCGAAGCGCAACCATTCGTGAGGATACTGCAATAATATGTTAAACCTTTGCGAGCCGGTGCAGTAAATGCCCGGCTCGTTTGTTTTTTCAATAAACGGTTATGAGTATGAAGAAAATAGCTTACCTGTTCAGTGTCATTTGCCTGGTCTTGTCGTTGGGCTTTCAATCTTGCGACGACGGCGAAGGCTACTCCATAGGAGATTTCACAGCCCCCCAGTTGGCTACCGTGCGGACGGTGTCAAGCAGCGGGTTCTACCTGGATTGCGATGTGTGGGGCACCTGTTGGCCGGTCAATACGAATATGGGATGGTATGTGCCTATTGACGGGCAACGAGTGGTTGTGACCTTCAACCCCTTGTGGGACAACTATGGCGGTTTCGACCATGCGGTGATGATTCTCGACATGCAGGACGTCCTGACCCGCTACGTCGAGCCGATGTCGCCTGACGACGAGGATGAAATGGGGCATGAGCCTGTCCCCACTACTGCCGATGGCGTTACTATCGGCAACGGCTACTTGAACGTATGGCTTTCCCGCCGGTTACCGTTCACCACCACGCTCCGTCTGGTCTATCCTGCCGTCGATGACTCTGAAACGGAAACCCCGGCCGTGGGTGAAGATGGATATTATCACTTGGAATTGCGCTGCCATACGCAGGCCGGAGCGGATACGCCCGGCACTTATAGCCTGGTGTCTTACAGTTTGAATGCGTTGGATTTCACCGGGGACGCCAAGGGCATCCGGTTGAAGCTGGGCTTGGAAGAAGGCGGGGAAGAGACTCTGGTATTCACGTTAGTGCAGGAAGACGCCGGTCAGAGCACCGTCAGCGCATACAGGTAGACCACTGCGGCGGGTATGGCCATCAGCGCGCTGTCAAAGCGGTCCAGCATCCCCCCGTGGCCGGGCAGGATATTGCCCGAATCTTTTATACCCAGTTGCCGCTTCATCAGCGATTCCGTCAGGTCGCCCCACGTGCCGAACACGACGACCGTCAGAGCCAGTCCCATCCACCCGGCCAGGCCGAGGAAGGGAAAGAAGTGGGCGAACACCAGCGAGGCCGCAATGGAAAACAGGCCGCCGCCGATGCTTCCTTCCCATGATTTCTTGGGCGAGATGCGTTCAAACAGCCGGTGCTTCCCGATGAGCGAACCCACGCAGTAGGCTCCCGTGTCGCTCAGCCAGATAAAGACAAAGACCGAGAGCGGCAAGACGGGGTTGTAGCTTATGCTGCTGGACGTCGCGTCGTTGTGGAAGGCCAGGACGTTGAGCAAGGCGAAGGGCAGGGCCACATACAATTGGCTCAACATCGTGAAGGCCCAGTTGCCCAACGGGTTTTCTTTCTTCAGGTATAATTCCGTAATCATCAGGTAGAGCAACAGGAGCAGATAAGGCAGGAACACCTGTGCTCCTGTCGTCCCGGTGCAGAACGCCATCACGGACAGGAACAGGTAGGCTCCCGCCAGGCTGGAGATGTTCCGGTTGACGGCCACTTTCCCGCTCTTGTTCATCAACTGCCCGAACTCATGTACGGACAGAGCGCTGATGAGGGCGAACAGGATGCCGAACGAGATGGGGGACAGCAGGATGCTGCCCACCAATATGATTACGAACAGGATGCCGGTGATTGTGCGTTGTACGAAATTGCTCTTCATGATTGCTGCCTGAAAGTTATTGCGGGTTGTCCGACGTTGGTTCTTCCTTTTCTTCCGGTTGGGCGTTGCCCTTGTCCGGCAAGGCTTTTTCTTTCTGTTTCTCTATGTCCTTCTCCGCCTCAGAGGCTTTTCTGGCCTCTTCCTCGGCCCATTGTTTCATTTCCTTGGACGTCTTGTTGGCCGCCATGATTTCTTCCGAGCGCGATGCCCAGGGACGTGGCCCGAAGATGTGCTCCACGTCGTCGGCAAAGATGACTTCCTTGTCTATCAGTATTTGTGCCAGGCGTTGGTGTCCCTCCTTGTGTTCGGACAGAATCTGTTTGGCACGCTCATACTGTTCGTTGACCATCTTTTTCACTTCCTGGTCAATCAGTTCGGCCGTCTTTTCACTGTAAGGGCGGTTGAAGGAATACTCGTCGTTGCTGTAATAGCAGAGATTGGGCAACTTGTCGCTCATGCCGAAGTAGGCAATCATGCTGTAAGCCTGCTTTGTCACGCGCTCCAGGTCGTTCATGGCTCCGGTCGATATCCGTCCCAGGAAAAGTTCCTCAGCGGCCCGCCCGCCCAGCGTGGCGCACATTTCGTCTAACATCTGCTCTTTGGTGGTCAGTTGGCGTTCTTCCGGCAGGTACCAGGCGGCGCCCAAGGCTCTTCCACGGGGCACGATGGTGACTTTGATGAGCGGGTTGGCATATTCCAGCAACCAGGATATACTGGCATGTCCGGCCTCGTGTGTGGCGATGGCCCGGCGTTCTTCTTCCGTGGTGATTTTGGTCTTCTTTTCCAGTCCTCCCACGATGCGGTCGATGGCCTCCAGGAAATCTTGCTTGCCCACGAAAGTCTTGCTGTGGCGTGCGGCTATCAGTGCGGCCTCGTTGCATACGTTTGCGATGTCGGCTCCCGAGAATCCCGGTGTCTGGCGGGCCAGCAGGTCGATGTCCACCGTATTGTCTATCTTGATGGGGCGCAGGTGTACGCCGAAAATGTCCTTGCGTTCGTTCAGGTCAGGCAGGTCTACGTGTATCTGCCTGTCGAAGCGGCCGGCGCGCAGCAGGGCCTTGTCCAGCACGTCCACGCGGTTGGTGGCGGCCAGGATGATGACGCCGCTGTTTGACCCGAAACCGTCCATCTCGGTCAACAATTGGTTTAATGTGTTCTCCCGTTCGTCGTTTCCGCCCATGGCAGCGGCCTTGGCGCGGGCGCGGCCCACGGCGTCTATCTCGTCGATGAAGACGATGCAGGGGGCTTTTTCTTTGGCTTGGCGGAAGAGGTCGCGTACACGCGAGGCGCCCACGCCGACGAACATTTCTACGAAGTCCGAGCCTGCCAGCGAGAAGAAGGGCACGTCAGCCTCGCCTGCTACGGCTTTGGCCAGCAGGGTCTTGCCCGTCCCCGGAGGGCCTACCAGCAGGGCGCCCTTAGGGATTTTGCCGCCCAGGTCGGTGTACTTTTGCGGTTGCTTCAGGAACTCAACGATTTCTTCCACCTCTTGCTTGGCGCCGGCCAGCCCGGCCACGTCCTTGAAGGTGACTTTGGTCGTATTGCCTCCCTTCTCAAACAACTGTGCTTTCGACTTGCCCACGCTGAAGATGCCTCCGCCGCCCATGCCGGCCCCGCCTGTCCAGCGGCGCGAGATGAATATCCAGAAGCCTATGATGAAGGCGATGGGGAGCACTTGCCAGAGGATGATGCCGATGTAGTTCTGCTTCTTTTTGTAGCTGATGTTGCCGTCGAAGTGGGCTTCGTCTTTTTCTTTCTGCAAGAACTCGTTCAGGCTGTCGTTCGAGGGCACTTCGGTGACGACCATGGGGTTCTTCCCCACGCGGGTGGAGTCTTGCCCGAAGATGGCGCCCACGTGCTGCGGCTTGATGTATGCCTCTACGGTGTTGTCGTCGTAGCCGATGACTTCGCTGATGTAGCCGTTCTGCACGTATTGCTGGAACTCGCTGTACGAGATTTCCTTCATGTTCATACCCTTGTCGCCTGTAATCGTCAGGAACAGCAGCATCAGGGCTATGATGGCGAACAGCCAGTTCAGGTTGAACTTGGGCATGTTCGGCTTGTTGGCAGGTTTTTGGTTGATATTCTTGTTGTCCATACGTCAGTTAATCGAGGTCGGGGATAGAGGTTAGTTTCGCGTCTGCCCACAGGGTCTCCAGGTTGTAGAAGTCCCTGGCTTCCGGCAGGAACACATGCACCAGCACGTCGGCATAGTCCATGGCCACCCATTCGGCATTGCGCAGCCCGTCGATGGCATATGGCTTGACGTGCGCGCCTTTGCGTGTGAAATCTTTCACGGACTCCACGATGGCGGTGACTTGGCTGGGCGAATTGCCCTGGCAGATGATGAAATAATTACAAATGGTGTCTTCTATCTTGGTCAAATCGGCAATGACGATTTTTTTCCCTTTCTTGTCTTGAATACCTTCTGTTATTTGTTGGATAAGTTTCTGTGCTTCGTTCATTATTAACGTTTAAATCTGATTAAATTATCGGCAAAGATACGCTGATTTCCTGTATCTGACGCATAATATGTCGAAACTATTTGTTTTTTTGCTTTTTTTAGGCTTACGCTTCTGCCCTCTTGTTTCCTGTCCTCTGCCGGGCGCCACGGCGGCGTCAGGAAGGGCGCTTCCGCCGCCTTATTCCCCTGCCGTCGGGACCGCCTTTGGTTCGTTTCCATGCACTCGAACCAATAACGAACCAATAACGAAGGGATAACGAACCAAGTCCGGCGCGTGGTGGGTTTTCCATAGGATTTTGTTTTCCATGTTATCCGTTACCAAATATTCCGGGCGGCATCCAGGTTGAACCCTGTGCCGCCCGGAACATCGCATTGTGTCTTTTTCTTTGTTTCTGCCTTTGGCTGTTTCTGCAAAGGCGCGCTTAATATCCGATGGTGAAACGTTCGTAGTGGTGTTTCGGATTTTCCAGTTCATCTACCATCGCCACGGCATAGTCTTCCACGGAAATGTGGCTGTTGCCGTTTTCATCCACGATTAGGTCGTCTTTCCCCAGGCGGAATTGTCCGGTCCGTTTTCCGGGTTCCAGCGTGCCGGCCGGGGAGAAGAAAACCCAGTCGATGTCCTTTTCATTCATCAATGTGTTCAAGTAGAACTCGCCAAGCGACTTGACGCCTCCCATGATGGCATCGGGAATAGCCCCTGAGTCAACCACCCGGAGCCCCGGCGCGCAGAACAACGTGCCTGCACCGCCCACGCACAGCAGCCTTTTGGTTCCCGATTTCTTGGCTGCATCCAAAATCAACGGATAGTTGCGCAGGGTTTCCTCGTAGATGTCCGGATTGTTCCACCCCGGATTGTAGGCGCTGATGATGGCATCTTTGCCTTGGCAGGCATCGACAAGGGCATCCGTATCGGCCACATCTGCCTTTACAATGCTGAGGCCAGGGGCCGACGCGCTTATCTTTTCGGGATTGCGCACTACTGCTGTCACTTTGTGGCCTCTTGCCAACAATTCGTTCAGGATGGCGGTTCCAACAAAACCGCTTGCTCCAATCAAGGTTACATTCTTCATAATCTTTGCTTATTAAAAAACATCTTACTTACCAAAAGTTTCTTTGTCTCTTTTGTGCTGCGAAGGTAGGAAGATTTCTCTAACTTCGCAAGTAGGCACTTGAACGTTAGATGCTTACGCGGAAGTAACCATTGTTGGGTATGAGGAATTTGCAGGCGGAAATATTTTTGAAAAAAGTTTCTTGCAGCGTGAAAGGAATTTGCTTACCTTTGTAGAGTAATTTGAAGTACATCATATTATGGACAGAACAATGATAGAAGATGCTGTGTTTCCGGATTGTCCGATACGGAATATCTTAGCTAAACTTTGTGACAAATGGTCGCTTTTGGTCATATATACGCTGGACAAGGCGGGCAAGGAAACGATACGTTTCAAGGAGTTGCAGCGTGAAATTCCCGATATATCGCAGAAGATGTTGACGGTTACTTTGCGGACGCTGGAGGATGACGGCTATGTCACCCGTACCGTATTTCCCGAAGTCCCTCCTCGGGTAGAATATGCGTTGACTGAGCGGACCCGTTCTTTGCTCCCGCATATCAATGCGTTGATAGAATGGGCATTGGAAAACCGGGAGGCTATCATGGAGGATAGGAAAAGGGCTTGCAGAAGGTGATGCATGCCTGTGGGCCTGGAATGGGTTTGCTTTATTTTGCGTTTTATCCGAGTATTTTTCAGAAAAAAATCTCCAAATATTTGTCATATCCGAAAAAGTTCGTACCTTTGCAACCGCAAAACCGAAAGGGGTTGCCTGTTTGGGCTATGGTGTAATGGTAACACTACAGATTCTGGTCCTGTCATTCCTGGTTCGAATCCAGGTAGCCCAACTCCAGAGGAGGAACTACTAGCATAGGTGGTTCCTCTTTTTTTGTGCGTATTGTTTGCTCTCCTTCGCTATTATAAAAAATGAGGGTGTATCAAAAATGAGCGTTGCTATCCAACTGTCATGCTGAACGCATGTGAAGCATCTCCCGCAAGCAAAAGTCAGCAGGAGATCCTTCACTACGTTCAGGATGACAGAGCAAAACGATAGTTAAAACTCATTCTGATGCACCCTCATTTCCTTTTTCACTTCTGGTCGTTCTGGCGTATTTCCACTCGGCGTATCTTGCCGCTGATGGTCTTGGGCAGTTCGTCCACGAACTCGATGACGCGCGGATACTTGTAGGGGGCGGTCACCTTCTTCACGTGGTTCTGCAATTCCTTGACCAATGCTTCGCCCGCCTTGTCCTTGTAGGCTTTGGAGAGGACGATGGTGGCCTTGACCACCTGGCCACGGATTTCGTCGGGTACGCCGGTGATGGCGCATTCCACCACGGCGGGGTGGGTCATCAGCGCACTCTCCACCTCGAACGGGCCGATGCGGTAGCCGGAACTCTTGATGACATCATCGGCTCGGCCCACGAACCACAGGTAGCCGTCTTCGTCCTTCCAGGCCACGTCGCCCGTGTAGTAGATGCCGTCATGCCAAGCCTCGCGGGTACGCTCTGGGTCACGGTAGTATTCCTTGAAGAGGCCCAGGGGCTTGCCCTTGTTGGTGCGGATGACAATCTGTCCCTGTTCGCCGGCTTCGACGGAGCGGCCTTCATTGTCTATCAGGTCCACGTCGTATTGCGGGTTGGGCAGGCCCATGCTGCCGGGCTTCGGCTCCATCCACGGCATGGTGGCCACGGTCAGGGTGGTTTCGGTCTGCCCGAAGCCTTCCATCAGGCGGATGCCCGTCAGCTTCTTGAAGGTGTCGAACACAGCGGGGTTCAACGCTTCGCCCGCGATGGTGCAGTATTGCAGGTGGCTGAGGTCGTACTTCGTCAGGTCCTCGTGGATGAGGAAGCGGAAGATGGTGGGCGGCGCGCAGAGCGACGTGACGTGGTAGTCTTGTATCATCTGCAGGATGTTGGCCGGGGTGAACTTCTCGTGGTCGTAGACGAAGACCGTGGCGCCGGCTATCCATTGCCCGTACAGCTTGCCCCATACGGCTTTACCCCAGCCGGTGTCGGCGATGGTGAGGTGCAGGCTGTCGCGGTGCAGGTTGTGCCAGAAGCAGCCCGTGACGATGTGTCCCAGGGGGTAGGTGAAGTCATGGGCCACCATCTTGGGTTCGCCCGTGGTTCCGCTGGTGAAGTACATCAGCGAGATGTCATCGTTCGTGTTGGGGTGTTCGGGTTTCGTGAAGGCGGGGGCGTTCTCGATGCCTTGGTGGAAGTCCTGGTAGCCTTCGGGCACTTCGGGACCTACGCTGACGAGGGTTTTCACGCTGGGCGACTGGGGCATGGCGGCCGTGATGTGGTCGGTAATGACCGTCTCGCCGGCGCAGACTATCATCTTGATGTCCGCCGCGTTGCAGCGGTAGACGATGTCCTTCTTCGTCAGCAGGTGGGTGGCGGGGATGACCGTTGCCCCTATCTTATGCAGGGCGATGATGCTGAACCAGAACTCGTAGCGGCGTTTCAGGATGAGCATCACCATGTCGCCGCGCCCGATGCCGAGGCTTTGGAAGTAGGCGGCCGTCTGGTCGGTGTATCGTTTCATGTCGGCAAAGGTGAAGCGGCGGCATTCGCCCTTGTCGTTGGTCCAGAGCAGGGCCAGCTTGTCGGGCTCTTCGGCAGCCCAGGCGTCCACCACGTCATAGCCGAAGTTGAAGTTCTCCGGCACACGGATGTGCAGGTTCTTGATGAAGTCTTCTTGCGATGTAAATGTGGTTTGAGTCAGAAATCTTTCTACCATACTATTTAATGAAGAATTAAGAATGAAGAATGAAGAATCGTGTGTGAATGAGCCGTTGCCTGCCATTCTTACTTCTTCGTTCTTCATTCTTCATTTATAAAATGATTGCCAGGAAGCGCACGGTCTTTCCGTCCAGCGCCTTCATGCCGTGGGGCAGTTTGGAGTTGAAGTAGATGCTGTCGCCCGGGTTGAGGGTCAGTTCCTTTCCGCCGACGCTGAGCAGCAGGCGGCCTTCGAGGACCATGTTGAACTCCTGCCCGTCGTGCGTGTTGTAGTGCATGGGGCGTTCGCCCGGCTCCACGGTGACGATGAAGGGGTCTGCCTTGCGGTCGCGGAATCCGGCGGCCAGGGCCTGGTACTTGTAGACCTTGGTGCGCTCCACGCTGACGCCCTTGCCGGCGCGGGTCACGAAGTAGGTGCTCATCTTGGGTTCTTCGCCGAACATCAGGGCGTCCAGCGCGATGCCGTAGTGGCGGGCTATCTGCTGGAGCATGCTGACGGAGATGTCGTGCTCCCCGGACTCGGCGCGTTCATACTCTTCCTTCGAGATGTCGCAGTCACCGGCCATTTCGTCGGTAGTCAGTTCCATGGCGTCGCGCAGTCCGCGCAGGCGCTCGGCTATTTGTTTAATCTGTTCGTCCATAAGAATGTATTATAAAATGTTTTGTTCTGTATATAAGTCCATTTCAAGTTCTGTGATGACCTGCCGCAGAGCGTCCAACAGAGGGCCAAGGCGGGTCTTGACGGTGGCAAAGATGACTTGCGGGTCGACCGACAGGTACTCGTGCGAAATGATGTTGCGCATTCCTATTACCTTCTTCCATGGGGTATCGGGGTAATGGGCAAAGAGGCGTCCTTTCGTGAAATTGTCTACTTGCCGGATGGTTTCGCCGATGCTTTGCAGACACATGCAGGTGGAATTGAACAATACCACGGCCATGTCCGATGTCAAGAAATCATGGTAAGTATGGACATGGGCTGTGGTGCGGATGACGAAAGCCGTTTGCCGCTCGGCAAAACAGAGCATGTCAATGATATTGCTTTTAGATATAGATTGCATCTCGTTCTATGTTTTGGCGGAACAGGCGGCGCATGTTCTCGTGCAGGGTGAGTAAATCTACTTTGATATGGAAGAGCTTCTGAAGTTCTTCTTGTATGTCTTGCAAGGTGAAGTAGTCGATGAGGCGTTTGGGCTTCACGCATACGTCTATGTCGCTGTCCTCCCGTTGTTCGCCACGGGCTGCGGATCCGAACAGGATAAGTTGCTCGATGCCGTATTTCTCGCCTGCCGTCCGTTTGAACTCGCGCAGGATGTCTACTATTTCTTGAGTGCTCTTCATCTTGATAATTTCTTGTATTTTACACACTTGCCTTGATAGCCTTGATAACCGCACTGGTAAATCCGCTGTGCTCCAGTTCGTTGATGCCCCGGATGGTATATCCGCCCGGGGTGCACACCTTCTCAATCTCCGTGGCGGGATGCGCGTCGGGATTGTCTTGTAGCAGGGCGGCGGCGCCCATCACGCATTGCGTCGCCATCCAGCGGGCGTCCTGTGCCTTGAGGCCCAGCTCGATGCCTGCCTGCGTGGCGGCCTGGATGTACTTCATCACGTAGGCCGTGCCGCACGAGGCCAGGGCGGTGGCGGCGGCCAGTTGGCTTTCGGGCATCAGCATCGTGGGGCCGAGGGGAGCGAGGAGGTCCAGCATGAGTTGCTGCTGCTTGGGGTTGGCGGCCAGGCTGGACACCAGCGTCATGCTCTGTCCGATGGCGGCGGCAGTGTTGGGTACGATGCGGAAGAAGGTGAGGTTGGGCACGTGGTTACGTGCGTCTTTGACCGATAGGGTGTTGACGAGGCTTTGGATGTCTCTTCCTGCCACGACGGAGGCCAGTGTCTGCCCGTCTTTCAGGGGGAGTTCCAGCAATACGTCGTCCACCACCCAGGGTTTCACGGCCAGGATGATGAGGTCGGCGTCGCCGGCGGCCTTGACGTTGGAGGGGGTGGTGTTCAGTCCCGGTATGTCGGTTTGCAAGGCGTCCAGTTTTCCTTGCGAAGGGTTGGATACTGTGATGTCTTCCGGCTGCACCAGTGTACCCTTGGCCAGCCCGCGTGCAATGGCGCTACCCATGTTGCCCGCTCCGATGATGGCTATTTTCATATCAGTATGTTTGGTTTATTATGTCGGCAAAAGTACGTTTTTCTGTTTGAAAATGCAAGGGACTTCCGGCGGATTGCGTATATTTGTCAGCAAAAACCGGAGATTTATGGAAGAAACATTTGATTACAGCCGGGTGCCGAGTTATTTTGTTCATTGCTTCAATGCCCAGTGCCCACGGGCGGGGGAGTGCCTGAGGCAGCTGGCAGGGCGCCACGTGACGGCGTTGCACCCTGTGGTGCAGGCGGTCAGCCCGGCGGTGTGGGAGTCCGAAGGGCGGGCGTGTGCCTATTTCCATCCCATCCGCCGCGTGCGCATGGCCTGGGGCATGCGGCAAGCCATCGCGAGGCTGCCTTACCGGGAAGGCCAAAGGGTGGTGAGAAAACTGAACCAGATGTTCACCAAGGCGACATTGAACCGCATTTCCCATCACCAACGTCCCCTTTCGCCCGACGAGCAGCGGGTGATTGAATCCTTGTTTGCAGAGTATGGGGTGACGGACGGAAATGTGTTCGACCGTGTGGAGATGGGGTATGAATGGTGAGGTGATGGGGGATGATACGGCGGGATAGCATGGTTCCACCGCCACTGGAACTGAGTTCCACCGCCATTGGAACCGAGTTCCACCGCCATTGGAACTGAGTTCCACCGCCATTGGAACTATCCTCATTCCGGGGACGATGCAAGAAACCCCGCCAACCGAGACCGGCTCGGAAGGCGGGGCTTCATCATACAATGCTGATTATTAATCGTCTTACAATACCTTCGCGAACCGTTCGAGGAACAAGTCTGCCTCGTCCATGCTGAGGCAGAGCGGCGGCAGCAGGCGGATGACGTTCGTGCCGCTCACGCCGGTGAACACCTTCTGCTCGTGCAGCAGGCGGCTGCGCAGTTCCTTGATGGGCTGCTCGAACTCCATGCCTATCATCAGGCCCCGGCCGCGCACTTCCTTTATCTGCGGCAGCTTCTTCAGTTCGTCCAGCAGGTGGGCGCCGACAACCTTCGCATTCTCAATGAGACCCTCGCCTTCGATGACGTCCAGCACCGCCAGGGCCGCCGCGCAGGCCAGGTGGTTGCCGCCGAAGGTGGTGCCCAGCTGTCCGTAGACGGGCTTGAACTCGGGGCTGATGAGCACGGCGCCCATGGGGAAGCCGTTGCCGATGCCCTTGGCCACGGTAATCATGTCCGGGCGGATGCCGGCGTGTTGGTGGGCGAAGAACTTGCCGCTGCGGCCGTATCCGCTCTGGATTTCATCGAGGATGAGGACGGTGCCCGCCGTCGTGCACTCCTCCCGCAATGCCTGCATGAAGGCCGTGTCGGGCACCTGGATGCCGCCCACGCCCTGGATTCCTTCAATAATCACGGCGCAGACGTCGCCCTTGCGAAGTTCCTTGCGCATGGCTTCCGTGTCGTTCAGGGGCAGGTAGGTGACGTGTCCGCAGGCATTGACCGGGGCGATGATTTTCGGGTTGTCCGTCACCTCCACGGCCAGGGATGTGCGTCCGTGGAAGGCCTTGGCGAGGCTGACGATGCGTGTCCGCCCGTTGTGGAAGGAGGCCAGCTTCAGCGCGTTCTCGTTGGCTTCCGCGCCGCTGTTGATGAGGAACAACTGGTAGTCGTCGTAGCCGCAGGCCTTGCCCAGTCGTTCGGCCAGTTGTTGCTGGAGCTTGTTAATCACTGAATTGGAGTAGAAACCCAGCGTGGCTACTTGTTTGCTTATCATCTCCACATAGTGCGGATGCGCGAGGTCGAGGTACTCGGTGCCTTGCTCGTCCCAAACGTGGCAGCCCTTGCCCCGCACGATGTTGATGTCGAATAAGGGATATACGTCGAAGAGTTTCATATGAATGAAGAATTATGAATGAAGAATGAAGAATTTCCTTGTGTTTCTCCTTCTTCATGGGTTAATGAATATATTTGTTTGCTCTGTCATCCTGAACGAAGTGAAGGATCTCCCGCTTACCACAACATTATTATTATAAGTAGAGTCCTAAGTCCTCCCATTGCGGGTTCATTTGGCTTATCAAGGCTTCCTTTTTCTTTCTCAATAAGCCTTTCAGTTGTTTCTCCCGGGCGATGGCATCCGTGACCTGCTGGTATTCCTCGTAATAGACCAGGCAGTGGCAACGGTATTTCTTAGTAAATCCGTCAATCAGCCCGCTTTTGTGCTCCTGATACCGGCGGGCCAAGTCGTTGGTGACGCCGATGTAGAGTACATTCCGGTAGGCGTTTGTCATGATGTAGGTCCAGTAGCTCATAGACTTCGGGAGATCCTTCACTTCGTTCAGGATGACAGAGCAAATCAGTTTAAGTTACTTTAAAATGCCGACGGTTTCAGCCTGAGCCCCACCGTCTCCTCCAGGTTGAACATCAGGTTCATGTTGTGGACGGCCTGGCCGCTGGCACCCTTCAGCAGATTGTCGATACAGGAGATGATGAGCAGCTTGTCCCCGTGCTTCTCCAGGTGGAGGAGGCACTTGTTGGTGTTCACCACCTGCTTCAGGTCGATGTTCTTGTCGACGAGGAAGGTGAAGGAATCCTCTGCATAGTATTCCTCGTAGATGCGCGTCAGCTCCTCGATGCTGCACTTGTTCTTCACCACGATGGTGGCAAAGATGCCGCGCGGGAAGTCGCCCCGGTAGGGGATGAAGTCGATGGCGGAGTCGAAACTGTTTTGCAACTGCTTGAGGCTCTGGCGGATTTCCGGCACGTGCTGGTGCTCGAAGGCCTTGTAGACGCTCAGGTTGTTGTTGCGCCAGCTGAAGTGGCTTGTCGCGCCCGGTTTGACGCCCGCCCCGGTGCTGCCGGTGATGGCGTTCACCATGATGTCGCTGTTCAGCATGAGGTGCTTGGCCAGGGGGAGCAGGCCAAGCTGGATGCAGGTGGCGAAGCAGCCGGGGTTGGCCACGTGCTGCGCCTTGCAGGTAGCGCGGCGGTTCAGTTCCGGCAGGCCGTAGACGAAGTCGTTGCCCTCGGCCTTCAGGCGGTAGTCCATGGAGAGGTCGATGACTTTCAGCCCTTCCGGCAGGTTGTGGCTGTCCATGAACTTGCGCGTGTCGCCGTGGGCGGTGCAGAAGAAGAGGCAGTCAATCTCGTCCAGGGGCAGCCGGTCGGTGAAGCGCAGGTCCGTTTCGCCATAGAGGCCTTCGTGGATGTCGGTCACGCGGTTGCCCGCGTTGCTGCCGCTGTTGATGAAGACAATCTCTGCCTCCGGGTGGTTGATGAGCAGGCGGATGAGTTCGCCGGCCGTGTAGCCCGCGCCGCCTATGATTCCTATTTTTATCATATATGTTAAGTTTATTAGCTACGAGCTACAAGCTACGAGGCTCGAGAGCTATGGTGTATAATAAGAGCTATGGTGTATAATATTCGTGTGGGAGGAAGCTACTCGTAGCTCGTAGCTTGTAGCTTGTAGCTGTCGGTAGGCCTCACAGCGTGTCCTGGTAGCTCTCCGACGGGATGACCATCCACAACACCAGGTAGAGGATGACGCCCGTGAAGATGGTGAACACGGTGAAGACGGCGAAGCCCACGCGCATGGCCGTGGGGTCGATGTTGAAGAACTTGGCCAGGCCGGCGCATACGCCTCCTACCTTGCGGTCCTTCATGGAGCGGCGGAGTTTTCTTGGTTCGTTCATGTGATGAAGGTCGTTTATGGTTTCTTAAATATTTACAGCCTGGGCGGCGGGACGTCAGGCGGCGTTTGATGCAGGATGAAACGCCGTCTGATGTAGGATGAAACGGCGTCTGATGTGACATCAAACGGCGTCTGATGCCCGCTCCCTTCCCAACCCCTCCCGGGAGCCTCGTAGGGCAGGTGGGGCGGGGTTGGTGGGTGTGCGAAAATCTTTTACACGGCGGGCCTCATTCCATTTCGCCCTTGTGGCAGGCGTAGTAGGCGCGCAGCGGGGTGGAGAGGACTTTGATGAAGCCCTTGGCGTCCTCGGCCGTCCAGCCCTTCTGCATCTCGCCGTATTCGCCGAACTTGTTCTTCACCAGGTCGTCCGTGCTTTCCACGCCGACGGTGTGGAAGCCGTAGGGGCGCAGTTCGAGGATGGCCGTGCCATTGACGTTGCGCTGGCTGGAGACGAGCATGGCCTCGATGTCGCGCATCACCGGCTCCAGGTATTCGCTTTCGTGCAGGAACATGCCGTACCAGTTGGCCACCTGGTCCTTCCAGTATTGTTGCCACTTGCTCAGCGTGTACTTCTCCAGGAACTTGTGTGCGCCGATAATCAGCATCGGGGCGGCGGCCTCGAAGCCCACGCGGCCCTTGATGCCGATGATGGTGTCGCCCACGTGCATGTCGCGTCCGATGGCGTAGGCCGCGCCAATCTCCTCCACTTTCTGGATGGCCTGGATGGGGTCGTCGTAGCGTTCGCCGTTGATGGCCTTCAGTTCGCCCTGCTCGAAGGTCAGGCGCAGTTGTTCGGTGCCTTCCTTGGTGCAGTGTTTCAGGTAGGCGGTCTCCGGCAATCCCTGTGCCGAGTCGAGGATTTCGCCTCCGCAGATGCTGGTGCCCCAGATGCCTACGTTATAGGAATACTTCAGCTTGGCGAAGTCGGCGGCAAAGCCGTGCTGGTTCAGGTAGTCAATCTCCTCCTGGCGGCTCAGGGCCATGTCGCGGGTCAGGGTGATGATTTCCACGCCCGGTGCCATGACGAGGAAGGTCATGTCGAAGCGCACCTGGTCGTTGCCTGCGCCTGTCGAGCCGTGGGCGATGGCGTCCGCGCCGATTTCGTTGGCATAGCGGGCGATGGCCAGTGCCTGGAAGATGCGCTCCGAGCTGACGGAGATGGGGTAGGTGCCGTTGCGCAGCACGTTGCCGAAGACCATGTACTTCAGGCTCTTTTCGTAATACTCGTGCGTCACGTCGAGGGTCACGTACTTCGTCGCGCCCAGCTTGTAGGCGTTCTCCTCGTTGGTCTTGAGTTGTTCGGCGCTGAACCCGCCCGTGTTGGCGCAGGCAGCGTGTACTTCATATCCTTTCTCCTTGGCCAGATACATCACGGTGAACGAGGTATCCAGCCCGCCGCTGAAGGCGACGACTACTTTCTTTTTGTTCATACAATGAAGAATTAAATGCGGAGGCATTCTGTCATGCTGAGCGAAGCCGAAGCATCTCCCGATATGTGTTTCCTTGCGTGGATGTGAGATCCTTCGGTTCCGCCTGCGGCTCCACTCAGGATGACAGGAATGTATCCTTATTAGGTTGTTGTTGTTATTGTCACTATTATATCTTGTCTTCCTCGTGCAGTGCCGGGTCATACAGCATCGCCGTGCAGATGCAGAACTTGCGTTTCTTGGCCACGAGGATGTCGTGGTTAATGCATCCCTCGCATCCTTTCCAGAAGGCTTCGTCGTCCGTCAGTTCGTTGAAGGTGACGGGCACGTAGCCCAACTCGGTGTTCATCTTCATCACTGCCGCGCCGCTGGTCAGGCTGAATATTTTGGCCCAGGGCCAGCGCAGGCGTGCCAGGCGGAACGAGGCCTGTTTGATGCGCTTGGCCAGTCCGATGCCCTGGTACTTGGGGTGGACGATGAGGCCCGACGTGGCCACATACTGCTTGTTGCCCCAGCTTTCTATGTAGGTGAACCCTGCGAACTCGTCGCCGTTCAGGGCGATGATGGCTTTCCCTTCTTTCATTTTGGTGGCCACGTACTCGTGCGTGCGTTCGGCGATGCCGGTGCCGCGTTTCTTGGCCGCCTCACGGATGGTGTCCAGTATTGTGTCGACATAAACCTCGTGCGAGGCGTCGGCCACCATCACGTCAATTTGCATTACATCCATTTCTTTATATCTTGCTAAATCGGTTGGTTGTTATCTTCTCTTTGTCCGGTCAGCCCTTCAGGTTGGGGATGACGCCGGCCAGGAACTGCCTGATTTCGGCGTGTGGCGCCTGCTCGGCCAGCACCAGCATGATGGTGTCGTCGCCCGCGATGGTGCCGAGGATGGCGGGGCAGTCGCGGTTGTCGATGTCGTAGGCGATGCTGCTGGCATATCCGGGCCGTGTGCGCACGACGGCGATGTTGTGCGAGAACTGCAAGGAGATGAAGCCGTTGCTCTGCATCATCTCCCCGGCGGTCTGGTGGCCCGGGCGTTTGTAGAGGACGTCGTTGGGCAGCACGTAGACGTAGCGGCCGTGCGTGTTCGATGCTTTGGCCACTTTCAGTTGTTTCAGGTCGCGCGACAGCGTGGCCTGCGTCAACTCGAAGCCTTCCCGTGCCAGTGCTTGCAGCAGTTCTTCCTGCGAGCCTATCTCCTGGCTCGAGATGATGAGTTTGATGGCGTCTTGCCTGCCGGCTTTCTTCTTGTTGCTCTGCATAAATATTCCTTCTTTGCGCCGCGAAGGTACGCATTGTTGGAAGAATATGCAAACTTTGCCCGGTTTTTTGTTGTCCCTATGCAATTTTAACGTATCCCTTGGCTGGGTGGGGGAGTCTTTCCGTTCCTGGGGGCTTCCGGAGGGGGTGGGGAAGGCGTTTGTCCCGAGTGCGGCAAACGTTTGTCCCGAGTGCGGCAAACATTTCTCCCGAGTGCGGCGAACGCAAACCGCTTCCGGGGCGGGCAAAAAAACGGGCTCCTTCGCTTGTCTTTTCCGGGTATTTCCCTATATTTGTCCCGTCATTATCAATTATGAAACACAAAAACACAAACAGGACCATGAAAAGTAAATTTTTTTCTGCATTTCTTTTCCTCTTCGCTTTCTCTGCGCTCCCTCTGCATGCCCGTGGCGTGGAGGCCGTATCCCTGAAGACGGAAATGCGTGTCGACCCGGTAGGCGTCGACAATCCCGCCCCTGCCCTGAGTTGGCAGCTGGCTTCTGACAAGAACAATGTCGTACAACAATCTTACCGCATCCTTGTGTCGTCGTCGCTCCGCAAGCTGGACGCCGGCGAGGGCGACTTGTGGGACTCGGGCGAGGTCGCTTCCTCGCAGACGCTCTACATTCCCTACGGCGGACGCCCGCTGGAAGGCGGCATGAAGTGCTACTGGAAGGTGCGGGTGACTACCAACCGGGGACGCTCGGCGTGGAGCAAGCCCGCCACGTGGGTCACCGGCATGGTGGCTCCCCTGTCGTGGAAGGCCGACTGGATTGGCGGCCGCTTCCCCGGCGACGACCGCATGAAGCACATCCCCGCCCGTTATTTCCGCAAGACCTTCGACGCCCGCCCGGGCCTGCGCCAGGCCACGCTCTTCGTCTGCGGGCAGGGCTTGTACGAGGCATGGGTCAACGGCCGGAAGACCGGCGACTACGACTTGGCCCCCGCTTCCACCGAGTACGAGAAGAAACTATATTATAATGTATATGACGTGACCGCCCTGCTCGGCGAAGGGCCGAACGCGCTGGGCGTCGTCCTGGGCAACGGCCCTTACACCCTGGAGCGCATCCAGAACCGGGGCGAGGGCTACGGCCTGCCTACGCTCCGGGCGCAACTGGAACTGGTCTACGAAGACGGCACGCGCGAGACCGTCGTGTCGGACACCAGCTGGCGTTGCACCGTCGACGGACCCATCCGCGCCAACAGCGAGTTCGACGGCGAGGTGTACGACGCCCGCCGCGAGATGCCGGGCTGGGCCACGGCCGCCTTCGACGACGCAGCCTGGCAACAGGCCATCCTGACCGAACGCCCGCCCCGCTCGCCCTTGGTGTGGCAGTTCAGCCCGCTCATGAAAGTGCAGGTCCGCGTCCGCCCGCTCAGCATCCGTCCCCTGCGCCCCGGCGTCTACATCCTGGACATGGGGCAGAACATGACCGGCTGGCTCCGCACACGGGTGAAGGGCGCGCAGCCCGGCGACACCCTGCGCCTGCGCTTTGCCGAGACCCTCCAGGCCGACGGTTCGCTCTACACCGCCAACCTCCGTTCCGCCCACCCCTGCGACGTCTACATCGCCCGGGGCGCGGAAGAAGAGACCTGGCGCCCCGCCTTCACCTACCACGGCTTCCGCTACGTCGAACTGAGCGGCTTCCGCTCGGAGCCTCGGCTGGAAGACTTCGAAGGGCAGATGGTCTACGACGAAATGCCTACCACGGGACACATCGAGACCTCGGACACGCTCTTCAACCAAATCTGCAAGAATGCCTGGTGGGGCATCGCGGGCAACTACAAGGGCCATCCCCTGGACTGCCCCCAGCGTGACGAACGCCTCGGCTGGCTGGGCGACCGCGTCATCGGAGCCTTGGGCGAAGCCTACTTCTTCGGCAACCACCTGCTCTACGCCAAGTGGCTGGACGACATCCGCGACGCCCAGCGCGACAACGGCAGCATCAGCGACGTCTCCCCCGGCTACTGGGATGTCTACAACGACGATGTCAGCTGGCCCGCCGCCTACTTCACCGTGGCGCAGATGCTCTACGACCAGTACGGCGACCTCCGGCCCGTGCGCGCCCACTACGCCTCCATGAAGAAGTGGATGGACTACATGCGCGACAACTACCTGAAGGACGGGATGATGTACCGCGACACCTACGGCGACTGGTGCCTGCCGCCCGAACGCCAGGAGTTGATACACTCGCAGGACGAAAGCCGCATCACCAACGGCGGCCTTATCGGGACGGCCTTCTATTATTACCTCTCGCGCACGATGGCCCGCTTTGCCGCCCTGCTGGACCAGCCTGAAGACTCCGCCCGCTTCGCTGCGCAGGCCGACACGGTCAAGGCCGCCTTCAACAAAGCCTTCTTCCACCCCGAACAAGGTTGTTACGACAACAACACCGTGACGGCCAACATCATTCCCCTGCGCTTCGGCATGGTGCCCGACGGCTACGAGCGGGCAGTGTTCGACCACATCGTCCGCAAGACCGAGGACGACTGGAACGGCCACATCAGCACCGGCGTCATCGGCGGGCAGCAACTGATGCGCGGACTCTCGGACTACGGCCGTACCGACCTGGCCTGGCGCATCGCCACCAACGACACCTATCCCAGTTGGGGCTACATGGTGCGCAACGGCGCTACGACCATCTGGGAACTGTGGAACGGAAACACCGCCGACCCCGCCATGAACTCCGGCAACCACGTCATGCTGCTGGGCGACCTTATCCTCTGGGCCTACCACTACCTGGGCGGCATTGGCAATGCCCCGGGAAGCGCCGGCTTCGCGCAGGTGCAACTGAAGCCCTACCTCACGCCGGGCTTGGACCACGTGGATGCTTCCTACGAGTCGGTGCGCGGGCGCATCGCCAGTTCCTGGCTGGTGAAAGACGGACGCTTCCACTGGGAGATACAAATCCCGTGCAACACTTCCGCCCTCGTCTACCTCCCCTTGGACGGCGACCGCCTGGCTGCCGCCGACCGCCGGCAGGTGGAAAAGGCGGGCGGGACATACCTCCGCACGGAGTCCGGATACGCCGTTTTCAGTTTCCCGTCGGGACATTACCGCTTGCAAGTGTCCTGTAAGGAGGGGAAAAGATGAAGGAAACGTGCGGCCCCGTAGCTCGTAACTCCTTGCCCATCGCCCGGGAATGCCCGTAGAAAGAGAAAAAAGCTCAAGAACCGTATAAAAAAGCCAAAATAAAGATAGCTGGAAAACAAGCAGTTAACTTTCTATGAACAGATACTGATATTTTTTGACCAGTTTTTTGCATAGATTACACGGGATGTGTGGTACTTTTGTAGGGTCAAATTTAATGTAGGTTCTTAAATTTTTTATCATGAATCTAAAGAAAGTTTTAATTGCTTGTTTTCTCTGCTACGGGGCCGGCGCCTTCGCTTTGCCGCCCACGTATGCAAAAACTCCCGCCCCGGTCAATGCACCGGATCAGGCGCGGAGTGGTATCCAAATTAGTGGTACGGTCATGGACAAGGAGAAGTTCCCGCTTCCCGGAGTGAACATCGTCATCGAAGGACAGAACGCCGCCACCGGCGTGGTGACCGACATTGACGGACACTTCTACATGAAAGTGCCGAGTGAAGAATCTGCCATTATCATCAGCTATGTGGGCTTCAAACAGCAGCGCATCGTGGTGGGAAGCAACATCAACTTCAACGTCGTGTTGGAAGAAGATGTAGAGACCCTTGACGAAGTGGTGGTAACGGGTTACGGCAGCCAGAAGCGTATGTCGGTCATCGGTTCGGTGGAGACCATCGAGCCGGCCCGCTTGCAGACCGGTTCCACGCGCGCGCTGTCCAACAACCTGGCCGGACAACTGGCCGGCGTCATCGCCGTGCAGCGTTCGGGTGAACCGGGCTATGACTCGTCCAACTTCTGGATTCGAGGCATCGCCTCCTTCTCGGGCAACCAGAACCCCCTGGTGCTGGTCGACGGTATCGAGCGCGACTTGAACAACATCGACCCGGCAGAAATCGAGTCCTTCTCGGTGTTGAAAGACGCATCCGCCAGCGCCATGTACGGTGTGCGCGGTGCCAACGGCGTCATTGTCATCAACACGAAGCGCGGTAAAATCGGCGCGCCCCAGGTGAATCTTCGTGTGGAACACTCCATCACAGAACCTACACAGTTGCCCGAGTTCATCGGTGCCGCCGACTACATGGAACTGCTCAACAGCCTGTACGACCCCGCAAGCCGTCCCTTTACTGAGGAGCAGATTTACCGCACGCGCATCGGTTACGACCGCGACCTCTATCCGGACGTCAACTGGATGGACGCCATCACCAAGGACTACGCGTACTCCACCCGCGCCAACATCGACGTGTCCGGCGGTTCGGACTTCCTGCGCTACTCGCTGGTAGGCTCGTACTTCGGCGAAAAGGGCATCATGGAGACCGATAACACCTTGCCCTACGACACGGGCACGAAGCTGACGCGCTACAACCTCCGCGCCAACGTCGACCTCGATGTGACGAAGACCACCGTCCTCCGCGTCAACGTGGGCGGTTTCCTGCAGACCTTGCGCAAACAAAACTATTCTACGGAGTCGGCTTTCTCCCAAGCCTTCCTGACGCCTCCCCACGTGCACCCCATCCGTTACAGCGACGGCACCATCCCCGTGGTGACCAACCGCGAAAACCCGTGGGCGAACGTCACGCAACGCGGACATGCCACGGAGACCCAGTCGCAAATCCAGTCCCTCTTTGCCGTAGAGCAGAACCTGAAGATGCTGACCCCGGGCTTGAAGGCCAAGATTACCTTCTCCTTTGACCGTTGGAACAAGAGCACGGTGACGCGCGGCATGAATCCCACCTTCTATAATGTGGCTACGGGCCGCGACGTCGAGGGCAACCTGCTGCACACCATCCTGTCTTACGGCGACGAAGCCCTGGGACACAGCAGCGGCGGCGAATATGGTAACACGCGCGTCTACTTCGAAGGCACGCTGACCTACAACCGCAACTTCGGCGGCAAGCACGATGTGGACGCCCTCTTCCTCTACAACCAGCAGAGCTACGACGACGGCGGCATCCAGCCCTACCGCAAGCAGGGTATTGCCGGACGCTTGTCTTACACTTACGACCGCCGCTACATCGGTGAGTTCAACTTCGGTTACAACGGTTCCGAAAACTTCGCCAAGGGCAAGCGCTTCGGTTTCTTCCCCTCCATCGCCTTGGGTTGGTTGGTTTCGGAAGAGCCTTTCATGGAACCGCTGAGAAATACGCTGACCAAACTGAAACTCAGAGGTTCTATCGGTAAGGTGGGTAACGACAACATCGGCGGACGCCGCTTCGCTTACATCACGACGCTGAACACGAGCGCCGACAGCTACAACTGGGGTGAAAACGGCAACATCAGCCGCACGGGTATCGCGGAAGGCGAAGTCGGCGTGGAAAACCTGACCTGGGAAACTGCCCTCAAGATGAACGTGGGCTTCGAACTGGGCTTGTGGAACGAACTGGACTTCCAGGTAGACCTCTTCAAGGAAAGACGCACCAACATCTTCATGCAGCGTAAGACCATCCCCACTCAGACCGGTTTCTTGACCAACCCGTGGGCCAACTACGGCGAGGTGACCAACCGGGGCGCCGAGTTCTCGCTGAACTTCAACAAACAAATCAACAAAGACTGGTTCGTGGGCTTCCGCGCCAACTTCACCTACGCCATCAACCGCGTGGAAGAGTATGACGAGGCTGAAAGCGTGGCTGGCACCTACCGTGGCCTGACCGGACGCTCGCTCAACACCCTCTGGGGCTTGCAGGCCGAACGCCTCTTCACCGAAGACGACTTCGACGAGAACGGCAACCTGAAGTTCGGCATCCCGACGCAGGAAGTTGGCTCAGGCAAGACCCGCCCGGGCGATATCAAGTATAAGGACATGAACGGCGACGGTGTCATCACCGATGCCGACGAAGGCTACATCGGCGGAACGGTCGACCCCCGCATTGTCTACGGTTTCGGCGGTAACGTCAACTACAAGAACTGGGACCTGAACTTCTTCTTCCAGGGCGTGGGCGACACCTACCGCATCATCGGTGGCTCGCAATACTTCCTCCCGGGTTCCGGCCTGGGCGTGCAGGGCAACGTGTACAGCAACTACACGGACCGCTGGACCGAGGACAATCCCTCGCAGGATGTCTTCTGGCCCCGCCTCTACGACGCTGCTGACCAGTCGGCCAACCGTGCCAACTACCGTGCCTCCACGTGGTGGAAGAAGAACATGCGCTTCCTGCGCCTGAAGACTTTGGAAATCGGCTATACTTTGCCCAAGCACATCACCGACAAGATTTGCTCGAAAGGCATCCGCATCTACCTGAGCGGAAACAACCTCTTCTGCATCTCGCCGTTCGACATGTGGGACCCGGAATTGGATTCGGCCGACGGTCTGAAATACCCGACCATGCGCTCGTTCATGGTAGGCGTTAACTTGAATTTCTAATCAACACTTAAAACGGACAACAAATGAAACTGAATAAATACATCACCATGGGCCTGTTGGCGTGCCTGCCGCTCTCCTCTTGTTCTTACCTGGACAAAGAGCCGGACACGGAAATCACCATCGACATGGTGTTCGAGAATAAGAGAAACGTGGAGTCGTGGTTGGCCAATATCTACGACGGCATCCCCAGCCCGAGCCGTGGCTGGCTGGTGGGCGAAAGCTGGGAAATCTTTGCCGACGACCTGACTCCTTCCTACCGCTGGTACCAGTGGGAGTTCAAAGACCTGACCAAGATGGTGAACGGCGGCACGTGGACGCCCAACACGACGTGGGACGGAAACCTGTGGATGCGCATGCCGCAGAAGATTCGTGAAGCCTACATCTTCATCGAACGCGTGCACGCCCTGCCGGCCGACGACCTGTCGGAAGAAGAAGTGAACTACATGAAGGCGGAAGCCCGCTTCCTGGCCGCTTACTACTGGTGGCAGTTGGCTGAGACCTACGGTCCCATCCCCTTCAAGCCCGATTACATCGCCCCCACGGACTTCGACCTGGCCGAACTGATGGTGGGACAGCGTCCCTTCGACGAAATCGTCGACTACTGCGACAAAGAAATGCTGGCTGCTGCCCAGCAGTTGCCCGCCGTCTGGCAGACCAACGAAAAGTATGGCCGCATCACTTCGGTGATGGCCCTGACCATCCGCGCCAAGATGCTGCTCTTTGCCGCCAGCCCGCTGGTGAACGGCAACGAGTGGTACGTCAACCACAAGAACCGGGAAGGCGAGAACCTCTTCAGCACGACGTACGACCCCAACAAGTGGGTGCGTGCCGCCGAGGCCTGCAAGCTCTTGATTGACGAGGCCGAAGGCGCCGGTTACGAACTGTTCAAGGTGTACAACGACGACGGAACTATCGACCCCTTCCAGTCGGCCACGGAAGTATGGTTCACTTCCTTCCAGGACGGCAACCGCGAAATCCTCTTCCCCTACACCAAGAACAACAACGACGGCAACTTTGAGTTCTACTCCACGAAAGTCATCACGAAGGAATACGGCGGTGGCGGCGGCCTGGGCGTGTACCAGGGCCTGGTGGATGCCTTCTTCATGAAGAACGGCCTGCCCATCGACGACCCCAACTCGGGCTACGTGGAAGAAGGTTTCTCTACGGAAAAGGAGACGCGCAACACGGCCTGGAAATATGGCACGGGCGTGGAAGGCGAAATCACCGACACGCATACATATAATATGTATTGCAACCGCGAGCCGCGTTTCTACACCACGGTCAGCTACAACGGCTCGTGGTACGACCTGGCCGGCCGCAAGTACGACTTCTTTGCGAATGGTAAGGACAATGACCTCACGCACGATGCCCCGCAGAACGGCTACTTAGTGCGCAAGAAAGTGCATCCCGAAGATAACAAGCGCGATGGCAGCTTCCCCTGGCGTCAAGCTTTCCTCTACCGTCTGGCATCCGTCTACCTGGACTATGCCGAGGCTTTGAACGAGGCGTATGACGACAACGCCCATCGCCAGGAGGCTTTGAAATACGTGAACTTGGTCCGCGAACGTGCCGGCATCCGCCAGTACACGCTGGAAGGCGTATCTGTGGATGACGAGGACTACATCCACGTGGACGACACGAAGGAGGCCGTCCGCAAGGCTGTCCGCATGGAACGCCGCGTGGAACTCTGCTGCGAAGGCTCCCGCTGGATTGACATCCGCCGCTGGCGTACGGTGGCCCAAGGTGATAATCCCTACGACCCGAACGACTACCTGCCCGACATGGTGGGCGACAACTACGGTATGAACGCCCAAGGCAAGACCGAGGAAGAGTTCTACAAGCGTACCGTCTACCAGTATCGCACGTGGAAGCAGTGCTACTACTGGATGCCTGTATTCATCGACGAAATCAACAAGAACCCGAACCTTGTGCAGGCTCCTTTCTGGAATTAACCTTTAAGAACAATCGACATTATGAAGACTTTATTGAAATACACGGGCTTGCTCTGCCTGCTGCTGGGCTTTGCAAGCTGCAACGAAGAACAGGAATACTACACGCTGGAGGTCCCTGCCGACCAGATGCACCTGACGGCTTCGGCTACCGACATCGTGCTGACCAAGCCCCAGGAGTCGGAGACGGCTGTCACCTTCACGTGGAACGAAGCCACCAACCGTGGCGAAGGGACGTCCATCACCTACTTGTTCCGCATGTGGATGGTGGAGCAGACTACCAACGTGACCGAGACCATTGAAGTGCCGGAGGGCGAGCGCAGCATCAGCTTCACGCACTCGGAGTTGAACGACATCCTGGCCGAATGGAACATGACACCCGGCGACGTGACGACCGTCGAAGCCGAAGTCATCGCCCAGGTGAACTGCGAAACGCAGTACATGAAGCCGGAACTCTCCACCACGCGCCTGAACGTGACGGGCTATGCGAAGAACCTCGAAGCCCTCTACATGACCATGGAGACGGCCGACGGAGGCGTCAGCACGGTACGCATGGCTGAGGTACGGACAGGCACGGGCATCTACCGCACGACGCTGCAAGACCTGCAACCTTGCTCGTACTTCTTCGCCACCAGCTCGGAGGAATCTTACCCGGCTTACGTGAAGGGTGCGGACGACAATACGCTGGCTTACGCCGTGGACGAAACCGCCGCTTCTCCCTTCGAGAACACGCTGACGGGCGCTTACGACGTCATCGTTGACCTGAATGCCCTGACCGTGCGCGTCATTCCGGAGATTTATGACTTGCCGGGAGATGGTATTTGGCTGGTGGGTGATGGAGTGCCTGCTATTGGTTACGACTTGAATAAGGCTTATGATTTGGGTGCCTTTACGAATGATGACCTGGCTTATCCGGAAATTTGGAAATTCACGGGTGAGTTTTCAAGTACAAACGGTCAGCACAACTTTAAGATTCTTGGTATAGAGGACAGAAATAATGGTTGGGGTCAACTTTGTTTCTTTGCCCCGTATGACGGTGCCAACCCGATGGAAGAACATCAGTTCTTGCCCGCCCGTAATCAGAACGACGGCGGTGACCTGAAGTGGGGTATATATGTCGACGGAACCTACACCATCGTCATCGACCTGAGCCAGATGACCATCGACATGGTACCGGCAGAATAACAAGATTGGTAAACCTTTGAAAACACAATTCAAATGAAAAAGATACAGACAACTATATTCAGACTAATGGCGTTCGCCGCCGTGCTCCTGGCTTGGACGGCCTGCGGCGACGTGGAACAGGAGGGTACTCCCCAGCCGCGCGTCCAGGAAATCACGGTGGAGTCGGAGGAGTATTACGTGCAGATTTCGACGGAAAACGTGGACGACTATGCGTTCATCTACCGCTGGTTCCACCTGGACGGCGTGACGTGGAACATCACCGTCAGCGACATCAGCCCTGAAGAGGCCGACCCGGACAACACGGGCGCAGTGCCCGATGGCGTCGAGATTGCAGACCAGAGCATCCTGACCTACAACGATGTGCGCGAACTCCAGATAAACAACCGCGATATCTTGGGCTGCTTGCAGCAGTTGGGCTTGCCCCAGGCTGATTCGCAGGCCACGCTCTACCTCTACTTGACGGGCACGAATGCCGACGGCACGTCCATCTTGGCTGCCGACGGCCTGCCTTCCTGCTGCTCGACCATCTACGTCACGGTAGGGCCGGGCGTCACGGCGGGCGAGTAAATTTCTCTCCGTCGGCTGGTACGAATCTTATCCGCTTCGGAATCGAGTGTCAATTCGCCTCGGAATCGAGTATCGATTCGCCTCGGAATCGAGTGCCGATTCCGGGGTGGAGGGATTCGTATCGTCCGACGGTACGTCACCGCTTCGTAAAACCAATTTATTATTCAATCAAAAGCAACCAAAAAGACAATGAAATCCATGTTACTATCCATAGGACAACTGGCAGCCGCAGGACTTTTCGCCTTCCTGGCCGCCGGATGCAATGACAGCGACGACAACAAGGGCGGGGTGCAGGAGCCCCTGGCCGACACGAAGAAGTATTACACCAACCCCGTCATCGGCGTCGGTACGGCCGATCCCTCGGTCATCAAGGCGGACGACGGCTATTTCTACCTCTACAACACGGGCGGAAACTGCCATTTCAGCCGTTCGAAAGACTTGGTAAACTGGGAATACATGGGCGGCGCCTTCACCGATGAAGGCAAACCCACTTGGGAACCCGATGGGGGCATCTGGGCGCCGGACATCAACTACATCAACGGCAAGTACGTGCTCTACTACGCCATGTCCGCTTGGGGTGGCGGTGCTACGTGCGGCATTGGCGTGGGCGTGGCCGACACTCCCACTGGCCCGTTTGAAGACCTGGGCATCCTGTTTCGCAGCGGCGATATCGGCGTGCACAACAGCATCGACCCCTTCTACATCGAAGACAACGGCAAGAAGTACCTCTTCTGGGGTAGCTGGTGGGGCATCTGGGGCGTAGAACTCACCGACGACGGCCTGGGTCTGGCCGGCGGCATCGAGCAGGCCAAGGCCAACAAGTTCCAGGTGGCTTATGGTTCGGAAACGGTTGACTCTTACGAAGCTCCCTACATCCACAAGCGCGGCGACTACTACTACCTGTTCTGTTCGACAGGTACGTGTTGCGATGGCCTGAACAGTACCTACACCACGGTTGTAGCCCGCTCTACGAGCCTCTTCGGCCCCTATGTCAACGCCGAGGGCAAGAGTATGCTGGATGACCTCAACCATGAGGTGGTTATCTTGAAGAACGACGACTTCGTGGGCACGGGTCACAACGCCGAAATCGTGCAGGACGATGCCGGCAACGACTGGATTCTCTACCACGCTTACGTGGCTGGTGTTGACCAAGACCGCGTCGTTTGCCTCGACCGTGTTTACTGGGACGAAGAGGGTTGGCCCTATGTCCTGGGCAACGGTCCGTCGGTGAAGGCGGAGGCGCCGGTGTTTAATTAAATAGGAATTTAGCGGCCGGAGGCCGCCGGAGAAAACTATTGGCTTTAACTTCTGAGTCCGCCTTGGCGGACGATAACTTCTTCTAACTCCTTTAACTACTGCGCGCAAAGCGCGCATATAAATTATCATTTACCACATGAAAAAGATATTTCTCTCCCTGCTTTCCCTCTTGGTGGTTGGCATCGGCCTCCGGGCGCAGGATTTGCAGAAAAACATTGCTTATGAAGATGCCCATGTGCGTTTCACCGTCATTTCCGACGGCGTTATCCGCCTGGAGTATGCTCCCGACGGCAAGTTTGTGGATAACAAGTCCTTCATTGCCGTCAACCGCCAATACCCGGCTGTGGACTACAAGCTGAAGACGCGCGGCCGCTGGATTGAAATCGCTACGTCCAAGATGACGATGCGCTACAAGAAAGACAGCGGCGCCTTCTCGGCCGAAAACCTCAGCATCACTTCTGCCAAAGGCACGCTGCCATTCAGTTGGAAGCCCGGCACGAAGCAGGCTGAAAACCTGAAAGGCACGTTCCGCACGTTGGACGGCTTTGACGGCGACTTGCAGACGCAAGGCTACGTGCGCGACTCGAAACCCGGCGAGACCCTCCAACTGGAAGACGGCCTCCTGGCTAAAGATGGCTGGACGCTGATTGACGACTCCAACGGTTTGCTCTTCGACAATGCCCCCGACTGGGAATGGGTCGAGCAACGCCCGGACAACGGCGGCCAAGACTGGTACTTCATGGCCTACGGCCACGACTACAAGGCGGCCTTGAAGGATTACACCCTCTTTGCCGGACAAGTGCCCCTGCCGCCCCGCTATGTATTCGGCTACTGGTGGTCGCGCTATTGGCTCTATTCCGATCGCGAGATCCGCGAACTGGTCGACAATTTCCATGCTTACCGCATCCCGCTCGACGTGCTGGTGGTCGACATGGACTGGCACTATACCGAACCCGGCAAAGGCGGTTGGACCGGCTGGACCTGGAACCGCGATCTCTTCCCCAGTCCCGCAGGCTTCTTGAAATACCTGAAGGATAACGACCTGAAGATTACCCTCAACCTGCATCCCGCCGACGGTGTGGCTTCCTACGACGAGCAGTATCCCGCCTTGGCCAAGGATATGGGCATTGACCCCTCTACCAAGCAGACGGTGCCTTGGGTCAACTCCGACAAGCGTTTCATGACCAACATCTTCAAGGACGTGCTGACTCCGATGGAGAAAGATGGCGTGGACTTCTGGTGGCTGGACTGGCAGCAAGACCTTTTCGACTCGAAAATGAAGAACCTGAACAATACGTGGTGGATTAACTACGCCTTCTTCAGCCAGATGGAGCGGACGCGCGACGTGCGCCCCCTCATCTACCATCGCTGGGGCGGATTGGGCAACCATCGCTACCAAATCGGCTTCTCGGGCGACGCCACTGCTACGTGGAAATCACTGGACTACCAGCCTTACTTCAACTCCACCGCTTCCAACGTGCTTTATGGTTACTGGGGACACGACATCGGCGGCCACATCGGCGACCACATCGACCCGGAACTGTACGTGCGCTGGATGCAGTTCGGCGCTTTCACCCCCATCATGCGTACGCACTCACAGAAGAATGCCGGCATGAACAAGGAGCCGTGGGTGTTCGGCACGGAACATAGCCGCATCATCCGTCAGACTATCCGCCAACGCTACGAAATGGCGCCCTATATCTATACGATGGCCCGCAAGGCTTACGACGAAGGCCTGTCGCTCTGCCGCCCCATGTACTACGATTATCCGGAGGACAACGAGGCATACGACTTCCGCAACCAATACATGTTCGGCGACAACATGATGGTAGCTCCTGTCACCGCGCCGGTCAAGGAAGGCTATGCCACGCTGAAAGTCTGGTTGCCCGAAGGCGAATGGTATGAACTGTCTACTGGCACCCTGCTGCAAGGCGGGCAAGTGGTGGAACGTTCGTTTACCCTCGACGAATATCCCGTCTATGTGAAAGCCGGTTCGGTGTTGCCCATGTACACCGACGAGGTGATGAACCTGGCCGGTAACGACGAGACGGTGGTAGTGACCGTATTCCCCGGCGCAGCGTCGGGCGACTTCCGCCTGTACGAGGACAACGGCAACGACAAGGGCTATGCGTTGACCTATGCCACGACGGACTTGTCTGTCTCTTGCGGGGAGCAGGAAGTGACCGTGACCATCGGCAAGCGCGAAGGTAGCTTCGACGGGATGCCGGATGCCCGCAAACTCCGGGTGAAACTCCTTTCTTCGCAAGCTCCGCTGAGTGTGACCGTAGACGGCCAGGCAGTGCCCTATGAATATGTAGGCGAAGAGTTTGCCATCTCCATCGACCTGTCTGCCGTGCCCAACGCGAAGGAAACAACAGTGAAAATCGCCTATCCCGCTGCTGTCGTGGATATGAACGGCCTGCTGGGTGCTACGCGCCGCGTAGCCCATGCCATGGAAGGACTGAAATACCGCGATGCGGGCATCATCATGAAAGAAGAGTTCGGGAAGATGGGCAGCTTGAGCGAAGCCGTCATCTATACCCCCGGACGTATGCCTGAACTGGTAGGCGAGTTCTGGAAGAGCTATCGTGACCTGCGGGGCGTCCTGCAGCGTCAAGGACTGAATGAAGACAATACGGAATGGTTCCTGAAATCTGTAGGTTTGTAGGACTGATGACGATACAAACAGGATAACACGATAGGCTACGAGGGCGGGGAGTGGGGCGGAGTGCCATGCTCCCCGCTTTTTTAGTATCTTTGTCACGTAATCATAAATTTGTTGTAGAATGAAATATCTGTATGACCTGCTTCACATGCGCCTCCTTTGCATCGGGATGCTGTTATGGCTGGGTGTCTCCTTTGCACAGGCCGGGCTTGTCGCATCCCAATACGCTTTCCGTTCCATTGACAGTAGCCGTGGATTGTCCAATAACTCAGTGAATGCCATCCTGCAAGACCGGTTGGGGTTCATCTGGTTGGGGACCAAGGACGGCTTGGACCGTTACGACGGTGTTTCGTTCCTTTCTTTCACGAAAGAAAAGGGGACATTGGGCAACAGCTTTGTCACATCGCTCTACGAAGACCGCAGCGGCAACATCTGGATAGGGACTGACATGGGAGTCTACATCTATTCTCCCCTGACGGAGAGTATCCGGCGTTTCGACCTGGTGAGCGACCGTGGAACGGCCGTGAACAACACGGTCAATTATATCGTAGGCGATAAGGAAGGGCGCATTTGGATGGCCGTACAGGCGCAAGGCTTCTTCTGCTACGACCCAGAAGGGGAGATACTCCTCCATCACCGCACTGACCGTAGCGGGAAGTTTGTCTTCCATGGCCTTGAACGCCTCTGCTTTGACGAAGACAATGTCTGCTGGATAGACCTGCATGACGGGCGCCTTTACTATTCCGAAGACGGGCTGAGAACGCTGGTTGCTTTCGATTGGCAGGGCAATGCCCCGGCCTGGAGCTATTCTACCAAAGTCGTGGCCGGACCTTACAACTGCCTTTATATCGGAACCGTGAATGAACTGCTTGAAGTGAACCTGACGACGCACACTTCCCGTGTCCTGCTACGGGCCGAGCAACCCGGAGGCGACACCTATGTACGCGACCTGTTCTTCTATTCCGACGATTGCCTGTGGGTGGGAACCGAATCGGGCATCTATATTTATAACCTGCGCACCAACAAAAGCCAGCACCTGACCCACGTGGAGGGAGACCCCTATTCCATCTCGGACAACGCCGTTTATGCCCTTTGCAAAGACCGTGAGGGCGGCATGTGGATAGGCACCTACTTCGGCGGCGTGAATTACTTTCCCCGGACCTATACCTATTTCCACAAATTCTACCCCAAGGCCGGCGAACCGGGCATCGGCAAGCGGGTGCGTGAGTTCTGCGCCACTCCCGAAGGCAAACTGTGGGTGGGCACCGAAGACAAAGGGCTTTTCCTCTATGACCCCTTGACAGACCATGCTGCCCCCTTCCGCCATCCTTCCATCTCCGACAACGTGCACGGGCTTTGCCTGGACGGCGATTACCTTTGGGTGAGCAACTTTGCCGGGGCTCTACACCGCATCAACCTCCGCACGTCGGCCGTCAAAGACTATGCCAATTGCAAGGATGTGTTTTCCATTTGCCGCACGCATACCGGCGAAATCTTCCTGGGCACGACCAATGGCCTCATGCGCAGGGACTCCCGCACGGACACCTTTTCTTATCTTCCCCGGCTGGCTGGAGTGTTCGTATTCTTCGTGACGGAAGACAAGCACGGCAACCTTTGGATAGCCACTTACGTGGATGGCCTTTACAAATGGAATCTCCGCACCGATGAATGGGAACACTTTGTTTACGATGAAAACAATCCCCATAGCCTTTCTTCCAACAAAGTGCTGAGCGTCTACGAAGACAGCCGCCACCGCATCTGGGTTACTACCCAAGGCGGGGGATTCTGCCTTTTCCAGCCCGAAACGAAGTCTTTCTCGCGCTTCGATTCACAAATCGGGCTGCCCAGCAACGTGGCCTACCGCATTGAGGAAGACGACCAAGGGCATTTCTGGGTGACTACCAACAAGGGATTGCTCCATTTTTATCCCGACACACACGACTTCAAGGTCTATACCGTGGGCAACGGCCTCCTCAGCGACCAGTTCAACTACCAGTCCTCTTACAAGGACAAAGATGGCCACATCTACTTTGGTTGCACCGAAGGTTTCATCTCCTTCGACCCGCATTCCTTCAGCAGCAACAACTACCTGCCTCCGGCCGTCATCACCGGCTTCTCCCTTTTCAACAAGAAGGTGCCCGTCGGTACGCCCGGTTCTCCGCTGAAGACCAGCATCACCCTGGCCGATTACCTCGAACTGAAGTCCGACCAAAACACGTTCTCCTTCCGCGTGGCGGCCCTGAGCTACCAGTCTCCCGACATGAACAAACTGCTCTATAAGCTCGAAGGTTATGATTCCGAATGGTACACGGCGAACCGGGTGCCTATCTCTTACTCGAACCTTCCCTACCGCACCTATACCTTGATGGTCAAGGCTGCCAACAGCGACGGCGTTTGGAACCCGGAGGTACGCACCCTGAAAATCCGCATATTGCCTCCCTTCTACCTTTCCATCTGGGCCTATGTCGTCTACGCTGTCCTAATCCTGGGGCTTTCCTTTGCCGTCATCACCTATTTCCGCCGGCGCACCCTGGACAAGCACCGTTACGAAATGGAGAAATTCGAGCAGAAGAAAGAACGTGAGCTTTATGTATCTAAGATAGATTTCTTCACCAACGTGGCCCACGAGATACGTACGCCCCTCACCCTGATTAAAAGCCCTCTCGAAAGTATCCTTTCGGACGGCCGGCTTCCACAGGACTTGCGTGTAGAGCTTGAAGTTATGGACCAGAACGCCCAGCGCCTCCTCAACCTGGCCAACCAGTTGCTCGACTTCCGCAAGACCGAGAACAAGGGCTTTAAGCTCAACCCCGAGGAATGCGACCTCTGCGACCTGATGCAATTCACCTGCAAACGCTTCATGGCCTTGGCCAAGCGGCGTGGCATTGCGCTTACCTGCCAGGTGCCCGAAACCCGGATTTTCGCTTCCGTCGACAAGGAAGCCCTGACCAAAATCATCAGCAACCTCTTGACCAATGCCTTGAAATACGGTCAGACCTATGCCCGCTTCCAGCTTTCTGCCGACGAAGAGCGGCAACACTTCCTCGTCAGTGTCACCAACGACGGGAAAATTGTCCCCCTCGAAATGCGAGAAGAGATATTCCGCCCCTTTGTTCGATACCGCGAAGGGAAGAACGTCGTGCAAGGCACAGGCATCGGGCTTGCCCTGGCTCGTTCTTTGGCCGAGTTCCACCACGGTACCCTGGCCATGGATGAAGACCTTGAGGTCAACCGCTTTGTACTGGATATTCCCATCGTCCACCAGTCCGTACAGGATGCGGAGAAACAAGACGAAAACTCCGGCAAGGATACCAGTCTGCCGGACAACATAGAAGTCATGCCCGCGATGGAACAGGAGGAGAAAGACGAACAGCCTTACATACTTATTGTGGAAGACAACAAAGACATGCAGGCATTCATCGCCCGCCAGTTGTCGCCCTTGTACCAAGTACTGACGGCGGACAACGGCAGGGAGGCCCTGGGCATTCTGGAGCAATATGACGTCGACCTGGTGGTGAGCGACATCATGATGCCCGAAATGGACGGCCTCGAACTGTGCAGCAAGTTGAAGTCCGATTTGAATTACAACCACATCCCAGTCATCCTGCTGACAGCCAAGACTGCCCTTGAATCGAAGATTGAGGGGCTGGAGCAAGGCGCGGATGCGTATATTGAGAAACCTTTCTCCGTGGAATACCTCCGCGTGAACATTGCCAACCTGCTCAGCAATCGCGAACGCTTGCGCCGCCGCTTCATCGAGTCGCCCTTTGTCAAGGCGGACACCGTGGCGCAGAGCAAGGCCGACAAGGTATTCATGCAGAAACTGAATGAGTATGTCAATAGCCATTTGGAGAAATCTGACCTGACCATTGAGGAACTGGCAGACGCCATGAACATGGGGCGTTCCAACTTCTACCGCAAACTGAAAGGCATGTTGGGCATCAGCCCCAATGAATACTTGCGCCTGGAGCGCCTGAAAAGAGCCGCGCAGTTGTTGAAAGAAGGGGAATGTGGCATTGTCGAGATTGCCTACATGGTGGGTTTCAGTTCGCCGTCCTATTTCTCCAGTTGTTTCAGGAAACAGTTCGGGGTACTGCCCAAAGACTTTGTGCAGCAGTAAGCCCTCCTTTGCGCAGGGGTAAAAAACAAGAGGTGTGCCAACAGGAGTTTGGGCACACCTCTTTTTCTATGTCCGGACATGCGGGCAGGCGCTTATGCCTCTCCGTTTTCCTTTTCCCTCAACGGGTTCCAGCCTTGTGCTTTCAGTTCAAATTCCTGTCCGTCGCGTGTAATCAAGGCGCAACCCAGTTCGGGTTTCGTGATGTGCCCGATGAGCTTCACACCCTCCATCTCCGACACCTTCTCATGGTCGGCAATAGGCACGGTGAACAGCAGTTCATAATCTTCGCCGCCGTTCAGGGCACACGTGGTCACGTTCAGGTTCAGTTCCTCTGCCATCACGGCTGTCTGGTAATCCAACGGGATATGCTCTTCGTAGATGCGGCAGCCCACTTTGCTCTGCGTGCAGATGTGCAGCAGTTCCGACGACAGCCCGTCCGAGATGTCCATCATGGCCGTAGGCTGTATGCCGGCCTTCCTCAGCTTCTCGACGATGTCCCTCCGCGCCTCCGGTTTCAGTTGCCGTTCCAGCAAGTATTCTTTGCCTGCAAAGTCCGGCTGTATGCCTTCTACGCTGTCTTTTAAGGCCATTTTCTCCCGTTCCAGCAGTTGCAGCCCCATGTAGGCGGCTCCCAGGTCGCCGCTCACGCAGACGAGGTCGGTCTCCTGCGCCCCGTTCCGGTAGACGGCCTTGCCTTTCTCCACCTCCCCGATGCACGTGATGCTGATGGTCAGTCCCGTCAGCGATGAAGTGGTGTCGCCACCCACAATGTCTACGCCGTATTCCTCGCAGGCCAGGCGGATGCCCGCATACAGGGCTTCCATGTCTTCCACGCTGAACCGTTTGGATACGCCCAGCGAAACGGTTATCTGGCGGGGCGTACCGTTCATGGCGTAGATGTCGGAGAAGTTTACTACGGCCGACTTGTAGCCCAGATGCTTCAGGGGGACATACGTCAGGTCGAAATGCACTCCTTCCAGCAACAGGTCGGTGGTCATCAGCACATCTTTGCCGGCCGGGTAGGAGAGCACGGCCGCATCGTCGCCGATGCCGTAGCGGCTCGATTCGTTTTTCAGTTCGATGCCCTCGGTCAGGTGGCGGATGAGGCCGAACTCGCCGAGGGTGGCTATCTCTGTTCTCATATCTGCTTAAGCCCGGTTAATCAGTTCACGCATGATTTCCGTCATCTTGGGTTGGGCGGCGTCGGCGGCTTTCTGTACCTCTTCGTGAGACACTTCTACAATCTTGCCCTCCACGCCCAAGTCGGTAATGACGGAGATGCCGAACACTTTGATGCCGCAATGGTTGGCTACGATGACCTCGGGCACGGTAGACATGCCTACGGCATCGCCGCCCAGGATGTGGTACATGCGGTATTCGGCCGGCGTCTCAAAGGTAGGCCCTTGGGTGCCCACGTACACGCCATGCTGTACTCCTATGCCTTTCTCGGCGGCTATCTTGTCGGCTTTCCGGATAAGTTCCCTGTCGTATGCTTCGCTCATGTCCGGGAAGCGCGGCCCGTAGGGGATGTTCTTGCCGTGCAGCGGGTGCTCGGGAAAGAAGTTGATGTGGTCAGTGATAATCATCAGGTCGCCGATGGAGAAGGCGGGGTTCATGCCCCCGGCGGCATTGGATACGAACAAAGTCTTGATGCCCAGTTCGCGCATGACGCGCACCGGGAAGGTGACCTGCTGCATGGTGTAGCCTTCGTAGTAGTGGAAGCGTCCCTGCATGGCCATGATGTCTTTCTGTCCCAACTTGCCGAAAATCAGCTTTCCGCTGTGCCCCTCGACGGTGGAAAGCGGGAAATAGGGGATGTCCTGGTAGGCGATTTCATATTTCTCTGTAATCTCGTTGGCCAGGCTGCCCAGGCCGGTGCCCAGGATGATGGCCGTCTCAGGTTGCGTATGCATCTTGCCTTTCAGGAAGGCTGCGGTCTCTTGGATTCGTTCTAACATAGTCTATGATAGTTTGGTTGAAAATATACTGTTGGTTTTGCAAGATTTTTATTTCGACGGGCAGCGCGTAGAGGAAGGGCTTCAGTTCTGCCGGAAGCAGGGGATGGCCCTTCAGCCGTGCCGCATCTTTTTCCGTAGTGACAATCAGCCGTTTGTCTCCCTCCAACCGGTCGAAGCGTTCTTTTATCAATGCGAAATCGCTCTTGCTGAAGGAATGGTGGTCGCCGAAAGCCAGGTGCTCCAGGTGGCCGGCCTGCGGCCTCAGTTCGTCGAGCATGGGCGCTGGCGATGCGATGCCAGTCACCAGCAACAATTGTTCCGTGCCGTCCAGGCTCCGCCCGCCTGAGGGGCCGCCGGCGGGGAACACGGGCTGCAACCGTCCGTAGCGGAAGCCTGAGAAAAAAAGCTTCTGGTAAGGGTACAGGTGCAGCTTCTTGGTGATGATGTTGAAGTCGATGGGCTTGATGTCGTCCGGGCATTTCGTCACGACGACCACTTGCGCCCGCTGTTTGTTTTCGGCCGGTTCGCGCAATTGGCCCGCCGGCAGCAGGGCATCGTCACACAGAAGGCGGTGGTAGTCCGTCAACAGGATGTTCATCCCCGCCTTCACGTAGCGGTGCTGGAATGCATCGTCCAGCAGGATGACGTCCACCTGTGGCTTCTCCAGCCTGAGCAGTTCGCGGATGCCCCGTCGGCGGTCTTCGTCTACCGCCACCCGTATGTCCGGGAATTTCCCCTTCATCTGCCTGGGCTCGTCGCCAATCTGTTGCGCGTCGCTTTGCGCATCGGCCAGGATGTATCCCTTGGTCTTCCGCTTGTAGCCCCGGCTCAGGGTGGCCACGTTCCAGCCTTGGGCGCGGAGCAGCCGTACCAGATATTCGGTGTGCGGGGTTTTTCCTGTGCCTCCCGCCACTAAGTTGCCTATGCAGATGACCGGTGCGGCAAAACTCTCCGACCGGAGCCATTTCCAGTCGAAGAATTTGTTGCGCAGGTACACCCCCGCCCCATACAACCAGGAAGCGGGGTATAACCACCGGTATATCTTGATAGGCTGTTCCTCCATCGGCGTTTAATGGATGTTGGGTTCAAAAAACATCATGGCCTGGATGGCGTCCTGCGGTTGCATCTGGTCCATGGACTCTATTTGCTGGTACAGCCGTCCCATTTCCCCTTGCAGCAGTTGCGCCTTGACGTAATGGCCTGCGTTGAAGTCCTTCAGTTGTTCCCAGGCGCTCTTCTTCGCGGGATAGCTCATCAGTGTGTAGGCATCCACCCCGGCCTTGCCGACGGCTATCTCGATGGCTCTGTCCAGGCCGCCCAGTTCGTCTACCAGGCCCAGTTCTTTGGCGCGTGCCCCGGTCCAGACACGTCCCTGGCCCACTTTGTCAATTTCCTCCTTGCTCATGTCGCGGCCTTCCGCGCAGCGGGTCAGGAAGAGGTCGTAGCCCCGGTTGATGTAGGCCTGCATCAGTGCCTTCTCGCTTTCGTTCATGGCGCGTGTCGGCAGCCCGAAGTCGCCATAGGCATTGGTTTTCACCACGTCGAAGCCGATACCTATTTTCTTGGTCAGGCCTTCCACGTTGGGGAATTGGCCGAAGATGCCTATCGATCCCGTCAGAGTGGTAGGCTCTGCGACGATGGTGTCGGCATTGCACGAGATGTAGTATCCGCCCGATGCCGCATAGTCGCCCATGGAGACGATGACGGGCTTCTCTTTCTTCAGTTCGCTGACGGCATGCCAGATTTGTTCCGAATCGTAGGCGCTCCCGCCGGGCGAGTTGACTCTCAGCACCACGGCTTTCACGTCTTCGTCTTCTTTCAGGTTGCGCAAGTCGCGTATCACCTTCTCTGCTTCGATGATTTCGGACGAACCACCCATCATGCTGCCAATCGTGCCATAGGCGTAGTACACGGCTACGATGTTGCCGCTCTTGTCCTTCGGCACGTTCTTTTTCACGTTGAGCATCTCCTTCATCCCCAGCATGTGCAGGTCGTCTTCCTTGTCGATGCCCACCATCTGTTTCAGGTAGTCGCGCACGTCGTTCTTGTATATCAAGGTGTCTGCCAGGCCGCACTTTACGCTCTCTTCGGCCGGCTGGAACAGCAACATGCGGTCTGCGGCCTGGTTCAGGTCTGCCACCGACAGGCCGCGCGAGGCGGATACGTCGGTTGTGATTTGGCCCCACATCGAGGTCAGGTAGTCAGTCACCTGCTCGCGGTTGGCCTCGCTCATCTTCATGCTGCTGGCCGGCTCCACGGCCGACTTGTAGGTGCCCACTTTGAAGAACTGCATCTCGATGCCCACTTTTTCCAGCAAGTCCTTGTAGAACATGGGCGTCGACGCCAGCCCGCTCCACTCCAGCATGCCCTGCGGGTTGAGCAGCACCTTGTCGGCCACGCTCGACACGTAGTACAGGCTCTGGCTGTATGTGTCGGCATAGGCTACGATGAACTTCCCGGACTCCTTGAAGTCTGCCAAGGCGTCGCGGATTTCCTTCAGCGAGGCATATCCGTTGGACACTAAGCTGGAAGCCTCGATGTAGATGCCCTTGATGTTTTCGTTCTCTTTGGCCTTGCGGATGGAGGCCAGCAGGTCGTCCAGCCCGTATGCCTGGTAGTCGCTGCCCATCAGCAGGGCAAAGGGGTCTTCCTGGCTCCGTTCGCTCAGCGAACCCTTCAGGTCCAGTTTCAGGATGGAGTCTTCCTTGACCTGCACCTCTGGTTCAGAAGAGTACAGCATGCTGAACATGACGATGATGCTGATGAAAAACAGCAAGATGCTCGACACGATGATGCCCACGATGGTGGCAAGCGTAAATTTCAGAAAATCTTTCATTGTCTTTGGTTGTTTTAGGTGTCAGCCTTTTGAGCTAACAAAGATACATAATAAGGTTGATATTTGCCCTATTTGTCGCAAGGTTTTTCCGTTTGTCACACGCCGGGCGGAAGAAAATGCCTTCCTCCTGCCGCATTCCGGCCTTTGCAGGGGAAAGGGGAAGGCGGCTCGCCCGCCGCGAAAAAAGTTGACATTCTTCGCTTTCCTGCCCCCTTCCAGAACCACTCTGGGGCGTACCCGGCTCGTTTCCATGCACTCGAACCAAATACGAGCCAATAACGAGCCGGGAACGAAGGAAGTACGGGCGGGACACTGTCCGGGCGCCTTTCCGGTAAGAAAAGTTTATGTCAGTATTTGAAGCTGCTTCCCCCCAGGAACTCGCGCAAGAGCGACGTGGGCGGGATTTCTTTGTCTTGCACGGGGATGAAGTATTTGATGAATTTCAGCAGGCGGTAGGCCTCGGCATATTCCCGGCAGTTGCGCGGCACGCTGTTCAGGATAGGCTCTGCATGGTAGCGCAGGACGGCGAACTCGAACAGCAGTGCGGAATTGAACATGACGTCGGCGTTCTCCTGGTAGGGGAAAATCCATTTGTCCTCGCCGGCACGCACGCTGGGCCAGCGCGCGATGGTCTCCTGGGCAGAACAGCCTCGGTAGTTGTAGTCGCGGATGATGCGGCGCAGCAGGCGGTTGTCGGTGGTGGGAATCCAGTTGTGGTCATCCAATGAGATGGTGGTCAGGGCAGAGACGTAGATTTTGAACTTGTTCTCGTCCGGGATTTGGGGCGTCAGGTCGGGGTTGAGGGCGTGGATGCCTTCCAGGATGAGCACGGTGTTCTTGTCTATGCGCAGTTTCTCGCCCCGGAACTCCTGTTTGCCCGTGTTGAAGTTGTAGCGGGGCAACTCTACTTCTTCTCCTTGCAGCAGGGCCTGCAACTGTTGGTTGAAGAGCGGCAGGTCGAGGGCGTAGAGCGATTCGTAGTCATAATTGCCCTGGGCGTCGCGTGGGGTTTTCTCGCGGTCCACGAAGTAGTCGTCCAGCGAGATGGGGTAGGGGCGCAGGCCGTTGGTCATCAGTTGTACGGACAGGCGTTTGCTGAAGGTGGTTTTCCCGGACGACGAGGGGCCGGCTATCAACACTAAGCGCCCCTTGGAACTGCCTTCTTCGCACCGGCTGTATATTTCGTCGGCAATCTGGGCAATCTTCTTCTCCTGCAAGGCTTCGGCCACTTTGATGAGGTCGGTGGCCAGCCCTTCCTGGCAGGCACGATTGAAGTCTCCCACGTTGCTCAGGCCCATGATGTGGTTCCAGCGCAGGTGTTCTTTGAAGATGTCCAGCATCTTCTCTTGCTTGACCATCTCGTCCAGCTTGGTAGGCTCCGTCTTGTTGGGGATGCGCAACAGCAGGCCGTCGTAGTATTTCACGAGGTCGAACAGGTAGATGAATCCGGTGCTGGGCAGGAGGTTGCCGTAGTAGTAGTCGACGGTGCCGTCCAGTGTATAATAATAGGTATAGAGCGAACCGGAGGTTTCCAGCAGCTTCACTTTGTCGTTCATGCCTTGTCCGCTAAAGATGCGCACGGCTTCTGTCGTGTGGCATTCGATGCGGTGGAAGGGGATGTCCTGCGCGATGATTTCCTGCATGCGTTGCTTGATGGCGGTGACGTCGGCCAGTTCGATGGGGCGGCCGATGCGCAGGTTGCAGAAGTAGCCTTTCGAGACGGGGTGCTCGACGTAGAGCTTGCCCTGAGGGAAGAGTTCGCGCACAGCCTTGTAGAGGATGAAGCAGAGCGAACGGACATAGGTGCGCATGCCCGAGGGGTCGCGCACGTCGAGGAACTCCACGTCCTTGTTGTTGTAGACCCGGAAGTTGAGCCCTTCGGAGCGGTTATTGACCTTGGCGCTGACCACCTGATAGGGGAAATCAAGATGAAATCCTTGATAAATTTCCAAAAGTGTGCTCCCAACGGGAAATTCTTTGGAAATATTATTATTTTTGCAACAAATTTGTAACACGTGTTTCATGTCTCTTTCTTTGGGTATGGTTTCACCCCTTAAAGATAGGGCTTTAAACACACGCTTCAAAGAAACCCATTAAATAATTATAGATGGAATATTCTTTTTATGATTTGTTAAAGCTGCTCGGCTCGTTGGCCTTGTTCCTCTACGGCATGAAGATTATGAGCGAGGGCTTGCAGAAGTTTGCGGGCGACCGCCTGCGCAAGATTCTGACCGTGATGACCACCAACCGGGTGACGGGCGTGGTGACGGGCGCGTTGATTACGGCCTTGGTGCAATCTTCTTCGGCCACTACGGTGATGGTGGTGAGTTTTGTCAATGCGGGCCTGCTGACCCTGGTACAGTCCATCAGCGTCATCATGGGCGCCAACATCGGTACGACGGTGACGGCGTGGATTATCTCGGCCCTGGGCTTCCAGGTGGATGTTTCGGCCTTTGCCTTGCCCCTGTTGGCTTTCGGCATCCTGCTGATTTTCTCGCAAAAGAGCTCGCGCAAGTCTGTGGGCGAGTTCATCTTCGGTTTCTCCTTCCTTTTTATGGGTCTTTCCATGCTTCAGGCCAATGCGCCGGACCTGAGCAAGAACCCCGAAATGCTGGCCTTTGTGCAGGACTATACGGACATGGGATTCGGCTCGGTGCTGCTGTTCGTGCTCATTGGTACTGTGCTGACCATGATTGTGCAGGCTTCGTCGGCCACGATGGCCATCACGCTCATCATGTGTGCTAACGGTTGGATTAGTTTCGAACTGGGCGCGGCATTGGTGCTGGGCGAGAACATCGGCACGACCATCACGGCCAACCTGGCGGCGCTGACGGGCAATACGCAGGCGCGGCGGGCGGCCTTGGCCCACTTGGTGTTCAATGTCTTCGGCGTCATCTGGGTGCTGTGCGTGTTCCCCTTCTTCACGGGAGGGGTGTCGTGGTTCGTGGAGAACGTGATGGGCGTGACGGAGATGTCCGTGGCTGTGCCCTATATGTTGTCGGCTTTCCATACGGCATTCAACGTCTGCAACGTCTTGGTGCTCATCTGGTTCGTACACTTCATCGAGCGGACGGTGTGCGCCCTCATCCCGCAGAAGGAGCAGGACGAGGAATACCGCCTGCGCTTCATCACGGGCGGCATGCTTTCCACTTCCGAGTTGTCTATCCTGCAGGCCAGCAAGGAGATTCACCTCTTTGCCGAGCGTATTCACCGCATGTTCGGCATGGTGCGCGACCTCCTGCACACGGAGAAAGACGATGACTTCAACAAGCTGTTCAGCCGCGTGGAGAAGTATGAGAGCATCAGCGACAACATGGAACTGGAGATTGCCAACTACCTGAACAAGGTGTCCGAAGGACGGCTGAGTTCGGAGAGCAAGTTGCAGATACGTGGCATGCTGCGTGAGGTGACGGAGATAGAGAGCATCGGCGACAGTTGCTATAACCTGGCCCGCACCATCAACCGCAAGCGCCAGGCGAATGAAGATTTCACCGAAGGACAGTATGAACATATCCACGAGATGATGAAGTTAGTGAATGACGCTCTCCAGCAGATGCTGGTGGTCGTAGAGCGCACGGAGCACCAGCAGGTGGATGTCAACCGTTCTTTCAACCTGGAGAACGAAATCAACAACTACCGCAACCAGTTGAAGAACCAGAACTTGGTCGACGTCAACAACCGGGCATACAGTTACCAGATGGGTGTCTACTACATGGACATCATTGCCGAGTGTGAGAAGCTGGGCGACTATGTGGTGAACGTGGTGGAGGCCAATACCGACGTAAAAGAAAAGAAATCGGCCTGAGGCATCCGACCTCTAACTTAGACGTGGTAAGGATATGTGGCAGAATTGGTTTATTCACCATTTCTGTTAATTGAATAAAACAACGTAAACAGGCAAAAAGAAAATGATTCCATTTTTCTTTTTGCCTGTTATGATTTCAGATAGGTATATTCCTTATACAGATTTAGGGGAAATCTTGGTTTAGGAAAGATTGAAGCCCTTTTTGTCACGTGGTTCGGGAATTTATCCGCATTCACCGGTATTCCTGCACCTCCAGTTCGCTGTGTAGGGCGGCCAATGCGTTCAGGGCAAGGGCTTCCAGTTCGTCTTCGCCGGGGTAGACATGGACGGGGGCCAGGAAGGCGATGCGTCCTGTCAGGCGTTCGATGACATAGGGGTTGTGGGCGATGCCGCCCGTCAGCAGAATGGCATCCACGTGGCCGGAGAGGACGGTGGCTGCGGCTCCGATGCTTTTGGCGGTCTGGTAAATCATGGCCTCCAGCACCAGGCGGGCATGGTTATCTCCCTCTTCGATGCGGCGGACGATGGCGGGGATGTCTGTTGTGCCCAGGTGGGCGGCCAGGCCGGCATGGCCGGAGATGCGTTTCTTCAGTTCTTCGCGGGTGAATCGTCCCGAGTAGCAGAGGTCGATGAGTTCTCCGGCGGGCAGGGTGCCGGCGCGTTCGGGCGAGAAGGGACCTTCGCCGTCCAGGGCGTTGTTCACATCTATGCAGCGCCCGTGGTGATGGGTTCCGATGGAGATTCCTCCGCCCAGGTGGCAGATGATAAGGTCGAGTTGTTCGTAGCGCGTGCCTTGTTCGCGGGCGTAGCGGCGGGCGATGGCGCGCTGGTTGAGGGCGTGCCAGATGGTGATGCGCGGCATGAGGGGCGAGCCGGTGATGCGGGCCACTTCGTCCAGTTCGTCGGTCACGCCCGGGTCGGCGATGAAGGCGCGGCATCCGGGCTGCATCCCGGCCAGGTGGGCGGCGATGAGGCAGCCCAGGTTGCAGGCGTGGGGATGGACGGCATTCTTCGCGTCGTGCAGCATGAGGTTGTTGATTTCGTACACACCGCCGGGGATGGGCTTGAACAGTCCGCCGCGACCGATGACGGCATCGAACTGGAGGGGGATGCCGTCGGCTTCCAGTTCGCGCAGGACGAGGTCGCGCCGGAAGTCAAACTGGCCGGTGACGGTGGGGAAGGCGGAGAGTTCTTCGACGGAGTGGCGCAGCGTGCGCACTAAGCGCGGGGTGGTGTCTTCATAGACGGCTATCTTCGTGGAGGTGGAGCCGGGGTTGATGGCAAGTATCTTCATGGGGGGATAAGTTTGGTTTTGTTGTTACGATTCCGACGTGAGGCACGCCATGGCGATGCTGTAATATTTCGACAGGCCGGAGTCGCTGCGCGAGGGCAGGACGACGGGGCACACCGGGCCTTGCAGCAGCCCGGCCATGTCGGCGTGGCAGAAGAGGGAAACGGTCTTGTAGAAGGCGTTGCCGCTCTCGATGTTGGGGAAGATGAGCACGTCGGCTTCCCCCTCGATGGGCGAAACGATGCCCTTGATGTCGCCGCTGGTCTTCTCGCAGGCTGTCTTCACGTCCAGCGGTCCGTCGATGATGACGTCGCCGAACTCGCCCGCTTCGGCCAGTTCGACAATGTTCACATAGTCCAATGAATGGGGGAACTTGGCACTGACCTTCTCCGTGCAGTGGATGAGGGCGATGCGCGGCTGCCTGATGCCGAAGTGGCGGCAGGTGCGGATGGCATACTGTATCATCTCGATGCGCTGCTGGAGCGTGGGCCGGGGAATGACTGCTGCGTCCGAGAAGAACAGCAGCTTGTCGTAGGTGGGTATCTCTACCACGGCCAAGTGCGTCAGTATCCGGCCTTTGGGCAGCAGGCCGTGTTCTTTGTCGAGGATGGCGTGCAGCAGGTTGTCGGTGTTGATGATGCCTTTCATCAGGATGTCCGCACCGCCGTCACGCACGATTTGCACGGCGCGGCGGGCGGCGGCGTCAGGGTCGTCTTCGGGGATGACGTGCACGAAGTCCGGATACTGCTTCAGGGTGGGATACCGCTTCAGGATGGCGGGGTTGCCTATCATGAGAAACTCGGCGATGCCTTCTTCCAAGCAGCGGGCGATGGCGTATTCCGTGTTGGGGTCGTTGGCGCAGACCACGGCGATGCGTTTCCGCCGGTTTAGCGTCTGCAGGTGTGAGGTCAGTTGTTCGAAAGTACGTATAGGTTCCATGGCGTTGGATTTTGGGCAAATATACGACAAAATGTCGATATATGTGGCATTTCGGGAGAGAAACTTTGTTGCTTCTGTGTCACTTTGTTATCCTTTCTTCGCTTTGCGGTATTCCTGCGGGGGCATTTTCATAAGTTTGCTGGACGTGCGCAAAAAAAAGACGGGGCGATAGAAAACGGGATGGCGGGGGAAATGCCGGTTGTGAAAAGTCCGGACAAGGGAAAATGGCGGGAATGCTTCACGGGGAATGGCGAGTGATAAGAAAGCGGGACATCTGCATGGTGATGTGCTTTGATTTTCTTCCAAAAACTAAGAAAGCGGGAGGGCATCTCTTCATGCTCCTTAAGAGGAATAAATCAAAATTCCTTCATTTGCCCATGCCTTTACGGGATTTTTTCGTATGTTTGCGGAAGACGGCTGCCGGGTGGCCGTTTGTTATGTTTTATCCTTTATTGACAGACACCATGGAAAGAAAAAGTTTGTTTTTGTTGTTCATTTGTTTCTCCTTCCTGCTGCCGGGGGCGCCCGGGGCGTACGCCACCAAGTTGGTGGAACTGAAGGTGGTGGACAAAGATTATCTGATGTTGTTGTTCCGCGACGGCGAAGTGTTCTATCGCGACGACGGGACGGGGCGCAGCGCCTTCCGGGGCCACGATTGGGTGGAGGGAGACGACACACTGAAAGCCTATGGCCAGGAACTGGACACGCAACTTGCCATGCTGGCTTCTTCGTGGACGGTCGTCTCGGCCGACGACTCCCGTTATGGTATGACAGGGAGGCAGCCGTTGGCCGTCCATCGCAAGTCGAAGGTGATGAATACCGATGCCAAGTTCAATTATAAGCTGGACCACTGGATTTTCTTGAAGCTGCCTTTCTCCATGCGCGAAGGGCGCAGCTATACGGTGAAGCTGAATCCCTCCCTGCACGCCGACAAGGCCGAGGCGGGGCTTACGTTCGACGTCACCCGTTGCATGTCGGAAGCTGTCCATGTGAATATCATCGGATATACCCCAGACAGCCCTGTCAAGGCGGCTGACCTTTACCTTTGGCTGGGCGACGGGGGACAGCGCGACTACCGTAGTTTCGAGGGCAACACCGTGTGGCTGTATAATGTGGAGACCGGGCGCAAGCGACGGGTCGGCAAGGTGGCTTTCTGGAAAAGTTGCCGGACGCAGGCCGAGGCCTTGGGGCGGAACCTGACGGGGTCCGATGTGTGGAACATCGATTTCTCCTCGGCCGTCGCCCCCGGCCGCTACCGCCTCGTGGTACAAGACGTGGGGTGCAGCATAGACTTCGACATCAAGGAAAACGTCTATTTCGAGCCTTACAAGACTCAAGTGCGCGGCTATTACTACATGCGTTTGGGTGAAGACCGCCCGGACCTGCATCCTGTGCCGCGCCGCCCCTTGTTCATCCCAGAGGAAGACCCTAAGGGCTTTACCATCTACCTGACCGACCTGCAACCGTGGCATCCCGAGTGGAAGCAGTATAAAGGAGACATTTGGGACGAACCCCACTTCAAACCGGCGCTGAAGTCGATGTTCTGGCAGCACCGCTTGCCGGGCAATCCCGTCAACACGGTGGCGCGCGGCGGGCATAGCGACGCTTTTGACTGGGATCGCCACCTGGCTCATGTCAGCAACATCTATGACATGTTGCTACCTTATTTCCTGTCCGGCGGCAGGCTGGACGACGACAACCTGCAAATAGGGGAGAGCGGGAACGGAATCCCTGACATTTTGGACGAAGCGCGCAACGAGGTGGATTTCTGGCTGAGCCTGCGCGACGGCGAAGCCTATTGCCACGGGCTGACTAACCCTTCGGCCGAGCATACCGTCATGTTCCAGGCCGGGGCTACGACCATGGCGGCCTGGGCTAATGCAGCTAACTGTGCCATGATGGCCGACTGCTTCCGTCTTTCCGGACACAAGGAACTGGAGGCGCATTATGCGGCAGAGGCTGTCAAAGCCTTCGAGTTTGCTGCCCGTCAGCCTGGCCTCCAGTTGGACGACCTTCAGGACATAGGCGACTGCAGCATGCGCGGGCGCGACTTCAAGCAGATGGCGGCAGCCTTCTTATATAATGTGACCGGAGAAAAGAAGTGGGAAGACCTGATGGCCGAAGAGTGCTTGATGGAGGACGGCAAGCCGCTGGTGGTGGACGCCAGCCGGGGATGCCAACTTTGGGGAACCGCTGCCTACCTGGGTACGCCCCGCGCCCGCCACTACCCGCAACTGCATGAAGCCTTGGTGGTTGCGGTCAAGGAGCAGGCCATGCGGAAACACGTGGCCCACATCTGTGAGCGTCCTTCTCGCCGCTCGGCCGACAACAACTATTGGCAGACCGCGCAGAACCTCCACTTGGTCATCCTGGCTCATTTCGCTTCGGCGAAAGAGAACGAGAAGAAACTTTTCGAAAAGGCCATGCTGCTGGAAGCCGACTGGGGCTTGGGACGCAATCCCAGCAATCGCGTGGAAATGACGGGGCTGGGGCAGCGTTGCATAGATAACTGTTACACTACCGGACGCAACGACGGTACGCCCGGGCTGCATCCCGGGCATACGCCTTACAACAATCTGGATACTTGGAACAAAAGCCTGGGCAGCGACCCGCAATGGTTTGTAGAGCGGGGCTACCCGGAATGGAAGTCGGGCGGCTGGCCCCATCAGGAGGCTTACTTCAACTGCCGCTACGTGTGGGCCAATGGCGAGTTCACGCCGCGCCAGACCATGCGTGGCAAGATGGCTCTGTATGGTTATCTGATGGGGCTGGCGCGGCGGCCTTGAGTTTATCCTTCAAGACCCTGCAATTCCACTTCCTTCACTTTCTTGAAGAGGTCGGAGGCGAAGATAAAGTTGTTCAAGGTCTGGTTGGTGGACGTGTAGATGTCGTCTTTCGTCCCCTCCCAGGCCTTGCGGCCTTGGTGGATGAAGATGATCTTCTCGCCGATGCCCATCACCGAGTTCATGTCGTGTGTGTTGATGAGGGTCGTCATGTTATACTCCCGCGTGATGTCCTGGATGAGCGCGTCAATGACCAGCGATGTCTTGGGGTCAAGACCCGAGTTGGGCTCGTCGCAGAAGAGGTATTGCGGGTTTAGGGCAATGGCCCGCGCGATGGCCGCGCGTTTTTGCATGCCGCCGCTTATCTCGCCCGGATATTTGTTGCCTGCATCCGTCAGGTTTACACGGTCCAGGCAGAATTGGGCACGGCGTTGGCGGTCGCGTAGCGTGTCGTTGGAGAACATGTTCAGCGGGAACATCACGTTGTCCATCACTGTCATCGAGTCAAACAACGCCGCGCTTTGGAACAGCATCCCCATCTCGCGGCGCAACGCCTTCTTCTCCTTCTTGCCCATCGCCAGGAAGTTGCGCCCGTCATACAACAGTTCGCCCCGTTCCGGCGTCAGCAAGCCTACGATGCACTTCATCAGCACCGTCTTTCCCGAGCCGCTCTGTCCGATGATGAGGTTAGTCTTTCCGTTCTCGAAGACGGCGTTGATGTCCGTCAGCACTGCTTTGTCTTCAAACGACTTGCATAGTCCTTTCAGTTCAATCATATTATAATATAAAATGAAGAATTGAGAATGAAGAACTAAGAAGGGGATGCCTCCGCAGATGTGCGGAAACCTTCTTTCTTAATTCTTCATTCTTCATTTAACTTAAGAGTTTCGTCAGCACCAGATCAGCAAACAAGATGAGCACGCTGCTGGTCACCACTGCGTCTGTCGAGGCTTTGCCCACATTGATGCTGCCGCCCTCGACCGTGTAGCCGAAGAAGGCCGACACGCTGGCGATTATGAAGGCGAAAATGATAGATTTGATGATGCCCATCCACACGTACCATTCGATGAACATGTATTGCAGGCCGTACTCCAGATCGACGGCATTCATCATTTCGCCGAACCAGCAGGTGCAGAAGGCGCCTATCACTCCTGCAAAGATGCTGAAGACCACGAGCAAGGGAATCATCGTCACCATGGCCGTGATTTTCGGCAGTATCAGGTAGTTGGCCGAATTGACGCCCATGATTTCCAGCGCGTCGATTTGTTGTGTCACGCGCATCGTCCCCAGTTCCGAAGCGATGTTCGACCCCACCTTGCCCGCCAAGATGAGGCACATGATGCTGGACGAGAACTCCAGCAGCATGATTTCGCGGGTCACGTATCCCACCGTCCAACGCGGCATCCAGGGACTTTCGATGTTCAACTTGATTTGTATGGTGATGACTGCGCCGATAAAGAACGATATCAGCAAGACGATGCCTATGGAGTCTACCCCCAGCTTGGACAGTTCTTCGCGGTATTGGCGGAAGAACATGTACATCCGTTCGGGTCGCGTGAATGTGCGCCCCATCAGCATGATGTACCGGCCTACGGTTTTCAGTGCTTTGTTCATAAACTTTAATTTTGCTTGCAAATGTACGGCTTTTCGGCTTATTATTGCTACATTTGCCCCCGCTTTTGCCACAACAGGACAGAGATTTAGAAAGATTAAATATGGAAGAAGACAACAGAATGGTGCTCCGCACGGAAGATTTGGTGAAAAAATACGGCAAGCGCACGGTCGTCAGCCATGTGTCTATTGATGTGAAGCAAGGGGAAATCGTTGGTTTGCTCGGGCCGAACGGCGCCGGTAAGACGACTTCTTTCTACATGACCGTCGGTCTTATTACCCCTAACGAAGGGCGCATCTTCCTCAATGACTTGGATATTACGAAATATCCCGTCTACAAGCGTGCCCAGGCCGGCATCGGATACTTGGCGCAGGAGGCCTCTGTCTTCCGCCAGATGAGCGTCGAGGACAATATCATGTCCGTGCTCGAAATGACCGGAAAGCCGCTCTCCTACCGCAAGGAAAAGTTGGAAAGCCTTCTTTCGGAGTTTCGTATCCAAAAGGTACGCAAGAATAAGGGTAACCAGCTTTCCGGAGGCGAACGTCGCCGCACCGAGATTGCCCGCTGCCTGGCCATCGACCCCAAGTTCATCATGCTGGATGAGCCGTTTGCCGGCGTCGACCCTATCGCCGTGGAGGATATCCAGCAGATTGTCTGGAAACTGAAGGATAAGAACATTGGCATCCTTATCACTGACCACAACGTGCAGGAGACACTCAGCATCACCGACCGTGCTTACCTGTTGTTCGAAGGGAAAATCCTCTTCCAGGGCACGCCCGAAGAACTAGCTGCCAATCAGGTGGTGCGCGAAAAGTATCTGAGCAACAGCTTCGTGCTGCGCCGTAAGGACTTCATGGTGTGACCCCGTTTTGTCGATGGGAAGAAATTCCATGTTCCGGAAGTTTTCTATCGCCCTTTCAGAGCCTGTTTAAATTTTCATTGTCTCTGTCATTCTGAACGAAGTGAAGAATCTCCCTATGCAAGAGTAGTATTCAGGAGATGTTTCACTCCGTTCAACATGACAGAAATAGCCATTTTTAAACAGGCTCTCAGTTACGCCTGTTGTTTTTTGCGGATTCTTTTTTGATAATTAAAAGATTAACGCTAATTTTGCACGCTCTTTTGTAGAAACAAATAGTAATAAACAATAAATAATCGTCAGAATGAACGTTTCATTAGAAAACATCGACAAAGTAAGCGCGTTGCTTACTGTAAAGCTTGGAAAAGCCGATTACCAGGAGAAAGTAGACAAATCGCTTAAGGAACTCCGTCATAAAATACAAATGCCCGGTTTCCGCAAAGGCATGGTGCCTGCCGGATTGGTCAAGAAAATGTATGGCAAAACAGTATTGGTAGAGGAAGTGAACAAACTGCTTTCCGATGCGGTGTCTAAATATATAGAAGAAAACCACCTGCACGTATTGGGCGAGCCTCTTCCCAACGTAGAATGCCAGGAGAAGATAGACTTTGACACGCAAGAAGATTTCGACTTCGTGTTTGACGTGGCCTTGGCTCCCGACTTCAAAGCAGAACTGTCAAAGGACGACAAAGTAGATTACTACGATATTGACGTGACCGACGAGATGGTGGACAGCCAAGTGAAGATGTATGCCCAGCGCAATGGCAAGTACGAGAAGGTAGATACCTATGCCGACAATGACATGCTGAAAGGCTTGTTGGCTGAACTGGACGAAAACGGCAATACCAAGGAAGGCGGCATCCAGTTGGAAGATACCGTCATGATGCCCGCATATATGAAGAATGACGGACAGAAAGCCATCTTTGCCAATGCTAAGGTGAACGACGTGCTGGTGTTCAATCCTCATACTGCTTGGGATGGCAATGCAGCCGAACTGGCTTCGTTGCTGAAGACCGACAAGGAAACGGCTGCCGAGATGAAGTCCGACTTCAGCTTTCAGGTAAATGAAATTACCCGTTTCGTTCCGGGCGAGTTGACCCAAGAAATCTTCGACCAAGTGTTCGGCAAGGACGTGGTGAAGACCGAAGAAGAGTTCCGCGCTAAAGTGAAAGACGCCATTGCGCGCCAGTTCGTGGCAGACAGCGACTACAAGTTCCTGCTTGACGTGCGTAAGTATCTGATGGATAAAGTCGGCAAGCTCGAGTTTCCCGATAAGTTGCTGAAACGCATCATGCTGCAGAACAACCAAGATAAAGGAGAGCAGTTTGTGGAAGACAACTACGACAAGTCCATCGAAGAACTCACCTGGCACCTCATCCGTGAACAACTTGTTCGGGCTAACGGCATCAAGATTGAACGTGAGGACATTTCAGCCATGGCCAAGGAAGCTACCCGCGCACAGTTCGCCCAGTATGGCATGTTGAACGTGCCCGAAGAACTGCTGGAAAACTATGCGAAAGAGATGCTGAAGAAGCAGGAAAGCGTGGAAGGTTTGGCCAATCGGGCCATTGAGGCAAAACTGGCCAACGCTCTGAAGGAACAAGTGACGTTGGAGCGCAAACCGATTTCTGCAGCCGATTTCAACAAGATGTTTGAATAAGCCAACGGACTTATCATACTCATTTTTCATAACTGAAAATGTAGGGCACGACCTGTCGGCTCTACATTTTTTTATGCGAAGATGCAGAAAATATGCACTACTTTCTTGCAAATACTGTTTATTTTTTGTCTCTTTGCAATCCTTTTGGTTCATTGGTTTTGAATGATATTAACTAATAAGAATAATATGGACGATTTTAGGAAATATGCAACTAAGCATTTGGGGATGAACAGTTTGGTATTGGATGATGTCATCAAGTCCCAGGCAGGCTATCTCAATCCTTATATCTTGGAAGAACGTCAACTCAATGTGACGCAACTGGACGTGTTCTCCCGCCTGATGATGGACCGCATCATCTTTTTGGGTACCCAGATAGACGACTACACGGCCAATACTTTGCAGGCACAGTTGCTCTATCTCGACTCGGTAGACCCGGGCAAGGACATTTCCATCTATATCAACTCGCCGGGTGGCTCGGTCTACGCAGGCCTTGGCATTTATGACACCATGCAGTTCATCAGCAGCGACGTAGCCACCATTTGTACTGGGATGGCTGCCAGCATGGCTGCAGTCTTGCTTGTGGCCGGTGCCCAAGGGAAGCGTTCGGCACTGCCGCACTCACGCGTCATGATACACCAACCGTTGGGAGGCGCGCAAGGTCAGGCATCGGACATTGAGATTACAGCACGCGAGATTCAGAAAATCAAGAAAGAACTCTATACCATCATTGCCGACCATTCGCATACGTCGTATGAAAAAGTGTGGGCCGATTCCGACCGCGACTATTGGATGACCGCCCAAGAGGCTAAGGAATATGGTATGGTGGATGAAGTGCTGGTTAAGAAATAATAAGATGTATATATGGCAGTAGATACAAAGAGACATAAGAATAGGTGTAGTTTCTGCGGACGGTCGGAGGACGAAGTTGGTTTCCTTATCACGGGCATGAATGGCTATATCTGTGATTCCTGCGCTGTGCAGGCCTACGAGATAGCCCAAGAGGCGTTGTGGAAAAACAAGGCGGGCGGTATGCCCAGCCTGAATCTGGCAGAACTTCCCAAGCCGCAGGAGATAAAGACTTTCCTCGACCAATACGTCATTGGGCAGGATGATGCCAAACGTTACTTGTCCGTATCGGTCTACAATCACTACAAACGTTTGTTGCAGAAGGACAACGGCGACGATGTGGAGATTGAAAAGTCAAACATCATTATGGTGGGAAGCACCGGGACGGGCAAGACACTGTTGGCGCGCACTATTGCCAAGCTGCTTCATGTGCCTTTCACCATCGTGGACGCTACGGTCTTGACCGAAGCCGGCTATGTGGGCGAAGACATTGAAAGCATTCTGACGCGCCTGCTGCAAGTGGCTGACTACAACGTGGCCGAGGCTGAACGGGGCATTGTCTTTATTGACGAGATAGACAAGATTGCCCGCAAGGGAGACAACCCTTCTATCACTCGCGATGTCAGCGGCGAAGGCGTGCAGCAAGGACTGCTGAAACTGTTGGAAGGCTCCGTGGTCAATGTTCCGCCACAAGGAGGGCGTAAACATCCGGAGCAGAAGATGATTGCAGTCGATACTAAAAATATCTTATTTATATGCGGCGGTGCCTTTGACGGCATTGAAAAGAAGATTGCCCAGCGGTTGAATACCCACGTGGTGGGTTACAATGCTGTGCGCAACACGGCGACGATTGACCGGAGCAATCTGATGCAGTACATCGCGCCGCAAGATTTGAAGGCTTTTGGCTTGATACCTGAAATCATAGGCCGTTTGCCGGTACTCACTTATCTGCAGCCATTAGACCGCCGCGCGTTGCGTGCCATATTGACCGAGCCGAAGAACTCGATTATCAAGCAATATGTCAAACTGTTCGAGATGGACAACGTGAAACTCTCCTTCGAGGATGAAGTTTACGAGTATGTCGTAGACAAAGCCATCGAATATAAACTGGGTGCCCGTGGCTTGCGTTCCATTGTAGAGACAATCATGATGGACGCCATGTATGAGATACCGTCAGAACAGTGCGGCAGTTTTGTTGTGACATTGGAATATGCAAAGCAACAACTGGAGAAAGCAAATGTGGCAAGATTGCAAAGTGCTTGAAATCAGCAGATAATATTCTTCTATCTTGCTGCACTCCCTTTTCTCCTAAAAAATATCGGTGAATAATGTTTGATATTTAAGAAGTTGTTTATAACTTTGTTAGGCTCTGAGTCTTGATTCAGAAGAATGTCGTTTACTATTAACCTACTAACAAGCCTAATGATATGACAGGGAAGAAGATTGATTTAACAGACCAACTGAAGAAGTATTTCGGATTCGACACCTTCAAGGGTAATCAACAGGAGATAATAGAGAATCTGTTGGCAGGCAATGACACATTCGTGCTGATGCCTACCGGCGGAGGAAAATCCTTGTGCTACCAATTACCTTCATTGCTGATGGAGGGGACGGCCATCGTAATATCGCCTTTGATTGCCTTGATGAAGAACCAGGTCGATGCCATGCGCAATTATAGCGAGGAAGACGGCGTGGCGCATTTCATCAACTCTTCCCTGAACAAAGGAGCCATCGAACAAGTGAAGGCCGACATCCTGAGCGGAAAGACCAAACTGTTGTACGTGGCGCCGGAATCGCTGACAAAGGATGAGAACGTCGAGTTCCTCCGGAACGTGAAAATCTCGTTCTATGCCGTCGATGAAGCACATTGTATTTCGGAGTGGGGGCATGACTTCCGTCCGGAATACCGACGCATCAGGCCGATTGTCAATGAAATAGGTAAGGCACCGCTGATAGCCCTTACGGCCACGGCCACGCCCAAGGTGCAGCACGACATCCAGAAGAACCTGGGCATGGTGAACGCCAAGGTGTTCAAATCTTCGTTCAACCGCCCGAACCTGTATTACGAAGTGCGGGCCAAGACAGCGAACATCGACAAAGATATCATCAAATTCATCAAAGCCAACCTGGAAAAGTCGGGCATCATCTATTGCCTCAGCCGCAAGAAGGTGGAAGAACTGGCCGAAATCCTGCAGGCCAACGGCATCAACGCCCGGCCTTACCATGCGGGCATGGATTCTGCCACCCGCACCCAGAACCAGGACGACTTCCTCATGGAACGCATCGACGTGATTGTGGCCACCATCGCCTTCGGTATGGGCATCGACAAGCCGGACGTGCGCTACGTCATACATTACGACATGCCCAAGAGCTTGGAAGGTTACTACCAGGAGACGGGCCGTGCCGGGCGTGATGGCGGAGAAGGGCAGTGCATTACGTTCTATTCCAATAAAGACCTACAAAAACTGGAGAAGTTCATGCAGGGGAAACCCGTGGCTGAACAAGAAATCGGCAAACAGCTGTTGCAGGAGACGGCTGCTTACGCCGAGTCGTCCGTGTGCCGCCGCAAGACGCTCTTGCATTATTTCGGCGAAGAGTACATGGAGGACAACTGTGGAAATTGTGACAATTGTTTAAATCCCAAGAAACAAGTGGAAGCTCAAGAGCTATTATGTACCGTTATCGAGGCTATCCTCGCGGTAAAGGAGAATTTTAAGTCAGACTATATATTAGATGTGATACAAGGCCGAGAGACCTCAGAGGTCTTGGCCCACCGGCACGAAGACCTGGAAATCTTTGGCTCGGGCATGGGCGAGGAGGACCGCACGTGGAACTCCGTCATCCGCCAGGCCCTGATTGCCGGATACCTGAGCAAGGACGTGGAGAACTACGGCCTCTTGAAGGTGACCGAAGCCGGGCGCAAGTTCCTGAAGAGTCCCAAGTCGTTCAAGATAACCGAGGACATCGACTTCGAGGAGATGGAGGAAGAAGCACCCATGCGCGGCAGCGGGGCATGTGCCGTCGACCCGGCCCTGTTCTCCATGCTGAAAGACCTGCGCAAGAAGCTCTCCAAGCAGTTGGAGGTGCCGCCCTACGTCATCTTCCAAGACCCCTCGCTGGAGGCGATGGCCACGATTTACCCCGTGACGCTGGAGGAGTTGCAGAACATACCGGGCGTGGGCGCCGGCAAGGCCAAACGCTATGGCGAGGAGTTCTGCAAACTCATCAAGCGGCACTGCGAGGAGAACGAGATTGAACGTCCCGAAGACCTGCGCGTGCGCACCGTTGCCAACAAGTCGAAGCTCAAGGTCTCTATCATACAGGCCATCGACCGCAAAGTGGCCTTGGACGACATCGCCGTCTCCAAGGGCATCGAGTTCGACGAACTGCTGGACGAGGTGGAGGCCATTGTCTACTCGGGCACGAAGATCAACATCGATTATTTCCTTGAGGAAATCATGGACGAGGACCACATGCTGGACATCTACGACTACTTCAAGGAGTCGACGACGGACGACATCGAGGAAGCCCTCGAGGAGTTAGGCGAAGACTTCACCGAGGAGGAAGTCCGGCTGGTACGCATCAAGTTCATCTCGGATATGGCGAACTGACAACCCTGTTGTAATATAGAATCCTTGTAGAAGGGCCATGCCTGTGCGGCGCGTAGTTGCGCCGGGAGGACATGGCCCTTTTTGTGTATCCTTATGGCTGCTTGGCTTCCTCAATGCGGAAGGAGAAGCGGTAGTCGGCATCCTTCTGTATCTCGTAGCGGGGGCGGGGACCCGGGCCGCAGCTGGCGTTGCCCAGTCCACGCTGGATGCAGTCGAGGTTGAGGACTACCTCGGCACGGCGGATGTGGTCGAGGTCATGGTTGTACTTCACGCGCCACAGTTCGCGGTCGTCGTAATGGAGGGCGGAGAAGGCGAAGGCATCTCCATTGGCGGTGATGCGCAGGCCATGCCCTTGGGCGTCGGTCAGGCTGAGGCGGCGCACGTCGCAGCGGCCACCCATGGTCTGGGCGTGGGTGTAGTACTCACGCATGTCGCTGACGGTGGTGCGGTAGAGTCCGACGTAGGCGGCGTTCTTGCGGTCGGGGTAGTTCTCGATGGGGCCGCGCCCGAAGTAGGCGACATGCTCGAGGGCCGGGCTGAGGCTGGCCTGGAGGGAGAGGCGGGGCATGTTGAAGTCGGGCGAGGTGTGGTAGCGGGCTTCGACGTCGATGGCACCCGTGCCGTGGACGGTGTAGACGAGGGTCTGCTGCACGCTGCCATTGCCATCGGACTCCACGGTGAAGCGTGCCTCGACGCGGACGGAGCGGCCATCATCGGAGGGGGTGTAGCTGAAGTCGTCCAGGCGTGTGCGGGTGTCCAGGTGGTCGCGCGGCTCGTTGTTAATGCTGCGGTATCCGTTGAAGGCGGGGCCTTGCTGGCGGTGGAGCATCTCGCGGCCGCCGTAGCGGAGGGCGATGAGTTGCCCGTTGTGCATGTCAAAGCCTGCCTCCACGCGGGCGTTCTCTATGCGTAGGTAGCGACGTTCCTCGACATAATGCTTCAAGGGAAGGTTGCCGGGGGCGTCGGGGCGGACGGCGGGCAGGCTGTTGGGGCGTTGGCGCAGGGCGAACTGTTCACTGGCCACGACATGCCCGGCGGGCGCCCAGAGGCAACTGCCTTTCAGGCTGACTTCGTAGGTGACGTAGTAGTCGGCCGTGTCCGTCAGCAGGGCTTCCATCGGCGTGTGTATGGTGCGTCGTTCGCCGGGCGGGCAGTCGGGCAGGCCGAAGGTCTCCTCCTTGATGGTTTGGCCGTCGCGTTCCAGGCGGTAGTGCAGGTTGAAGTGCGTCAGGTTGAGGTGCGTGTAGCGGTTGTGCAGCTCCACCTCGTTGCGGTTGTTCATGCGGAAGGCGATGTACTGGTAGACTTTCTTCACCTCTAAGAGTTTGGGCGTGACGCGGCGGTCGGGCGTGGTGAGGCCGTTGTTGCAGAAGTCGTTGTCGTTGGGCATGTCGCCGAAGCTGCCGCCGAAGTAGTATTCGTCGTCGGGTCGTCCGGGCTTGTTCAGCCCTTGGTCCACCCAGTCCCAGATGCAGCCGCCTATCATGCGCTCGGAGTGGTACTCGATGTAGTCCCAGTATTCCTCGAGGTTGCCGACGGCGTTGCCCATGGCGTGGGCGTATTCGCAGAGGAAGTAGGGCTTGTCGCGCGGCTGGCGGTCTTGCTCTATCATGGCTTCGATGGAGGGATACATGCGGCTGTCGATGTCGGCCTGGTCGTTCATGCCTTCGTAGTGGATGGGGCGGTCGTCGAGGGCGCGCACGGCGTCATACTCGGCCACGATGTTGCAGCCGCCGCCCGACTCGTTGCCCAGCGACCAGAAGATGACGCTCGGGTGGTTCTTGTCGCGCTGCACCATGCGCACGGCGCGGTCTACGAAGGCTCCCTGCCAGGCCGGGTTGTCGGTCAGCGACTGGTTACCGTGGCATTCCTGGTCGGCTTCGTCCATGACGTAGAGGCCGTAGTAGTCGTAGAGGGCATACATCTTCGGGTCGTTGGGGTAGTGGCTGGTGCGGATGGTGTTCAGGTTGTGGCGTTTATACATCACGATGTCCTGTATCATTGTCTCTACGGGCACCGCCTTTCCCAGGCGGGGATGGATGTCGTGGCGGTTCGCCCCTTTGAACAGCGTGAGGCGGCCGTTGATGTAGACCTTCTTGTCGCGGATGGCGATGGTGCGGAAGCCGTACTGCTGGTAGGTGGCTTCGGACACCCGGCCTTGTTCGTCCAGCAGTTCCACTTCGACGGTGTAGAGGTAGGGCATCTCCGCGCTCCACAAGTGCGGGTCGCGTATCGAGGCTTGCAGCGAGGCGGTGGTTTCCTGTCCGGCGGCTATGTCCCCGGCTGGAGCCGTGGCCTGGCGCAGCAGCCGTCCGTCGGCATCCAGCAGGTTGACGCGCAGGGTGGCGCCCCGGGCCGTGCGGCGGGTGTGGTTGCGTATGCTGCCGTCCACCTTCAGGATGGCGCGGTCGTAGCGGGGGCTGATGTCGGCGGTCAGCCGGATGTCGCGCAACTGCACCTTGGGCGCGGCCACCAGGTAGACGTCGCGGTGTATGCCGCTGAGGCGGAACATGTCCTGGTCTTCCAGGTAGCTGCCGTCGGACCAGCGGTAGACTTCCACGGCCAGGAGGTTGCTCCCCCGGCGGACGTAGCGGGTGATGTCGAAGCGGGCATCGTTGTTCGCCCCCTCGCTGTATCCCACCCGTTTCCCGTTCACCCAGACGTACATCGCGCTGTATGCCCCGTCGAAGTGCAGGAAGACTTCCTTGTCGTTCCATCCCTCGGGCAGGGTGAACTCGCGGCGGTAGGAGCCGACGGCGTTGGGTTCGCGGGTGACGGTGTAGCCGCGCTGTCCTTGTATGAAGGGCGGGTTGTTGCGGAAGGGATAGGTGATGTTGGTGTAGATGGGCGTGCCGTAGCCGTGCATCTCCCAGTTGGAGGGGACGGGCAGGGAGTCCCATCCGCCCGCGTCGTAGTCCGTGCGGTAGAAGTCGCGGGGCCGGTTCTCGGGCTGCTTGCTCCAGTGGAATTGCCAGTCGCCGTTCAGCAGCAGGTAGCGGCTGGAGCGGGTGCGCAGCCAGGGTTTGCGGTAGGCCGGGTCGGCGCGCATCTCTTCCGTGGCGGCAAAGGGGATGAACGTGGCCTGCCCCTCTTCCTTGTTGATGGCGAAGACGGCGGGGTTCTCCCAGTCCTCGTCGCTGTGGGTCTTGAGCGGCTCAACCTTCACTACTACGTCACTGGGGACGAGGCGCCAGCAGCGGCTGTATCCGGCGGCGTCTGCTGTCTGCAACGCGGCCGGCTCGCCGGGCACGCCCCGGTCGCCGTAGCTCAGGTACAGCCCTTCGGCCGAACTGGCAAAGGTGTACGTGCCGTCGGCCTGCCGCTGCACCGTCCAGTGCTGGTTGGCGTTGGCGGGGTCGCTGCCCCATTGGATGATGGCGTCGCCCGCCTGGCCTTTGCCACCGTTGTCGATGGCGTTCATCGACAGGGGGCTGACGATGAGGTAGGTGTCTTCCCGCCCCTCGACGGGCTGGAACTGCCATACCTGCGATTCGCGGCCGGGCACGCGCTTGCTGATGAAGAGCCGGGCGCCCGCGTCCATGCTCTCCTGGTTGTCCAGGACTTGCCCGCCTTGTGTGTGTAGCTCGTAGTTCTGTCCGGGGCGTAGCTCTTGCCCGGACAGGGCCGGCAAGCCGCCGAGCAGCAGGCTTGCCAAGATAAGGATGTTTGTTCTCATATATAATAGGTATTGTGTTTGTTCTAATAACCAGGCCGATAGGGATGCCCCGCAAGGCGGTTGCGCCGAGTGCGGCGTTCATCTCTCCCGAGTGCGGCGTTCATTTCTCCCGAGTACGGCGTTCATTCCTCCCGGGTGGGGAGGACGCAAAGGCGGCCTATCGGAACAGTTCCGACTGGCGGTAGACGCCGAAACTGCGCAGTGCGGGGCAGGCTCTTCCGTCCTCGATGCGCAGGCGCACGTAGCGGGCGGTGACGGGGGCGAAGCGCACAATCCACTTATGCCCGATGCACTGCTTGCCCGTGGCCTCGGCGATGGGCGTCCAGCGGCGCCCGTCGTCCGAATATTCCACGCTCCAGCGCGACGTGCGGTGTCCCAGTTCGATGACCTCCTGCGCCATCAGGCAGTCGAAGGTCTCCCGCCGGGTCATGCGGAACACGATGTCGCTCTTCACCTGTCCGTCCCGGCCGGCGTAGTAGGTGTCCTTGTCGCCGTCAACCAGGTGTTTGGCCGAGAAGCGTCCTCCCCGGTCGTTCGTGGCCTTCACCCGGCTGCCGGCCAGCAGGTTCCAGCCGAACGTCTCGCGCACGCCCTGCGCCAGCAGGGCCACGTGCAGCGAGTCGGTGGGGTGAATCAGCCCCCGGCGGTCGGGTGGCAGGTTCAGCAGCAGGACGCTGTTGTGACCCACGGACGTGCAGTAGATGTCCCACAGTTCCTTGACCGACTTGACGCGCCCGTCCTCCTCTGCGTGGTAGAACCAGCTGGGGCGGATGGATACGTCGGTCTCCGCCGGGACGTAGGCATCGCCTTCCCAGACGCCCTCGTTCAGCGCTTCGTAGTAGGCCGCCTCGTCGCGGATGGCCACCGAGTCGGTCGTGGCCCAGCACGGGTCGCCCGCCCGTCCGGCTTCGTTGCCCATCCAGCGCACGTCCGCGAAGGGGTATGAGTTCTTCGTGCCGAAGATGACGCAGTCCGGTTGCAGCCGGCGCACGATGCTGTGCCAGAGCGTGTAGAGCGGGGTAGTCAGTTCGTCGGCCCCCGCGCCGTCCCACCACGTTTCCCAAATCTTGCCGTACTGGCTCATGAGTTCCGTCAGTTGCGCGGCATAATACTGTTTGTACTTCTCCGTCGTGTAGTCCGGGTGCAGATGCTCATGGCGGTCGTGCGGCCCTAAGTAGATGCCCGCTTTGATGCCGTATTCCTCGCACGCGTCCGTGAACTCGCGCACCACGTCGCCTTTACCGCCTTTCCAAGCCGAGTTCTTCACGCAGTAGTCCGTGTAGCGGCTGGGCCAGAGACAGAAACCGTCGGCGTGTTTGGCCGTAAGGATGGCGGCGGGGATGCCCGCCCCTTTCAACACCTGCATCCACTGCGTGCAGTCCAAGGCCGTGGGGTTGAACAGCGCGGCGGGCGCTTTGCCGTCGCCCTCGTTCACAAACTCCTCGAACGTGTTGAGGCCGAAGTGGAAGAATGCAATCATTTCGCGGTCGTACCATTCCAACTGGCGTGGACTTGGTACCAGTCCGCATGGCTCCGGGGCGTCTTGCGCCATTAGTCCGGCAGCGGTTGCCGCGCTTATCCCGGCGGCCAGGAAGAGTCTTTTCATTTCCATGGTTCTTTTTGTTATTATGGTTGGGCGTTCTGAAACCAGAGCAAAGTTAACGCTTTCTGGTTAGGAAGAAGGTTAACGGCTGGTTAAGGCAGGGCATCTTTTTCTTTAAGCCTCTTCCTCCTGCGGATAACTCTGCGCGGAAGCGGCCAAGAAGGGCTCTCGGGAGGCGGGTTAAGAAGAGAACAGGGATTAACGGCCTTGTTTTAACCGCAAATTAACCCTTCCCTTAAGGGATGCGCGCTATTTTTGTATCCGCGTTCTGAGACCTTTGGTTAGACAATCTTTATTATTAATTAAAAACAACCACCAATGAAAAACAAATCAACTCTGAGCGTATGGATACATCATGCGCTTTCCCTGAAGCAACTTTGTGTATGGGCGCTCTTGGCCGTCCCCCTGTTTGCGTGGGCACAAGCCGGAGAGCAGCAAGTGAAAGGACAGGTGCTCGACAACAACGGCGAACCGTTGATTGGCGTGGCCGTCCGCAACCAGACAGCCTCGACCGGCGTCATTACCGACATCTCCGGGCTGTACGCCATCGACGCCTCCCGGGGCGATGTGCTGGAATTTTCGTACATCGGTTATAAGACCGTGCGCCGGAAGGTCGACGACTTCAGCATCAGCATCGTGATGGAGGAAGACATTGAGGCGTTGGACGAAGTCGTCGTTGTGGGCATGGGCACGCAGCGCAAGGCCAGCGTCATCGGTTCTATCTCGAGCGTGAAGATGGCCGACTTGAAGGTGCCTTCGCGTTCGTTGGAGAATGCCTTGATAGGGCGCATGTCCGGCGTCATCGGCGTGCAGCGTTCCGGCGAACCGGGCTACGACACCTCCAGTTTCTGGATACGCGGCATCTCGACCTTCGGCGCCAACCAAGACCCGCTGATTCTGGTCGACGGAGTGGAACGCTCGATGAGCAACATCTCGCCCGAGGAAATCGAAAGCGTCTCTATCCTGAAGGACGCGTCGGCCACGGCTGTCTACGGAACGCGCGCCGCCAATGGAGTCGTGCTGGTGACCACCCGCAAGGGCGTGGCCTCGGAGAAGCCCAACATCGAACTCAAGATGGAGTACGGCATCAGCAAGCTGACGAAACTCCCGCAACTGCTCGGCGGCGCCGACTTCATGAGGCTGTACAACGAAGCCATAGGCTACGAAAGCTATTCGGCCGACCGCATCGCCGCCACGGAAGCCGGGCTGGATCCTTACCTCTACCCGGACGTGAACTGGTTTGACGAAATCTTCAAGGACAATTCCAACAACAGCAACATCTCTCTCAGCATTAACGGCGGCGGCAAGGTGGCGCGCTACTTCGTGTCCGTCGGCATCATGAACGAGAAGGGTAATTACCACGAGAACCCGCAGAGCGCATATAGCTCGAACATCTCACTGACCAAGTATAATTACCGCGCCAATGTAGACATCTCCGTCACGAACAGCACGACGCTCGACCTCGAACTGGGCGGCTGGCTCACCGACGGGCACTATCCGGGCGTCTCCTCGGCCGACTTGTTCGACAAAGCATACACGCAGAACCCGGTCAACATCCCCGTGCGCTATCCGATGGGGCTGAACGAAGACGGCAGCCAACACTGGGTATGGGCCGGTACCGGCTCGCTGACCACCGAGAACCCCGCCGAGCGACTGATGGGTTCGGGCTACCAGACCGAGTTCAAGAACCAGTTCACGGGCCAAGCCCGCCTGACACAGGACTTCGGCAAGTGGGTGCCCGGCCTGAAAGCCAACCTCGCCTTCTCCTTCGATGCTTACACGGAAAGCAACGTCTCGCGCACCAAGCATGAGTCGTACTACCTGGCTAACGGCCGTGACGACATGGGCAACCTGATTCTTAATCAAATGATCATTGGCGACGAGTATCTGGGCTACTCCACCAGCCAGTCGGTCAACCGGGCCATTGAGTTCAAGGCGCAGGTGTCCTACGACCGGACGTTCGGCCAAGTGCACCGCGTGGGAGGCATGGCCATGTATTATCAGCGCGACTACCGCGACGGGACGGCTTCCGATGCCATCCATTCGTTGCCCTACCGTAAACAAGGTATAGCCGTGCGTGCCACTTACGCCTACGACGACCGCTACTTCGCCGAGTTCAACTTGGGATACAACGGCTCCGAGAACTTCCCCAAGAACCAACGCTTCGGTACGTTCCCCGCCGGTGCGGTCGGATACCTGATTTCCAATGAACGCTTCTGGCAGGACAGCAAGATTAGCAAGGTCATCAATATGCTCAAACTGAAAGCATCTTTGGGACTCGTCGGAGCCGAAGCCTTGCCCAACAACCGCCGCTATGCCTACCTGACGCTGGTGGGCGAAGGTTTGGGAGGCTATGTGTTCGGTCCGAACGAAACCCGTTATAATGGTACGGGCGAGAACCAGTACGGCGTCGAGAACTTGACGTGGGAGAAGGGGCTGAAGGCCAATGTCGGTTTCCAAGCAGAGTTCTTCAACCGGATGGTTTCGTTGGAACTGGACTACTTCCACGAACGCCGTTCCGACATCTTGATACAGCGAAGCTCCATCCCCAGCATCGCCGGCATCAACGACATGCCCTTTGCCAACAAAGGAATCATGGAGAACCAAGGTATCGACGGCACGCTGGAGTTTAACTACAACATCGGCGACCTGAGCATGCGCCTCTATGCCAACGGAACGTTCACCCACAACACGGTGATAGACCAGGACCAGCCAGACTACCTCTACACCTACCAGAACCGGACGGGCAAGCGTTACAACCAGCAGTTCGGCCTGATTGCCTTAGGCTATTTCACTTCGCAGGAAGAGATAGACCAAAGCCCCCAACAGCAGTTCGGCACCGTGCGCCCCGGTGATGTCAAATACTTGGACGTCAACGGCGACGGCGTGGTGGATAGCTACGACCAAGTGGCCATCGGTTATTCCGACATCCCGGAGTTCGTCTACGGCTTCGGCTGCCAGTTGATGTGGAAAGGCTTCGACGTGGGCGTCTTCTTCCGTGGACAGAGCCGCGTTTCCTACATGCTGGGCGGCGAAGGATTCGTTCCCTTCCAGGAAGGCGGCGACCGTGGAAACCTGTTTGTGGAGGCATTGGACCGTTGGACGGAAGACAATCCGCGTCAGGATGCCTTCTATCCCCGCCTGAGCATCGGCGGTTCGACCAACAACTACCAGAGTTCCACGAAGTGGCAGGTGAACGGGCGTTTCCTGCGCCTGGCTGACTTGGAGGTGGGTTACACCTTCCCCAAGAAGTGGATAGAGCCGCTCTTCCTGACGGGGTTGCGCGTCTACTTCCATGGAACCAACCTGGCCGTGTTCTCTCCCTTCAAGATGTGGGACCCGGAGATTGGCAAAGGCCGTGGCGATGCCTACCCGTTGCAACGGAAACTGAATTTTGGCTTAAGAGTTAACTTCTAAAATCTACGATATGGAACTGAAAAATATACTGATAGGAGCGGTGGCCACTTTGGGCTTGACAACCTCCTGCAACTATTTGGATAAGATGCCCGACGACCAAAAGACGATGGACATGGTATGGCAGAGCCAGAAAGAAACCGAGGCATATTTGTACAGTGTTTATTCCCAGCTGCCCATCGAGCATTCAATCTGGGGAGACTGCCCCTGGGTGGGCGCCTCCGACGAGTGCGACATGGTTTGGGAGCGTTACCTGACGGCGAGCATGAATGTCGGCAACTGGGGACCCAACAACCTGTCGTGGGACAAGTGGTCCGATTACTACAAGGCCATCCGTGCTTCGTTCGTCTTCGAGAACAACGTAGACCGCTGCGCGGAGCTTTCGGACGCGCTGAAGGTGCAGTACAAGGCGGAGGTGAAATTCCTCCGGGGATTCTATTACTGGAAGCTGCTCCAGCAGTACGGCCCCTTCGTGCTGATTGACCGCGAGTATCCGACGGACACGGACTGGAACAGCTTTGCCCGCACGCCCTACGACGACTGCGTGGACTACATCTGCCGGATGCTGGACGAGGCTTACGAAGACTTGCCGGAGACGTGGTACAACGACCAGACCTGGCTGGGGAAGCCGGACAAGATGGCTTGCCTGGCGGTGAAGTCGGACGTGCTCCTGATGGCGGCCAGCCCCCAGTGGAACGGCAACCAGGCGTATGCCTCCTTCAAGAACCAGGACGGAACGCCGCTGGTGAACACTACGTATGACGAGCAGAAGTGGCGCGACGCGGCGGCTGCCGCCAAGGCCGTGATAGACTTTGCCGAACAGTCCACCGCCCGCACCATCCGCCTGTATAAGAACAACGAGAACGGCGATGCCGAGTTCAACGCCTTCAAGTCGGTGCGCGACGTGCACTTGGTGAAGTGGAACTGCGAGACCTTGTGGGCCGTGACGAAGGCGGACTGCAACGAGTTCGAACGCCATACCTGCCCGCGTCCGGGAGGCTGGAACGGCATGGCTCCGACGCAGAGGCTGGTCGACGCTTTCTATATGTACAACGGCTACACCATCGAAGACGCGGACGGCGGATACGTGGAGGAAGGCTTTGCCGAAGAACCCCATCCGTACTGGAAAGAGGACAACGTGGCCGAAATCAGGCTGGGCAACTCGTGGGGACACCGCGTAGGCGAGTGGAACATGTATGCCAACCGCGAAGCACGTTTCTATGCCTGCATCCTCTACAACGGGCGTCCCGTCATGCAGGTGGCCGACGACGACCGCGATATCTACTCCAGCGAGGAGAACAAGGACGGCTGGGGACGTGTCGAACTGTACAACACGGGCACGTCAGGCGCCAACGCGGCTTCCGACCACTCCAAGACGGGTTACCTTATCAACAAGTTCGTGCACTACGACAGCAATCCCTACCGCAGCGTCTACTACGGCTGGAGGCCCCACGCCTACATCCGCCTGGCCGGCATCTACCTGAACTACATCGAGGCGTTGAACGAGTACGACCCGGACAACGCAGACATCAAGAAGTATTGGGACTTGATTCACGACCGTGCCGGACTGCCCAGCATCTTCGACACGCACCCCGAAATCAAGGGCAACAAGGAGAAGCAGACGGAATACATCATCCGCGAACGCCAGATTGAACTGTGCTTCGAGGGAGACCGTTATTTCACGACGCGCCGCCGCCTGCTCTCGGGCAAGGTAGATACGTCGCGCCCAGAAAGCCGGCGCATGTATGGAGACAACGGCAACATGTACGGCATGAACGTCAGCGCGGGCAGCAGTTTTGCCGACACGGAGTTCTACCAACGCACGGCTTTTGAGAAGAGAGTCTTCGAGGACAAGATGTACCTGTACCCGATTTCGCAGGACGAGATGGACCGCGACCTTTCGTTGGTGCAAAACCCGGGATGGTGAGTGTGCTTTTAAGTGTTTAACCGTATAATAATAAAGGAATATGAGTTTACATAAGATATTGGCAATTGTGCTTACGCTGTCTTTGGGGGCTTTGTGGGCTTGCGACGACGGCTTGGACGACAACCTGACCGCCAACAAGGTGTACCTGGTGGATAGCGGGTTGCAAGAGTTTGAGATTTACAAGACCGGCGAATTGGCCACGTACCAGGTGAGCGTCTACCGCTCGGGCGTGGACGAGACTTCCTGCACGGCTTCGGTGGCTGTCTGGTCGGAGGGGGAACTGGATGCGTATAACGAGGCGAACGAGACCGGCTACCGGATGATGCCGGCCGACTGCTATTCGTTGCCTGCTTCGCAGGTCTCGTTCGACGCGGCCCGGAGAGACGTGAGCCGGGCGCTGGATATCGTGTTCGACCCGGAGAAAATCGATGCCTTGCCCGACGGGGAGTACGTCTTGGGCTTGACCCTGGCGGAAGCCTCGGTAGAGATTAATGCGGAGAAGTCGAAGACGCTCCTGCTGCCGTCGGTCATCGAACCGCTGGTTTACTTCACGGAAGGCGGTTGCGAACTGGACTTCGGGCTTGGGGCGGCTGACATCGCTCAGGAAATCAGCGTCGGCTTCAACGCCGAAAACCGCCAGGACATCGCCTGTGCCTTGGCCGTAGCTCCGGAGTTGGTGGATGCTTATAACAGCGGGCATGGCATGGATTGCGTGCTGCTTCCGGCTGAATATTACACTCTGCCCGAGTCTGTCGTGATACCGGAGGGCGACAACGAAGCCTCGTTCGAGGTGCCTGTCTCCGTCTCTGCCCTGCCGATGGGGGACTACGTGCTGCCCATCCGTTTGAACTCGGAAACGTTCCATGCCCGCGAAGGCGACGATGTCTATTACTTGCAGATGAGCGTGACTTTGCCCATCCTCGACACCACGGGCTGGACCATCACGGCCAATACGGAGGAGCCGGCCGAGACGCCGCCCAATGGCTTGCCTTCGTCCATCATCGACGGCGACATCGACACCTTCTGGCACTCGCAGTGGAGCGGCGGATGGCAAGACTGGCCGCACATCATCGACATCGACATGCAGCGGCTTTGCGAGGTCATCAGCATTGACTACTACGGCCGCCAGGACGGCAGCAACCCCAACACGAAGGACATCGAGTTCCTGCTGAGCACGGACCAGCTGACGTGGACCAGCATTGGGAAGTTCGAAGCCACGCAGGATAGGGGCGTGCAACCTTTCGACACGGAAGACGCCGTCGGCCGTTATCTCCAGGTGCGGATTACGAGCAGTTGGGACAACACTAACAATACAAACATAGGTGAATTGATTGTTCACGGAGAAGTGGTCGAATGACGGGGCTTCTCTCAGGATTATGAGGGTGTATCTGATGCACCCTCATTTTCTATATTTCCGGGGCGGTCCTGGACCCGCTCCGCAAGGCGTTTGCTTCCGCCGCACTCGGGGCAACCACGGAGTGCACTCGGGACAACCACGGAGCGCACTCGGGACAAACGTTTCGCGGAGTACTTATAAGTGTTTGAATAACAATGGATAAATATTTTCAGTAAAATGAAGGGATATGTAATCTGTTTTTACCTCCTTTGGATGGTGGCAGCGTCGTGCGGCTCGTCCGTTTCCGCCCCGGCTGCCGGGCGGAAAGGGGTGGTGCATCACAAGGGCTGCCCGCTGACATCGTTGAATGTCATTTCCACAGGACTCCTGTCGGACGACGAGAAAGTCCTGTTGTCCACGTTGGCCGGGCTTGTCGCCAAGACTTCCGGCGACCAGATTTACCTGGACGAAGGCGGGCCTTCGGCGGTCTGGCTGCGGCAGATGTCCGGGCCGGGCGGTGTGCCCGTCCGCCGCTACGGGTCGTTCATCGAGCTGGTGCGCCGCTATGCGGAGGCCGGCTTCGTCAAAGGATACATCCTGTATGAACCCTACCGCGTCCGCCGGTCGCATTCCATCAACGTGGCCACGTCGCTGTGCGGGCTGTTGCAGGGCGTGGCGGCCACGCCTGCCTTGCTGGAAACGCTGGCCGAGGCGGGGGTGACGGAACAACTGGCCGACGCCACCCGGCACGACGAGGAGTGGTTGTACGCCAACTACCGCGACCGCCTGGCGAAGGATTTGGCCGTGAACCTCAGCCCGGAAGTCTCCTGGCACCTGCGCGACTATGCGGTGATGACCGACGCCTTTGTCTTCTACGACTACGACGCCCGCCTCGACTGGAGCGGGCGCACCGCCGTGTTGTCCGCGCTGGACGAGGGCAGCTATTGCTTCGGCTACTACGGTCTGGACGAATGGGGCATGGTGGACAATGCTTCCTCCCTGGGCATCCCCATGCTGCCCACCGACCTGGCCGCCAACCTGGCCGCGCTGAGCAGCGTCTACGACACCGGCGGGCTGGCGCAACGCCCGGCCGCGAAGGAGGCGACGACGGAGGAAGGCGTGCACTATGTCACTTTCCTGGTGAGCGACGGCGATAACGTGGCGTTCAATCTTTGGGGGATGCAAAGTTATTTCGACCACGAACTACACGGGCAGTTCCCCTTGGGGTTGACCATTTCTCCCTCGCTCTACGACCTGGCTCCCGCCGCCATGCGCTGGTACTTCGACCATGCGCTCGGGGGAGACTATTTCGTGGCCGGCCCCAGCGGCAGCGGCTACGTTTTCCCCAGCAAGATGCCCGAAGACAAGCTCGACGCCTACCTGGCCCGGCTCGACCGTTATGTCGCCCGGTCCGGCTTGTCCCTGTGCAACATCCTCGACCAGGGTCTCATGGATAATCCAAAGGTGTATGGGAAATACTTGGCGCAGCCGCATATCGACGCCATCTTCTATACGGGCTACGGGGAGAAGGGGGAAGGAAGGATACGCTTCGCGGACAACGGGAAGCCGGTCATCGAGCAGCGCAGCGTCTTGTGGCAGGGGATAGATGGCGGAACCGACCGGGGCGAGGAGCATACGGTCATAGAGCAGATAAATAGCCGCCCCGCCAACCCGCACAGCGCCGAGGGATACACGTTCGTCTTCGTCCACTGTTGGACGAAGGACCAGGCGGCCATCCGGCGGGTGATTGACGGGTTGGAAGAGAATGTGCGGGTTGTGCCGCCCGACGTGTTCGTGCAGTTGGTCAAGCAGAATCTTTCGCCCCGCCCTTGACGGGGTTACGCCTCGGGGGCGGCAGCCGCCTCCCCGTCGTCGAGGTCTTCGAAGGGGGTGGGGTATTCTTCGCCCATCAGGTGGCGCCACTCGGCGGCAAATGTCTTGTAGGCCTGCAATGCCTTGTCGGGCTGGTGGCTGCGGCGGTAAGAGCGGACGGCCTGCCGCAAGGCGGTCTCGGACAACGGGTCCCAGGTCTGCAAGATTTTGCACAGGCGGATGACCGCTGCGGGCGGCGTGGTCTTGAACTGTTGTTCCAGGAAGGGGATGGCAAACGATTCCACCTGTTGCTTGGAGTAGTCGAACAACTCGTTGCGCACGGTGCCCAGGAACCTGCCGCGCGACAGCAGGTTGACCAGTTCGTCCCGTTCTTCCGTCCGCTCAGGCGTCCGCGTCAGGTTGGCGGTCAGTATGGCGAAGCGCCGGAAGTCGCAGAACAACTCGTCCGACAGTTGCAGGCGGTAGTACCCCTGGTTGTGCAGCAGTTCTATGCCGTCTATGTCTTGCAGGGCTTTCCGCAGGTGGTTGATGTGGACGTTCTTCAGGTTCTTTATCTTATCTTCCGGCTTGTCCGGCCAGAACAGTACGTTCAGGTCGGCCGACAGCACGCCGTCTTTCAGCACACTGTTGATGAGGATATAGAGGAACAAATGGCGAATCTTGGGGCTGAACAGGTGGCTCATGTCCCGCCCGCGCCGGTCGATGGCGCAGAAAGGACCGAAGAGGTGAATCCGGTTCTCGATGGGCAATGCGGGCGTCGCGTTGTCCGTTTCTCCTTCTTCTTCTTGGATGCCATTGGCCGTCGGCCCGGCTTGCCGGGACGGGATGGCCGGCATCTCTTCTGCGGCGGGTGCGGGTTTGGCCTGTGCCCGTTGTTTTTCCTGCCGTTTGCGCACGACGGCGAAGCCTACGGCCGCTCCCGTGCCCAGCACAAGGAGAACCGCCCCTATCCATAGGCCGGCAGGGGTGGAGGCTTCTTGCGGGCGGTCGTAGCGGTGGACAGCCGTTTCGTTGACGGGCGGGGCGGCCAGGGCGTAAATGCGCGTGTCGTTGTCGCCGTACTTGCCAAATTCCTGAATGACGCAGTAGAACTCGTTCAGCCGCGCGCTGTAATACAAGTTGGCGTTGGTGGCGATTTCTTCGGAGGTCATGGGGATGCTGTCGCCCACAGCTTCGCAACACCCGTCGGCCACCGAGAGGCGGTAGAGGCGCAAGTGGGTCTTCGGCTTATACTCCGGATAGGCCAGCAGGTAGAGCCACTTCCCGTCGGGCGTCGGCACCATTTCGCGGGCGGGCACCTTGTCTTCGTCGATGGCGATGTGCCTGTCTTCCCACAATTTCTCGATGCGGTGCCGGTCGAAGTCCAGGCGGTAGAGGTCGTAGTAATAGCGTATGCCCACGTTCTGGTCGCCGGCTTCGTTGCCTTTGCCGCCATACAGGTAGGCGTGCCGCCCGTCCGGCGCCATCGCCATGCCCACGAAGAAGCGGGGCGGGACGGACGGCCCGTCGAACGCCACGGTGTCCCAGCGGTTGGTCGCCAGGTCGTAGCGGACGAATGTGTTGTAGTAACTGCGGTTGCCGTATCCCCCGAAGAACAGGAAACGTTTTTCGTGTTGGCTGAAAAGCGCGCCGTGGTGGTGCATCTGCAAGTCTGCCTTCCCTTGGTCGATGATTTCCCAGCGGCGGGTGGCCGGGTCAATGCGCGCCATGTAGGTATCCAGGCCGTTCAGTTCGTAGGCGTAGATGCAGGCGTCTGCCTCGTCGAAGAAACACATTCCCAGACGTACGGGCAGGGCGGGCGAGTCGTAGGGAGAGCCTTGCGCTTGGTGGTGGTAGGGGTCGTAGACAATCAGCGAGTCGCGGTTGTAGATGTACGCCAGTTGCTGGCTGGTGGAGAAGGCGAATCCGGCGGGCGATGAAGAGCGGTAGTGGTAGAGAGGCTTCCAATGGTAGGCGTCATTGATGAGCCAGATGGGGTTTTCTACGTGCCCCGTTACGCTGCCCAGGCTGTCGTGCACCGCTTCGCCCCGGCTTTCGTCCAGCGGGAACGCCCAACTCCGGCCGTCGCACTCTACCCGCAGGTCGTGCAGGCAGAAAGAGGCTGTCTCGAGGATGTGGCGGTACATTCCGAAAAACAGCCGGGGGATGAACTGTTGCTTGCGGGACGGCCAGCCGATGTCGGCTATCGAGGCCGAGTCGTTACCTATGCGGATGCTGGCCTGGTTTTGGGCGAAGTCCATCCGGATGGTTACTTGCATCCGGTTGCGGTGGATGGCGCGGGCGGGCAGCGTGGTGGTGTGGAAGATTTGCCGGCCGTCTTGGGCAAACCGGAAGTTTCCTTTCTGCTGGGGGATGTCGTAGTCGTACGTCAGGTTGTAGGCTATATCGCTTTCCGCGTCTTTCAGGTAGAAGATGTAACCAGGGCTTTCGACATTCTGCGCGTTGTAGGTGAACGAAACCGACAGACGTTGGACGGCGGAAGGCGCCTGCCCTTCAGAGAACACGCACAACGAAGAACGTTCGGCTATCCGCTTCTCGTTTCCATAGAATTGCAAACCTTGCGCAAGGCTTTCGCCGGGGAAGGAAAAGAGCGTCAGCAGAAACAGCAGGAGGTAAACTGTTTTGTCCATATCGGGTTGCCAGTCTGTGTGCATTGAGTGGGGTTTTAGTTAAAAACGGATGCTAAGTTATCAAGAATATACTGAATATGCAAATACGAGGCCGAAAAACACGTGCGCTGGCGGGGGATGATTGCCGGACAACGTATATCTATGCAAGTCTTTTTCATCTTTGCCGCTCCTGTCCGGCTTTCCAGACGGGCTTCCCGCTGTTAAAAAAGATAAAACTTTATCCCCTTCCGCTTGCTTTCCGGGCGGAGCCGTTACGGCATAGCGAGAAAAACCGTATCTTTGCACGCAATAAATTCCTAAAGTACATACCTATATGTCATTTATTGCAGATAAAGTTGTAATGGACGGTCTCACGTACGACGATGTACTGTTGATTCCCGCTTATTCGGAAGTCCTTCCCAAGACAGTCAATCTGACGACCAAGTTTTCCCGGAACATCGAGTTGAAAATTCCTTTTGTGACGGCGGCCATGGATACCGTCACGGAGGCGAAGATGGCGATTGCCATCGCCCGCGAAGGCGGCATCGGCGTCATCCACAAGAACATGCCCATCGAGGAGCAGGCGCGTCAGGTGGCTATTGTGAAGCGTGCCGAGAACGGCATGATTTACGACCCTGTCACCATCAACCGCAGTTCGACGGTGTCGGATGCTTTGGCGTTGATGGCTGAGTATAAAATCGGCGGTATCCCCGTGGTGGACGACGACCGTCACCTGGTGGGTATCGTGACGAACCGTGACTTGCGTTTCGAACGCGACCTGAACAAGCGCATCGACGAGGTGATGACTAAAGAGAACATCGTCACTACCAACCAGACGACGGACTTGGAGGCGGCCGCCCAGATTTTGCAAGAGCATAAAATAGAGAAGCTGCCTGTGGTGGATAAGGACAACCGCCTGGTAGGACTCATTACTTATAAGGATATCACGAAGGCCAAAGACAAACCGATGGCTTGCAAAGACAGCAAGGGCCGTTTGCGCGTGGCTGCCGGTGTGGGAGTTACGGCTGATACGCTGGAGCGTATGCGTGCATTGGTTGAGGCCGGAGCAGATGCCATCGTCATCGACACCGCCCACGGGCATTCCAAATATGTCATTGAGAAACTGAAGGAAGCCAAGCAGGCGTTTCCGGACGTAGATATCGTGGTGGGCAACGTCGCTACGGGCGAAGCCGCCAAGATGCTGGTTGAGGCTGGAGCCGATGCGGTGAAGGTTGGCATCGGGCCGGGTTCCATCTGTACGACGCGCATCATTGCCGGCGTGGGGGTTCCTCAACTGACGGCCGTTTACGACGTGGCCAAGGCGTTGGAAGGCACGGGCGTTCCTTTGATTGCCGATGGCGGCTTGCGTTACTCGGGCGACGTGGTAAAGGCCTTGGCTGCCGGAGGATACAGCGTGATGATTGGTTCGTTGGTGGCTGGTACCGAAGAGTCGCCGGGCGACACCATCATCTTCAACGGACGTAAGTTCAAGTCCTACCGTGGCATGGGTTCGCTGGAGGCTATGGAGAATGGCTCGAAGGACCGTTACTTCCAGAGCGGGACGACCGACGTCAAGAAACTGGTGCCCGAAGGCATCACGGCCCGTGTGCCCTACAAGGGGACGCTCTACGAGGTCATCTACCAGTTAGTTGGCGGCCTACGTTCGGGCATGGGCTATTGCGGTGCTGGGAACATCGAGCAGTTGCACAACGCCAAGTTCACTCGTATTACGAATGCCGGCGTGCGCGAAAGCCATCCGCATGACGTGGCCATTACGAGCGAGGCGCCCAATTATAGCCGTCCGGAGTAAAGGTGCATTTCCGGCCTTGAAGTGTATGAATAGTAAAATATGTTGAGAGCCGTGTCGGAGGACGGGGAGTTTCTACCCGTCTCAGGCACGGCTCTCAGGTCTTTTGGCGGGCGTGCGGCGCTTGGTTGTCCCGAGTGCGTCGGAGCCGCGCTTCCACCGCACTCGGGAGTTGTCTCCTCCGCACTGGACGCAAATCCCTGCCGAACGGCCTCTGGAGGGAAATAGAAAAATCGATACGAATATGTGGAAACGTCTTTGTTTGTTGGTCTGCCTGGGGCCATTCCTTGCCTTGGCTGCCGGCGAAGACCCCCTGCTGATGCGTGTGGGCGGACGCGAGGTGCCGCGTTCGGCGTTCGAGTATGCCATTCGTCAGGTAGGAAGGGACGCACTGTCCCGTGACTCGTTGGAAAAGCTTGCCCGGTCGTTTGCCGATTTCCAATTGAAGGTGCAGGCTGCTGAGGCGAAGGGACTGGATACGGTGCGCGCTTTCCGCGACGAGATGGCACTCTACCGTGCACGGCTGGCGCGCGTTTACCTGACGGATACGACAGTCTTGTCTCGCGCCTTGCACCGTCGCTACGACCGCCTGCGGGCGCAAGGTCCCCGCATTCGCATGAAGCAGATTTACCGCCGCCTGCCTCAGAACGTGACGGCTTCTTCCTTGCAGGCGGCTGTCGCGCAGATGGACTCTGCTTATGCCGTTCTTCAGCAGGGGGCGTCGTTCGATTCGTTAGTGGTTCTCCTGTCCGATGACCAGGAGGAACATTGGTTCTATGGCCTCCAGGTCACCGCAGAGATGGAAGATACGTTGCTGTCTTTGCACCCCGGCGATTACTCGCGTCCGTTTTTTACCCCGCGCGGCCTGCACATCGTGCGTGTGCTGGAGCGGGGCGGGGTGCCGCTTTTTGCCGCTGTGCGCGACTCTTTGTTGCGTGTCTGCCCGCAGTGCGTCGACGAGGCAGCCCGTGCCTGGGCAGAAAACTTCCGGCAAGTTTGTGGATTCCAGTCGGGGCGCGCCCCTTTGTCTGACGGGCAAGTGCGGGCGGTTTTGTTTGCCGGATGCGACAGCCTGTCCCGGCATCTGCCGGCTTTCCGCCTGGCATTGCAGGCCCGGCGCGACACATTGCTGGCCCAGGCTGCCACCCGCAGTGTGCTGGAGCCAGAAGTGCCCGATACGGCGGACTTGGCAGACTATTTCGAGCACCATCGTTCGCGCTACCACTGGGAGTTGCCGCGTTACCGGGGCATCGTGTTGCGTTGTATGGGGCGCCGTGTCGGCAAGCGTGTGCGCAAGATGCTGAAACAACTTCCGCCTGCCGACTGGATGGATGCCATCCGCCTGTTGTTCAACAACGACGGTGTGCAGGTGCTGGCCGAGCAGGGCACGTTTGCTCCCGGTCAGAACCCTTACGTGGACGAACAAGTCTTCCGCCGGGGCAAGGCGCCTGAGTCTCCCGGCTACCCGTATGTCGTGCTGGTAGGGCGGAAACTGAAAGGCCCAGATGACTACCGGGAAGTATCGGATGTTCTCGTGGCTGACTACCGGGCCGACCAAGAGGCGCATTGGATACATGCGTTACGGGCTTCTGTGAAGGTTGAAATAAACCAAGAGGTTTTAAAAACCGTTAATAAGCAATGAGGCGACCGATTAAAGCCGTATCTTCGTAGCCTTGTAAAGAAGATGAGTTTACTGTCTGATATACGGAACAAGAACCGCAGGAAGCCGCTGCGCCTGCTGGCCGGGGTGATGGGGATGCTCCTGTGCTGCCCCGGGTGCACCCGCATGGTCGACCACCGGGGAAAAACGCCGCTGGCCGAGGTGAACGGACATTTCCTGTATCGCGAAGACCTGCAGGCTGTCCTGCCGGTAGGCTTGTCGGCTGACGATAGCCTGCTCTTTGCCGGACGGTATGTGAGGAATTGGGTGGAAGAGCAACTCTTCTACGACAAGGCGCAGGAAAACATTCCCGACAATGAAACGTTGGAACGCATGGTGGACGATTACCGGAAATCGCTTATCTTGCATACCTACCAGCAGGCGTTGATTCATGAGAAACTCTCGGCCGACCTCACTGAGGGGGAGATTGAAGCCTACTATCGGCAGCACACGGGCCTTTTCAAGGTTGATCGCCCGCTGGTGAAGGGGCTTTTCATCAAAGTCCCCGTAGGGGCGCCCCATTTGGCAGACGTCCGCCGTTGGTACCAGTCCGACAGCCATGAAGCTGTTGAACACTTGGAGAAGTATAGCCTGCGCAATGCTGTGAAGTATGAATACTTCTACGACAGATGGCGTCCGCTGTCCGAGGTACTGGGCTGGATGCCCGCTAAGGAAAACACCGAGAAAGATTTGCGGAAAGGCGGACATGTGGAACTGAAGGATTCGGCGTTCTGTTACTTCCTTCACGTGACCGACTACCGCGCCATTGGTCAGGAAGAACCCTACGAGATGGCTCGCGCGCATGCTAAGGACATGCTTTTGAACATCCGTCAGACGGACTACATCCGCCAGGTGCGGGAAGGGCTTTACCGCCGTGCCCAAGAGAAAGACGAAATTAAATACTATTAAGTATAAGAACATAGAGAATGAAAATGAAGACAACCGTTTTATGTATGATGTTGCTGCTCTGCCTGGGGCAAACCCTTTCCGCCCAAGACAATGTGGTGGACGAAGTGGTCTGGGTAGTAGGCGACGAAGCTATCTTGAAATCGGAGGTGGAGGAAGCCCGCCTGAATGCACTTTACCAAGAGCGCCGCTTCGATGCAGACCCTTATTGCGTGATTCCCGAAGAAATTGCTGTGCAGAAGCTTTTCCTCCACCAAGCGGAACTGGATAGTATCGAAGTGGCGGAAGCTGACGTCATCCGCCAAGTGGACATGCAGACCAACCAGTTTATCGCCAACATCGGTTCGCGCGAGAAGATGGAGGAATACTTCAACAAAACTTCCAGCCAGATTCGCGAGACCCTGCGCGAGAATGTGCGTGACGGCCTGCGTGTGCAGGAAATGCAGCGCAAGTTGGTAGGTGAAGTCAAAGTGACGCCCGCCGAGGTGCGCCGCTACTTTCAGAATCTTCCTCCCGACAGCATCCCATACGTACCTACGCAGGTCGAAGTGCAGATTATCACCCGGCAACCCCGCGTCCCCGTCGAAGAGGTGGAAGCCGTTAAAGCCCGCTTGCGTGAGTTTACTGACCGCATTAACAAAGGGGAAACCAGCTTCTCGACCTTGGCGCGCATGTACTCCGAAGACCGCGCCACCTCTACCAACGGTGGCGAAATGCCTTTCATGGGACGGGGACAACTCGACCCCGCTTTCGCCAACGTGGCCTTTAACCTCCAGTCGCCGGACAAAATATCGAAGATTGTGGAATCTGAGTACGGCTTCCACATTATCCAACTGCTGGAGAAACGTGGCGACCGCATCCGTGTGCGCCACATCTTGCTGAAGCCCCACGTGCCCGATTCTGCGCTGGTAGCCGGCATGGCTCGGCTGGACTCCATTGCCGATGACATCCGCAACGAGAAGTTCAGCTTCGAGGACGCGGCCATGGTGCTCTCCGACGACAAGGATACGCGCAACAACCACGGCTTGTTGCCCAACCCCTACAACAATACCTCCCGTTTCGAGATGCAGGAGCTTCCGCCCGAGATTGCCAAAGTTGTAGACAAGATGAACGTCGGGGAAATTTCGGAAGCCTTTACTATGATTCCCCAGAATACGGGCAAAGAAGTGTGCGTCATCGTCAAACTCAAAAGCCGGGTGAACGGGCACAAAGCTACTATCTCCGAGGACTACCAGCGCCTGAAAGACATTGTCTTGGAGAAGCGGCGCGGCGAGGTACTCGACAAATGGATACGTGAGAAGCAGAAAACAACCTACGTCCGCATCAAAGACAGTTGGAAGCACAACTGCGACTTCAAGTACCCGGGATGGATCAAGGATTAAAGCGGCAATATGCGACAGAATGACAAGAGAAACTCTGGCGCAAGCAGGCACAGGCTCTTCTGGATGGGGATTCTGTGCCTGTTCGGCGTAGCTTGGCTCGGTGCCCAAGAACCGCAAGGCGGGCAACCTGAGAAGAAGAAGACACGGGTAGACCTGCTTTACGCTGACTCGGCGGTAGCCGACAAAGAAATGCGTCCCGACGTGCAAGTGCTTATCGGTTCGGTGCATTTGCGCCACGACAGCATGTACATGTGGTGCGATAGTGCTTTGATATTCGAGAAGATTAACTCCGTGGAGGCATTCGGCAATGTACGCATGGAACAGGGCGATACCTTGTTCATCTACGGCGACTACCTGTATTACGACGGCATGTCCCAATTGGCCATGTTACGCGAGAACGTCCGGATGATTAACCGTGAAACCGAGTTGGTGACTGATAGTTTGAATTACGACCGCCTGGCCAACTTGGGGTATTACTTCGAAGGGGGAACACTGGCCGATTCTGTCAATGTGCTCAATTCCTGGTGGGGTGAATACAGCCCGGCTACCAAATTGGCCGTATTCAACCACGACGTGGTGCTGGAGAACCCGCGTTTCACCTTGTATTCAGACACGTTGAAATACAGCACCCTGACCAAAGTAGCCACTATCCTCGGCCCGTCCAACATTGTGAGCGACAACAACCATATCTATTCCGAGCGAGGCGTGTATGACACTACCACCGAGCAAGCGGAACTGCTGGACCGTTCGGTGCTGACCAACCAGGGGCGCAAACTGACGGGCGACAGCCTGTTCTACGACCGCCTGGCTGGATACGGGGAAGCATTTGACAACGTGCAACTGAACGATACGGTGAACCGCAACATGCTGACCGGCGATTACTGTTTCTACAACGAACTGACCGGCAATGCCGTTGCTACCAAGCGCGCGGTTGCCGTGGACTATTCGCAGGGGGACAGCCTCTTCATGCACGCCGACACGTTGCGCTTGGTGACGTACAACCTGAACACTGATTCTATGTGGCGCGAGACGCGGGCCTACTACAAGGTGCGTGCCTACCGCACGAACGTGCAGGCTGTCTGTGACTCGCTGGTTTATAACTCCAAGGACTCCTGCATGACCATGTACCGCGACCCTATCTTGTGGAGCGGCAACCAACAGTTGTTGGGCGAAGAAGTAAAGATTTACATGAACGACAGCACCATCGACTGGGCGCACATCATCAACCAGGCTTTGGCCATCGAGCAGATGGACAGCGTGCACTACAATCAGGTGTCGGGCAAAGAGATGATGGCCTACTTCCGCGAGGGAGAGATGCGTCAGGTGGATGTCAATGGAAACGTGCTGGTAGTCTATTATCCCGTGGACGAGAAAGATTCGACCATGATAGGGATGGACTATACGGAAGGCGGCTTCCTGCGGATGTTTCTCAAGGAAAGGCGCATGGAGCGCGGCACTTTCATCGGCAAGGCCAACGGGACGATGTATCCCATGGACCAGATTCCGCCGGACAAGTCGCGCCTGCCTTCCTTCGCGTGGTTCGACTACGTGCGTCCGCTGGATAAGGAAGACATCTTCAACTGGCGCGGCAAGCACGCCGACCAGGTACTGAAGAAGTCGGACCGTGGCCCGGTGCTTTCGCCGCGTGACATGCACATCCAGCGGCAAAAGAAGTAGAGTGTCTATGCTGTTTGCTACCAGGAAACCACGGCGCTTCTACCATCCGTACATCTATGTGGACGAACGCAAGGAGAGGCTGGAGGAACGAGTCGGGAAAGTCCGCCGGGAATTGGGCTTGGAGGCAGGAAGGACGCCTATGCCCGAAGATGTGCGCGGCAGGTTTGCCGGGGGCACCCGCCGTTTGGAGCGTCGCAGACGGAGTGCCCGCCGTCCTTGGAGCCTGACTGTCCTCTTGCTGCTTATCGGCCTGGCGGTTGTCTTGTGGTATGTCCTCGACCGGGGACTGACGTAATACTGAACAAAACTAAGGAGAAAACTATGAGCGATATCATTCATTTGTTGCCCGACTCGGTGGCCAACCAGATTGCCGCCGGAGAGGTCATACAGCGTCCGGCGTCGGTTGTCAAGGAACTGGTGGAGAACGCCATCGACGCCGGAGCCGGCGAGGTGCATGTCTTGGTGGCCGATGCCGGCAAGACTTCCATCCAGGTGATAGACGACGGCAAGGGCATGTCGGAGACGGATGCCCGCCTGTCTTTCGAGCGGCACGCCACGTCGAAGATACGCGAGGCGGCCGATTTGTTTTCCTTGCGCACGATGGGCTTCCGAGGCGAGGCGTTGGCTTCGATTGCTGCGGTGGCCGAGGTGGAGTTGAAGACGCGGCTGGCGGATGATGAGTTGGGCACCCGGCTGGTGCTGGCCGGCTCGAAGTTGGAGTGCCAGGAGCCGGTTTCCTGCCCGAAGGGAAGCAATTTCTTAGTCAAGAACCTCTTTTTCAACGTGCCCGCCCGGCGGAAGTTCCTGAAGGCAAACTCCACGGAACTGAGCAATATCCTGGCGGAGTTCGAGCGCATCGTGCTGGTGCATCCGGAGGTGGCTTTCTACCTCTACCACAACGATGCGGAGTTGTTCAACCTCCCGCCCATGCCCTTGCGCCAGAGGGTGATGGCGGTGTTCGGCAAGAAAATGAACCAGCAGCTACTTTCGCTGGAGGTAGACACGACGCTGGTCAAAATCAGCGGCTTCGTGGCCAAGCCGGAGACGGCCCGCAAGAAGGGGGCGCACCAATACTTTTTCGTCAACGGACGATATATGCGCCATCCGTATTTCCACAAGGCAGTGATGGACGCTTACGAGCAGTTGATACCCGTCGGCGAGCAAGTGTCTTACTTCATCTACTTCGAGGTTGACCCAGGCAACATCGACGTGAACATTCATCCGACCAAGACCGAGATAAAGTTTGAGAACGAGCAGGCCATTTGGCAAATCCTGTCGGCGGCGGTGAAGGAATCGCTGGGGAAGTTCAGCGCCATCCCTTCCATCGATTTCGACACGGAGGACATGCCCGAGATGCCTGCGTTCGAACAGGTTGCGCCGTCCGAGGCGCCGAAGGTGCACTATGATACGCAGTTCGACCCCTTCCGCCAGGCGGGGATGCAGCAGCGCGCGCGTGCGGTTTCGGCCGACTGGGAGGCTCTCTACGCGGGCGTGCCGAAGGCGAGCAAGATGAACGAGCCGGAGGAACTTCCGGACGAGGAGGAGCTTACGCTCCACCTGAACGCGGAGGAACCGCAGGTCGAGAAGGGCGGCAAGCATTTCCAGTTGAAGGGCCGTTTCATCCTGACCTCCGTGAAGTCGGGCCTGATGCTCATCGACCAGCACCGGGCGCACGTCCGCGTGTTGTTCGACCGTTATATGGAGCAGATTCGCACCCGCCACGGCGTGGCGCAGGGAGTCCTTTTCCCCGAGGTGCTGGAGCTTCCGACGTCCGAGGCGGCGGTGCTGGACAGCCTGTCGGAAGATTTGTCTGCCGTGGGCTTCGACCTGTCTCCCTTGGGCGGGGGCAGCTATGCCGTCAACGGGGTGCCGGCGGGCATCGAGGGTTTAAGCCCGGTGGAATTGATAAGGAACATGGTGCACACGGCCATGGAGAAGGGCGGCAACGTGCGCGAGGAGGTGCAGACTGTCCTGGCCTTGACCTTGGCTCGTTCGGCGGCCATTGTCTACGGGCAGGTGCTGAGCGAGGAAGAGATGGCCAACTTGGTGGACAGCCTCTTTGCCTGCCAGATGCCGGGCGTGACGCCCGACGGGCGGACGGTGTTGGTGACGGTGAAGGAGGAAGAGATAGAGAAGCGTTTTCAGTAGCCCGGGGCCTTCCGGCCGTGGGAAAGGGATAAAGAGTTGGCGCCGGACCGTTACCGTCCGGCGCCAACGCATTTTGTTTATGCGGACGGTGCGAAGCGGGCAGCCTGTTCGCGTATCAGTTCTTCGTCGTCGAAGTAGTTGATTTTCATCGCGCGGCGCACGTCGTCCAGCGTCTGTGCGGCTGCCTGGCGCGCGTCTTCGCAGCCTTTGCGCAGCATGTCGTAGATGGCGGGGATGTCCTTCTCGTACTCCTTGCGGCGGGTGCGGATGGGTTCCAGCGTTTCCTGCATGATGGCGGTCAGGAACTTCTTGACCTTGACGTCGCCCAGTCCCCCCCGGCGGTAGTGTGCCTTCAGCTCTTCCAGGCTGGGATAGTCCGGCAGGTAGCGGCCGAAGTGCTCGGGGCGGCAGAAGGCGTCGAGGTAGGTGAAGACCGGGTTGCCCTCTACCTGGCCGGGGTCTTGCACGCGCAGGTGGTTGGGGTCGGTGTACATCGTCTTGATTTTCTGTGCCACGGTGTCGGCGTCGTCGCTCAGGTAGATGCAGTTGCCCAGGCTCTTGCTCATCTTGGCCTTGCCGTCCGTTCCCGGCAGGCGCAGGCAGGCAGCGTTGTCGGGCAGGAGGATTTCCGGTTCGACCAGCGTTTCGCCGTAGATGTGGTTGAAGCGGCGGACAATCTCGCGCGCCTGCTCCAGCATCGGCTCCTGGTCTTCGCCCACGGGCACGGTGGTGGCGCGGAAGGCGGTGATGTCGGCCGCCTGGCTGATGGGGTAGGTGAAGAAGCCCACGGGGATGGAGGCTTCGAAGTTGCGCATCTGTATTTCGGTCTTCACCGTCGGGTTGCGCTGGAGGCGGCTGACGGTCACGAGGTCCATGTAGTAGAAGGTCAGTTCGCACAGTTCGGGTATCTGCGACTGGATGAACAGCGTGCAACGCGCCGGGTCCAGCCCGCACGCCAGGTAATCCAGCGCCACCTCGATGACGTTCTGGCGCACCTTTTCGGGCGTATCCATGTTGTCGGTCAGCGCCTGTGCGTCGGCAATGAACACGAACATCTTCTTATAATCTCCCGCGTCTTGCAACTCAACGCGGCGGCGCAGCGACCCGACGTAGTGGCCGATGTGCAGGCGTCCCGTCGGGCGGTCGCCGGTGAGGATGATTTTCTCTTTTGTCATATTTTGTGAAATTAAGTCCTTAATCCTGTCGGGCTTGTCAAGCGGTTGTCTGCCAGTGGCTTATGACTGCTTCCGTCCCCGTGCGTGGCACCTTCGCGCCGAGTGCGTTCGGGACAAGCACGGAGTGCACTCGGCGCAAGTCCCGAGTACGGCGGAAGCAGGTCCGGAGTGCACTCGGTGCAAAGATACGCTTTTTCTTCCGGATTTTTCTCAATCCCCCGCTCTCTATTTTTGCAAAACCTGGGCGGAAATCGCTACCTTTGCAGCCGTTAACAAGAAACAAAAGACAACTGTATGATATCCGTAGAAGGACTGAAGGTAGAGTTCAACGCCACGCCGCTGTTTGAAGACGTGTCGTATGTCATCAACAAGAAAGACCGCATAGCCCTGGTGGGCAAGAACGGGGCGGGGAAGTCGACCATGCTCAAGATACTGGCCGGGCTGCAGCAGCCCACGGCCGGAGTGGTGGCGGTGCCGCGCGACTGCACCATCGGCTACCTGCCGCAGGTGATGGTGCTGAGCGACGAGCGGACTATCTGGCAGGAAGCCGAACTGGCCTTTGCCCACATCCAGGAGATGAAAGACCGGCTGGCGCGCCTCAATCAGGAACTGGCCGACCGCACCGACTACGAGTCGGAAGACTACCAGAAGCTCATCGAGCAGTTCACCCACGAGAGCGACCGCTACAACCTGATGGGCGGCGACAACTACCAGGCCGAAATCGAACGCACTTTGCAGGGGCTGGGCTTCGAGCGGACGGACTTCGACCGCCCCACCAGCGAGTTCTCCGGCGGATGGCGTATGCGCGTCGAACTGGCCAAGTTGCTCTTGCGCCGCCCCGACGTACTCTTGCTGGACGAGCCTACCAACCATCTCGACATAGAGTCCATCCAGTGGCTCGAACAGTTCCTGGCCACCCGCGCCAATGCCGTCGTGCTGGTCAGCCACGACCGCGCCTTCCTGAACAACGTCACGACGCGCACCATCGAAATCTCCTGCGGGCGCATCTACGACTACAAGGTGAAGTACGACGACTTCGTACGCCTCCGCCAGGAGCGGCGCGAACAACAGCAGCGCGCCTACGAGAACCAGCGGAAGCAGATTGAGGACACCGAAGCCTTCATCGAACGTTTCCGCTACAAAGCCACCAAGGCCGTGCAGGTGCAAAGCCGGATAAAGCAACTGGAGAAGCTCGAACGCGTCGAGGTGGACGAGGAGGACACGAGCGCCCTCCGCCTGAAGTTCACCTGCTCCAGCCGTTCGGGCAATTATCCCGTCATCTGCGAGGACGTCGGCAAGGCTTACGGTGAGCACGTGGTCTTCCACGACGTCAACCTGACCATCCGCCGGGGCGAGAAAGTGGCCTTCGTAGGCCGCAACGGCGAGGGAAAATCGACCTTGGTGAAGTGCATCCTCGGCGAAATAGCGGATTATACGGGCCGCCTCACCTTGGGGCACAACGTGCAGATAGGCTACTTTGCCCAGAACCAGGCGCAACTGCTGGACGAGAGCCTCACCGTGTTCGACACCATCGACCGCGTGGCCACCGGCGACATCCGCACGAAGATTCGCGACATCCTCGGCGCCTTCATGTTCGGCGGCGAAGCCTCGGAAAAGAAAGTCAAGGTGCTGAGCGGCGGCGAGCGCACCCGCCTGGCCATGATTAAACTTTTGCTCCAGCCCGTCAATTTCCTCATCCTGGACGAGCCGACCAACCACCTCGACATGCGTTCGAAGGACGTGCTCAAGGAAGCCATCGCTTCGTTTGAGGGGACGGTCATCGTCGTCAGCCACGACCGCGACTTCCTCGACGGGCTGGTCACCAAGGTCTACGAGTTCGGCGGCGGGCTGGTCAAGGAGCACATCGGCGGCATCTACGACTTCCTCCGCGCCAAGAACCAGGCCGACGCCGCCGGACGCCTCGACTCCGTGTTTGTCCCCGGGCAGAAGAAGGAGGCCGCGCCCGCGCCGGTGGCCGAGAAGAAAGGCGAACAGCAGTGGCAGGCGCAGAAAGAACTGAACAAGAAGCTGAAGAAACTGGAGCGTGCCGTGGCCGACCGCGAACAGGCCATCGGCGAGACCGAGGCAGCCATCGCCATCCTGGAGCAGAAGATGGCCACGCCCGAAGGGGCGTCGGACATGGCTCTCTACGGCCAACACGCCAAACTGAAAGCGCAGTTGGACGTTCTGATGGAGGAATGGGACGCTGCTTCCACCGAACTGGAGCAGGTGAAGGGCGAAGCCGCGCATTGACATCCCCCCGGCCTGTTCTTCCTGCCGGTATAAAAAAATAAGAGGGTGCGTCATTTCGACACACCCTCTTTTTCTTGTGTAACCCTTTCTCTGATGCGTGTTATTCTCCCGGGTGGATAGCTTCGGAAGGACATACGCTGGCGCAAGTGCCGCACTCGGTGCAAGCTTCGGGGTCGATAGAATACTTGTCGCCTTCAGAAATGGCGCCTACCGGGCACTCGTCAATGCAAGTGCCGCAAGCGATACAGTCGTCACTAATTACGTAAGCCATAATCGTTACTTGTTTAATTATTAATGTTAGTCTATTAAAGATGCTGCAAATGTACGGCTTTTATCCTTTCGTTGTACCAGGTGCAGGCTAAAAACCTTTAATTTGTATGCCTTCTAAATAAAGCCGGTTCAGAAACGCACCGTCAGTTCCCGCCCGTCGTAGTGCACCTCCCGGTCAGGACGGGCGACGGGCTTTTCGGCCGAAGGCTTGCCGGGCGTCATCAGGGTGAGGCGGAAGTCGCGCTCTTTCAGCATCCCGTCGAACTCGCCATCTCGCCCGCCGATGGTCAGCGTGCGCGTCCGGTCGTCCCAGTGGAAACGGATGGTGGAGAACTTGCCCTGCTCGTAGTTGTAGTTGTCGAACTCATCCTCATAGAGTGTAAACTCGCCGTCGGCTCCCGGATAAATGCAAAGGTCCAGCTTGTCCCACGGTTTCTCGCCCGAATACTGCACCTCCGGTCCCAGCGGCAGGATGCTGCCCGCCTTCACGTAGAGCGGCATCAGGTTGATGGGGCATTCGCGGCTGACGTCTTGTCCCCCTTTCACCGGTTCGTTCGTCCAGAAGTCTACCCATCCGGCGCCTTCCGGCAGGTAGACCTCATAGGGTAGCGACGCTTCTCCTATCTTTCCGTCGGCCACGAGCGAAACGCCCCGGTTCTGTTCGTCCTTCGCCGTATAGAGCGGCCGGGTGACGGGGCAGACCAGGAAGGCCGGGCCGAACATGTATTCGTCGTCCAGCAGGATGGCCTTGCGGTCGCGGGGGAAGTCCATGACGAGCGGGCGCATCATCGTGCCGTCCTTCTGCACCACGTCTCCCTGCAAGGCATACAGGTAGGGTTGCAGGCGGTAACGCAGCTTGATATACTGCTTCTGGACGTCGTAAGCCCAGTCTCCTTCTTTTCCAAACAAGTAAATCTCGTTGAGCATCGGCGAGGAGCAATGGTTGCGCATCAGTGGCAGGAAGCATCCCCACTGGAACCAGCGGACGTGCAGTTCTTGGTAGGCGACGTTGGTCCAGTCGTTGTTGTACTCGTGGCTGAAGAAACCGGCCAGGTCGGTGTTCCAGAATGGGATGCCGCACAAGGTGAAGTTCAGCCCGGCGGGAATCTGCTGGCGCATCACCTCCCAACTCGAAGCCACGTCGCCACTCCAACTCAGCGTGCCGTAGTGCTGCTGGCCCAAGTAGCCCGAGCGGGTCATTTGGATGACGCGCTTTTCGCCGGACAAAGCGCGCTGGTGTTCGTACACGCCCCGGTTGTGCACCAGCGAATAGGCGTTGTGCACCGAGCGGAAAGAGCCGTCGGCCGTGGGCAGGTCGAAGTCGCTGTCCTTGGGGTTCAGGTGGTCAGGCTCGGTCGAGTCCGTCCACCAGGCGTCGATGCCCATGCCGTGCAGGTGGCTGAGGTAGTGCCAATAGAGGTCGCGCGCTGCCGGGTTGAAGGGGTCGTAGGGATGGGCGCCCGACTTGGGCGGCCATGTCTCGAACTTCAGCAGGCCTCCCATTGCGTCCAGTTCCTTGTACTGGTCCGTCCAGGGACCGAAACTGGCCCATACGGAAATCATGAGGCGGGCGTTCCGGCCGTGCACGTAGTCCACCATCTCCTCCGGGCTTTGGATGCGGGCTTCGTAGCGCATTGCGGGGTCTTCGCCGTTGGGCAGGTAGCGCATGGCTTCGGAGTCGCCCATGCGGTTGGTGTAGCGCGGGTTCATGAACTTCATCGCGTTCCAGTTGGAGTCGCATCCCCAGTATTGCCAGTCCTGTACCATCACGTCCAGCGGGACTTCCAGCTTTCGGTAATGGTCGAGCACGTCGCACAGTTCGTCCGGGCTTTTATAACGCTCGCGCGACTGCCAGTAGCCCAAAGCCCAGCGCGGGAACATAGTAGCTCGTCCCGTCAGTTCGCGCAGGCAACCGATGACTCCGTCTTGTGAGCCGTCTCTATATAAGAAATAGTAATCGGCGCACAGGCCGGCTTGCGACGTGAAAGAGGTTTCGGCGGGCGTGTCGCTGAAGTGGGAGATGCCCGGATTGTCCCAGTAGAGGCCGTAGCCCTTCGAGGAAGTGAAGTAGGGTATGCAGATGTTGGTGTTCGTGTTGCAGAGGTAGATTTGCTGGCCTCGGTGGTTCATGGCGTTGCTCTGCCGTTGCCCCAGGCCGTAGATGGCTTCGTCGGTCTGGAGGGTGAATGCCTGGCCGACGCTGTACGAGGAACGGCCAGCGTCCAAAGTGGGAGTGAAGCGGGTGCTTTGCTCTTTTTCGGCCAGGAGTTTTTCGCCTTGCGGGGTTTCGTAGCTTAGGGTGCCTGTCTTGGCGTCGAGCACGACTGTCAGGCGGGTAGTACTCATCCGCAGGATGTTTCCTTCGCCGGAGGCGTAGTCAATCTTCAGTCGTTCGGGCGTCTTGATGACTGGGTAGCTCTTCTTTTCCGGGGCTGTGGCGGTAGGATACTTTAATATGCGCACAATGTCCGGGGCATAGAAGATGACTTCGCCGTAAAGGTTCTGGCCAGAGGTTTGGAATTTGGCTCCTTGTCCGGTTCGTTGGATGGTCTGCGCCGAGGCACAAAGACTGATGGCAAGCAGGGCTGCCAGCAATAGTTTTCTTTTCTTCATGGTTTTATTTGTTTGGTAAGAATGTCGGGTTTACGGAAACAAACAAGGCAGATTCTCTCGCTTGGGAGGAATCTGCCTTGCAAAGTTAGGGATTTGCCGATGATCAGGCGGGCATCAAATGATGCAACATACGGTATGAAATGTCTTTTCTCATTCTTGTGCCGCCATCCGCAGGGCGTTCTTACCAGATGGATACGCGCTCGGCTTTCGGCACGAACATCGGATCGCTCTCCGTAATACCGAAGGCGTCATACCACGCGTCGATTTGCGGCAGTGCGCCGTTCACGCGCCATTCGCCCAAGGAGTGCACGTCCATCTTGGTCAGGTAGAGCACGAACTCGGGGCGGATGTTGTTGGCCCATACGCCGGAGTAGGCCAGGAAGAAACGCTGCTCGGGCGTGAATCCGTCGATGGTGGCCAGCGGCGCGTCCTTGGTAGCGTTCTTGAACGCCTGGTAGGAAACTTGCAAGCCGCCGTAGTCGGCGATGTTCTCACCCAGAGTTTGGCGGCCGTTGGCATGTACGCCCGGAGCCACCTGTATGCTGTCGAAGAAGTTCACCATCACCTGCGCGCGTTCGTTGAAGCGTTCGGCGTCTTCGGCTGTCCACCAGTCTTTCAGGTTGCCTTCCTTGTCATACTGGCGTCCCTGGTCGTCGAATCCGTGCGTCATTTCGTGGCCGATGACCACGCCGATGGCACCGTAGTTGAAGGCATCGTCCGCGTTCATGTCGAAGAACGGGGGCTGCAGGATGCCGGCGGGGAAACAGATTTCGTTCGTCGTCGGGTTGTAGTAGGCGTTCACTGTCTGCGGAGTCATGTGCCATTCTGTTTTGTCGACGGGCTTGCCGGCCTTGGCCATGTTCTCATCGCTGGCCCATATTACTGCGCGTTCAATGTTGGCATAGTAAGAATCGTTCTGTATGTCCAGCGTGGAATAGTCTTTCCACTTGTCCGGATAACCGATTTTGACGGTGAAGGCGGCCAGCTTCTCCAGGGCGCGCGTCTTGGTGCTGTCGCTCATCCATTCCAAGTTCTGGATGCGTTCGCCCAGGGCGGTCTGCAGGTTCTTTACCAGAGCTACCATGCGTTCCTTGGCTGCGGCGGGGAAGTATTTCTCTACGTACATCTGTCCGACAGCTTCGCCCAATACGGAACCGGTGACGGATACGGCGCGCTTCCAGCGCGGTTGCATCTCTTTCGCCCCGCTCATGGTGCGGCTGTAAAAGTCGAAGTTCTGCTCCACAATCTCGTCGCTCAGGAACGAAGCGGCGCGGTCGATGAGTTTCCATTGGAGATAGAGCGACTGCTGGTCGGCAGGGAGTGTATCCAGTATCTTGGCGGCTTCGGCCAGTGCTTCGGGTTGTCCGACGATGATTTCCTGTACGTCTTTCAGTCCGAGGTTGGTCAGGTAAGCGTCCCAACCGAAGGAAGCATACTTCTGCTTCAGTTCGTCCATCGTCATCTTGTTGTAGTTCGCTTGCGGGTCGCGCAGTTCGACCATGCTGCGGAAGGCTTTAGCCAGGCGTGTCTCCACGTCCATCACGATGTCGCGTCCCCGGTTGGCCGTGGCTTCGTCGAAGCCCGCCAGTTGGTACATCTTCGTTACGTGCACCTTGAATGCCTCGCGAATCTTGGTCGTTGCCTCGTCCTCGGCCAGGTAGTAGTCTTTCTCACCCATGCTCAGTCCCGCCTGGCTGGTGTAGACGGCGTTCATGCTGCTGTTCTTCTGGTCAGCGCCGACGCCTGTGCCCAGGTAGCTGGTGATGCCTCTGCGCTCCAACGAGCCGAGGAGTGCGTAGACGTCCTTCTTATCCTTCAGGGCAGCAATCTCTTCCAGTTCGGCTTTGATGGGAGCGATGCCTTCCTGGTTCAGCTTCACGCTGTCCATGGCGAGGTTGTAGAGCGTTCCGATTTTCTGTGCCACCGAGCCTTGTTCGTGTTCCGCCTTAGCCAGTTCCTCGATGAGGCCCTGCATTTGCTTGCGGTTGTTTTCGGCCAGGATGGTGAAAGAGCCGTACTGTGAATACTCGTCCGTCAGGGGGTGGTTCTTCATCCATCCGCCGCAGGCGAATTGGTAGAAATCCGTGCCCGGCAGGGCCGTTGTGTCTAAGTTAGCAAGGTCGATGCCCGTGGTCAGGCCGCCTTTGCCCGAGTTGCAGGCTGCCATGCTGAGGCAGAGGGCTGCAACGGAGAAATAATACTTTGCGTTCATATATATTATAAATAAATGATGTCCCTTTATCGGGGTGCAAAGGTACGCTTTTTAGGCTTAGGCTGGTGCGTGGAGGCGGATATTTCTTTCTGTCAGGGCGTTTGCCTGCTGTTTTTTTAGTCGTGCCTGCTGCTTCTGCGCTGCCGGGCGTGGTAGGCGTAGCGCATCCCGAGGTCGAGGACCAGCAACATCAGCACCAAGAGTCCGATGCCTCCGTAGGGCGCGAGGTCGATGCGTTGGAAGCTCTCGGCCACTTGTTCTCCTATGGTTTGCCACATTTCTCCATAGGCAATCCACAGGCAGGCCGTCCCTCCTGCCACCAGCAAGGCGGCGAGCGAGACGGTTGTCCAGAACAGGCGTCGTTCGGCTCTCTTCCGCTGCTTGCGTGCCTGTGCTTCCACGCGTTGCAGGGTGCGGAAACAGAAGTTGGGCGACAGGCGATAGCCGGGCGCCTCTTGCAGCACTTGCCGCAGGGCATCGTCTTTGGGCTTGTTCATAGTTTCTTTTCCTCCTCTTCTTTCATTAGTATATATAGTTTCTTGCGCGTGCGGTGCAGCCAGACTTTCAGCGTCCCTTCCTTTTGTCCCATGATGGCGGCTATCTCTTGCAGGGATTTCCCTTCCCGGTAGAAGAGCGCGATGAGCGTTTGCTCCTCCGTTTTCAGCCGGGGGATGGCGTGCCGCAAGAGCATGAGCCGCGTCTCGTTGGTGTCGTCCAATGACTCGTCCACCACCGTGTCGCTCAACGACGCCAACTCGTGTTCATCCATCACGTGTTCCTGGTAGGTGTGCTTACGCGCCTGCGACACGGCGGCACGGTAGGCGATGGCATATATCCATGTCGAGAAGCTGCTTTCCCGTCGGAACGTGGCCAGCTTGTCGAAAGCCTTGAGAAAGACGTCCTGGGTCAGTTCTTCGGCATCTTCGCGGTTCCCAACGATGGGGGCGACCAGGCGGAATACCTGTTCGGCATACGTTTGCAGGAAGTAGCCGTACAGGGAAGTCTCCCCGTCCAGGATGCGTCGGATGATATGTGTTTCGTCTGTTCCCATAAGTCTTTGTCAAACATTAGACGCTCTCCCGGCGGAAAGGTTACAACTGTGTCCGGGAAAATTAAGCGAATGCTTCCGCTATTTCGGGAAGAATGTCGCCCGTCCGGGCGGATGAGGAAGTGCGGGCGAAAACTTTTTGGCGCGAAACCTGTAACCTCTTCCCCTGCTTTGCGTCTAATGGGTACAAACGAATTGATTAACTACTTAACAACCGATTGACGTATGTTTAACTTTAACTTTCTTGTGCCCATACTTGTAGTAGGCACGATTACCTTGGGAATCTACAAGCTGTTTGAACTCTTCGTGTGCCGTCGCGAACGGATGATGTTGCTCGAGCGGATGTTGGCATCAGATTTGAAGGAACTTCCCCGCTTTTCCTACGGGTGGCGCTTCCGCTTCTCTTTCTCTGCGCTGAAGTGGGGCTGCCTGCTGATGGGCATCGGCCTGGGCGTCTTGTTGGGCTATGCCATTTGCTGGAACACCATCCCCAGCTTTCCGGGCGACACCCTGTACTATCCCAGCAATTCGCTTGTCGCAGTCATCTTCGGCGCCTCCATCTTGCTGATGGGCGGCGTGGGGCTGCTGGTGGCTTTCGTTGTCGAACTGAAGTTGGGGAAGAAGGACGGGGAAGAGGACGCCCAGTAGTTTCCGGGTATTCCTTCCGGAGCATGGAAAAGGCGGGAGACAGCCGGCACTGGCTGCTGTCTCCCGCCTTTTCGTGTCTGTTTACTCTCCCTCGTAGTCGAAGTAGTCGTACTCCGCCCGGGCTTCCGACTGGGGCGAGGCGGACGTGGCGAACAGGCCGAGCATGATGCCCGTGAAGCCACCCACGGTCTCGGTGCTGAGGTAGCGGGTGTTGAGTTTGCCCAGTTCGTGGTAGTCCCGGCCGTTGGTGGAGTAGGAAAAGGCGTAGTATTGCGATTCGCTTGTGACGCGCAGGTGTACGTCTCCCTGGCCGACGGGCACACCCGGTTCCTCGTGAGTCAGCAGCCCCATCTTGTGGCGCAGGGTCAGGTAGTTCCGGCCGTCGTCTCCGCGGCGGAGGACGAGGTCGCTGTGGGCGTCTTCATACATGTAGACCGTTAGCCCAGCTTCGTCGCCCGTCGAGGCATCGCGCAGGCGCAGTGAGGTGGTGGCGGTGAAGCTCATGTGCTCCTGGCGGCGGCACACGAGGGTAGGACTGTCGTCTATCCGTTCCAGGCCGACGGGCGTGGACGAGGCGGCCTTTTCTTAATTCGTAGTTTTCGGGGTGCGGATTGCGGACGTACACCCAGTCGTAGGCCAGCGTGTCGGCATCGAACTCCGTGCGGGCGGGTTTCGGGGCAAAGGGTCGTTGGGGCAGGGTGGGGACATTCATCTGCGGGTAGATGGTGCCGTCGGCGTTCACCACCGGCCAGGCTCCTTCGTCCCAGCGCACGGGGGCGAGGAAGGTTTCGCGTCCCAGCAGGTGGTGCGTGCCGCCCTGCGTGCGGAAGGCCAGGCAGACCATCCACCAACTGCCGTCGGGCGCTTCCACCAAGTCGGCGTGTCCCGTCCCCTGGATGGGATTGCCCTGCGCGTTCATGTTGATGTGCGTCAGGATGGGATTGGCGGGATTTCCCGTGTAAGGCCCGTCGATGTGCCTGCTTCGGGCGATGGTTACTTTGTGCCCGTATTCAGTGCCGCCCTCCGAGATGAGGAGATAGTACCATCCGTCTTTCTTGTAAAGGTGCGGTCCCTCGGGATAGCGTCCGCCCGTCCCTTCCCACAGCCGTTTCGATGGCGTCAGTTGTTCGCCCGTCAGCGGGTCAATCTGGCACAGGTGGATGCAGTTGTCCGGATTGCTCACCAGGTAGCACTTGCCGTCCTCAAAGTAGAGCGAGGGGTCGATGCCTCCCTGCTCGATCCACACCGGCTCGGACCACGGGCCGCGCGGGTCGGTGGCGTGCACCAAGAAGTTGCCTTTGTCCGACACGTTCGTAGTAATCATGTAGAAACGTCCCTCGTGGAAGCGGATGGTGGGGGCATAGATGCCTCCCCAGGTGCTGGCGTTCTTCAACGGCAGTTGCGAGGGGCGCGTCAGGCAGTGCCCTATCTGCTGCCAGTGCACCAGGTCTTTGCTGTGGAAGATGGGCACGCCGGGGAAATACTGGAAGCTGCTGTTCACCAAGTAGAAGTCGTCGCCCGCGCGGCAGACGCTCGGGTCGGGATGGAAGCCCGCGATGACGGGGTTCCGGTAGCCTTCGGGCTGCTGGGCGAAGCAGGAGAGGCTGAAAGCCAGTGCGGCAAAGAATGTCAGTTTTCGCATCATTGTATAGGTTTTGGAAGTTAGTTGTTTCCCGCAAATGTAGCCAAACCCGGACACCCCTCCAAACGGACCGGCCGCTTTTTGCGGCGGGGCAACATCCGCACCCCATCTTCGCAACAAAAAATCCCCTTCCCGCACCCCCTTCCAGCAGGCGTACAGAAGGGGGACGCGAACGCCGCACTCGGGATTTCCGTTTGCCGCACTCGGGAGAAACACGGAGTGCACTCGGGACAAACGCGGAGTGCACCCGGGAGAAATGCCTTCCGCATGGCCTCCGGACGCCCCTTGGAACAGCCCCGGAAACCGCAATAGTTGGGCGAAAAGGTTTGTTTCTTATCGGCAAAGTTTGTTTTCTGACATAATTCGGTTTCCTCAAGAAAATACTTCCCCCAAGTCGCGGCTTTCTCGAAAGAATCCCCCTATCTTTGTCTCTCGGAGTAACCCCGTGGAGAACGGCCTTGTCCGCCCTCCTGCCGGAAAGACAACTTATTTAATCATTCAATAATTTAATATCATTATGGAGAATACATTTCGTTGGCGTTGGCATGCAGTAGCCTCGCTTTGTTTGCTTTTCATGTTTGGTTTGGTTTCTTGCAGTGACGATGACGACAATCCCGGCACGGGAGGCATCCCCGGCGGGGCTGTCCCTGAGAGCGTCCGCACCATCGCCGACCGCTTGGGCCTGGGCTGGAACCTCGGAAATTCACTCGATGCACATGTAAACGGCGTCTCCGACGAGACGGGATGGGACAATGCTCCCGCTTCGCAGGCTCTTTTAGACAAGGTGGCTGCGGCAGGCTTCACGTCGGTGCGCATTCCCGTCACCTGGATGGGGCACATCGGCGCCGCTCCCGATTATAAGATTGAAGACGCGTGGATGGACCGCGTGGCCGAAGTAGTGGGCTATGCCGAGAATGCCGGCCTGAACGTCATCCTCAATATCCACCACGACGGTTACAGCGACAGGACCAGCACGGACTACAACTCTGCCATGTGGCTGAACATCCGAGAGGCTGCCCGCAACGAGTCGGTACGCGCCGAAATCAACGCCCAGTTCCGCGCCATGTGGACGCAGATAGCCACGCGCTTCCAGGACAAAGGCGAGTTCCTCATCTTCGAAGCCTTTAACGAAGTGCACGACGGCGACTGGGGCCAGGGCGAGAACCGCTTGGACGGCGGCGCCCAGTATGGTGTCATCAACGAGTGGAACCAAATCTTCGTGGATGCCGTGCGTGCCGCAGGCGGGCAGAACACGAACCGCTACCTCGGCGTGCAGGGATATGCCACAGACGCTGACCTCACCATCGACTACCTGGAGCTTCCCGAAGACCCTACTCCCAACCGTTTGCTGGTAGGCGTACACTTCTATGAACCCACCGAATTTACCCTGACCGCCGAATACTCCGAATGGGGACATACCGCCGATTCCGGCACCTACGTGGAAGGCGGCAACGAAGACAACGTGCAGGCCGTGTTCGGCGCGCTGAAGACTCGTTTCGTAGACAACGGCATTCCCGTCTACCTGGGAGAAATGGGTTGCGTGCGCCACGAGAGCGAACGCAGCGAACTGTTCCGCCGCTACTACTTCGAATACGTATTCAAGGCAGCCCACGACTACGGTCTCGTTCCGTTCTGCTGGGACAATGGCTACCAAGGCGCCGGCACGGAGCAGTCCGGTCTCTTCGACCGCGCCACAGGTAACCTCGTGAACGATGCCCAGGTGATGATAGACGCCATGAAGAAAGCCGTCTTCACGACCGACGCTTCCTACACCTTGCAAAGCGTTTACGACGGCGCGCCCGAATAACTCTCGGATCAATATAGATGTTGGTAATTAGTTTAAAAAAGAGCTATCCTTGCATAGCTCTTTTTTATAACCGGGCCGGGATTCTGGAGGCCGGTTGACAAATGATGCCGTGAAAAGAAACAAATGATACCCG